>NZ_RYYM01000100.1:0-414 GCF_004379075.1 Campylobacter sp. US25a
AATCTTAATGCTTTAAAATTAGCCTTAGAAGAAAAGAATTTTTATCTTAATTTTATAGACTTAAACAGCAAAGAAAGTCTTTTAAGTTTTTATAATCAAATATTAAGTAATCATCATCTTAAAGATTATTTTTATATAAAAAATAATCAATTTTTTATTAAAAAAGATATAAAAAATAAAATTGTATTTCATAATATAAATTCTTCTTCTATTATAAGTAATTATCTTAGATTGTTAAATGATTTTAATACTTTAAGCAAAATAGAACTCATAAATATATTAGAAAGTTTAAGTTTATACAATCTTTCAACTTTAATGCAAACTATACAATCAAAAAATGAATATAACTCAAAAGACTTTGATAAAGATAGTATCTTTTTATCTAATATGATTATGAATGTGAGATTGAAGTAA
>NZ_RYYM01000101.1:0-408 GCF_004379075.1 Campylobacter sp. US25a
AAAAAGCCTAGTATTTCTACTAGGCTTGGATTTGTATATATGCAGCATTCTTAAAAGAATGTAAAGTGATTTTAAGATTTAACTATTGTAATAATCTTAAAACATTTTGTTGGCTAGAATTTGCTTGAGCCATAGCATAAGAACCACTTTGAGCTAAGATATTTGCTTTAGAATAGTTTGCACTTTCACTAGCAAAGTCTACATCTCTGATTTGTGATTCAGCTGATTTAACATTTACTTGAGTTACAGTAATGTTGTTTATAGTCGATGTAACTTGATTTTGCACAGAACCAATGTCAGCTCTGATTTGATCAAGGTTTGTTATAGCAGTTTCTGCTATATCCATAACAGCCATTGCACCTTTAAGAGTAGTTACACCTGCAGTTTCATCTTTAACACCAAGGGTAT
>NZ_RYYM01000102.1:0-404 GCF_004379075.1 Campylobacter sp. US25a
GGACTAATTCATCATAATCCTTTTGGGCTTTTAAATAAATTTGTTCTTTGTCTTTTATATTTGAGAGGGTAAGTTCAATGGCTTTTTTTGCATAATTTAAATCTTTAGTCATTTTAACACTAAATGCGTTATTCCTTGTGTTGTTTTAAATGCAGGCGTGTTAAAATAGGCAAATAAGATTAATTGATATTTTTCATTCATATTATAAAGTATATTCCTATCATTTTGTGAAAGCATAGAAGTATTAAAGGTTATATCATTTCCTTGAAGATTTTCTAAAATCTTAATTTTAGATTGATTGCATTCTAATTCCTCTTCTTTTTTTACACAATATGCCCATTTAATTGTCTCATCGAAGAAAAATTTCTCCTCATTATTTAAGTAAGCTCTAACAAAAATAGTTT
>NZ_RYYM01000103.1:0-403 GCF_004379075.1 Campylobacter sp. US25a
ACACGACTCATACTTATAATTATACTAATTTGTATAATTACTGTCAAGGCTTATTAGCCTTGCCCCTTTGGGGGTGAGTTTCTCCTTGTGGCTTACCCAACAAACTTTTAACTAAGCTTCTCTCCTTCTATTGAATTTCTATATTTGAAAAATTTTATTTTTTTAAAAAGTATATGTTTTTTGTATTATTAATTTTTCAAGTATATTCTTTTGGTTATTTTAACTATAAATCACAGTCCTCTTGAGTTTTTTGAAAATAAAGAAAATAGAGAAAAACTCATAAAAACCCTAATAATACACTTAAATTCTTATTTAGAGGCTGAAAGTAATCTACAAAAAATCAAGATTTTAGTCAAAATATATCAAAATTTACAAAAATGTAGCCGAACTCCTGATCTTATTG
>NZ_RYYM01000104.1:0-402 GCF_004379075.1 Campylobacter sp. US25a
CTCCTATCCCTTCCCATCTTATCCTATCAAATTTAATCTTAGCAAGAGGACTAGCTTGTATTTTAGCTAAAGCAAATTTAATCTTATTCTTTTTAGGTATAGCAAATATAGGATAACCTTTTATACTCATTCCTATCAAACCCATTTGTAACACAGAATGTTTATTATTAACTTTATGATCTGAATAAGTATAAGCAAATACTAAAGCTACTTTAGTACAAGGTCCTCCTAGTATAGGTGGATTTAAACATCCACTTATACTAGCTCCTTGTATTTCATTATTAAGCATAATAGGAACATTGTCTGATTTTATTCTTTTAGCTTTTTTTGCTTTTAACTTAACTCTACCTCCATGTAAGCATACTAAAGTATTATCTTCTAAGATAGGATGCATACAAGAAG
>NZ_RYYM01000105.1:0-399 GCF_004379075.1 Campylobacter sp. US25a
CCCTATGATGCTTATGCTAATGTAGATGAAAAAGGAAATTTAATCAATGAAGAATACGCTTATATTTATGATGAAGTTAGCAATAATAAAGAAACCTTAAAATCTTCTCTTTTTAGACAAGAATGGGGTATAGCAGCAGGAATACTAGGAAAACCTGAATATTTTGTGCGTTCTAAAAATCATGGCTTTAATGCCAGAATGATACAATGTTTTATTTTATATATTCAACTCACAGGTGGAGGATATGAAGAATTAGGTATAAAAAGAGGAATTTATAATTATGCTGATAATCTTTTAGAAATAGGTATGGCAGGGATACATAAAAATCCTTTAAGGGCTAAATTAGTAAAAGATTTAGCTAAAACTATACAGCCTGATGAATTTGGTATGCTTCCTTTT
>NZ_RYYM01000106.1:0-397 GCF_004379075.1 Campylobacter sp. US25a
AATAAACCACTCATCAAATTCTTCCTCAGTAGCATCACGATAAGATATTCCTGTTTCTTCTTCAAAAGCGACTTCGTATTCTTCTGGATCGATATGATCATACGCATCACTTAAAAAACCCTCTAAATGAGAATTAACAGCCTGCAAAACTTCTTTGCTAGGTTTTGTTTTTAAGAATTCTTTAAAATTCTCAAGATTGTCTAAAATTTCAACATCAAATTCCATAATATCTCCTTTTTATTATTTTTTTATCTTTCTTCTTTCTTCATACATTTTAATTTGTTCTGGTCTCTCTAAACTCGTATCAATATTGTATTCTTTAACCAATTGTTCCCAAGTCTTAGCACCTGCTTTTTTTAAGATTGTTTTATTTTTATTTATCCCAAAAGAAATAGCT
>NZ_RYYM01000107.1:0-393 GCF_004379075.1 Campylobacter sp. US25a
TAATATAGCTCAAAAAGAATTTTGGGGAAACGGAAATAATATTTTATTTTCTTATCTATTTAAATATTTTGAGTTCATTTACGAAAATAAAAGCTATCCTGATATTATTACTTATAATAAAGACAAAACAAAGGCATGTTTCAATACAGGTTTGTATAGTACAGGTGTTTTTCCAATATTTGCATACTTTGAAATTCAAGAAAACGGAGGATATGTTTTTAGAAAATTTTGTTCTAATGGAGATAGAGTTTTAGATGATTTAGAAATACCTAAATCTTTAAGCGATTATGATACATTCAAAAATGAAATCATTTTTGATAGTAAATTGGATTTTAGGGTAAATCATTTGCATCTTTTTGAGAGAAAAGAGCGATTACCTGAAATTGTGAAAAA
>NZ_RYYM01000108.1:0-384 GCF_004379075.1 Campylobacter sp. US25a
GGAGATTGTGTTATTATTAAAGCAGGTGGAGTTGAAGTAACTATAGACTCTAATGGGCTTGTGGTTAGAGGTGGAGAACTTAGGGCAGAATGATAACTCGGAGATAAAAATGAGCCAAACAAACAATAACACAGAAATCAAAGAGCAAAACACTCAAGATGAAATCATTTGGGAAGGAAAAAAGGAAATACCTTCGTTTTTGCTTTATTGGATAGCAAATATTGTATTTTTATGTTTTATTCTTTATTTATTTCCTAGAATATTTAACAAAGAAATAGATTATAAATGGTTTATAGTTTTTTTTACATTTCTTTTTGGGTTATATATACTTGTAAAAAATATCTATCAAATGGCAAATATTAAAAGAATTTATATCACAAAAGA
>NZ_RYYM01000109.1:0-375 GCF_004379075.1 Campylobacter sp. US25a
GAAGCTTCATCGTTCGACTTGCATGTATTAGGCACGCCGCCAGCGTTCACTCTGAGCCAGGATCAAACTCTCCATAATAAACCTTCTTTAGCATCAAGGCAAAGCCTTGACTAAGAAGCAAGCTAAAGGCCTACCCCGCCAACCTAATATAGATAAACTACTTAGATTGCATTAAAGAGATAAACCTTATTACTTTTATAGATAGTTTAATCTTTTTCTTCAAAGAAAAAGTTATAAAAGATTAAAAGAAAAGCTTTTAATCTTTTTAATATTAGATTGAATAGATTTTACATAATTGCTTATGCCTAAATCTTTCTGGCTCAATCGATCACTTATTTAGATTTCAAAGATTGACTAATAAGATTTGAATAACAA
>NZ_RYYM01000010.1:0-76194 GCF_004379075.1 Campylobacter sp. US25a
ACGGTTTGAACTGATTCTTTAACAGCTTGATTGTCTTGTTCTAAACCTTTTTTAGTAGCAAGGATGTTTTCGTTGATAGCACTTGAGATTTGTCCAAATTCATCATTGCTTTTTACTTCTATAGTAGAAACATTTTTTGTTTTATGGTTGATGAAGTCAAAGAATGAAGTTAAACCTGTTTGGATAGCTGCAAGCGGAGAGAGATATTTTGATACGATGAAATAAAGGAGGATGACGCTAATAATACTTGTAAAAATAACAATCGCGGTTTGTATAAATGCAATTTTATATATTGGAGATTCTATTTGTTCTATTGACTCCCCAATACAAGCAGTATAAACTCCAGAAACTTTTGCACATACAGCAAATCTTTCACTACCATCTTTTGGTCTAGTATACTCAAAAGGTTCAAAATCTTTCTTGGTTTTTGCAAGATTTGTAATTGCACTAATATCATAACCTTGTTGTAAAAGAGCTTTGTCTGTAGAAACAAATACTTTATTTTCTTCATCAAATACAAAAGTTCTACCTGGTAAATTTTCAAATTCAGCTTGCAAATCTGCTGCAAGAACATCTACGGCCAAAACTCCTATAAATTTACCATCTTTATAAAGTGGAATAGAATATGTAAAGCAAGGTAAATTTGTAGTTACATCAATATAAGATGGGGTAATATAAAGTTTATTTGTTTTAACTGCTTCTATATAATATTCTCTTGTTCTAGCATCATAATTATCAGCTTTTCCATAAGTTCCAAAATCTAAATTTTTAGCATCAGAGTCTGGATCACTTACAACAAGTTCGCCATTTGGTTGAGCAATATAAACTGCTAAGAATCTTCCAGCATCTCTAAAATTCTTTAAATCTTTTCCAACATAATGCATTAAAGCATCTTGACTATCTAACTGTTCTACAGGATGCTTTAAAATACTTTTAGCCAAACTTTCAAGAGTTAAAGAATTTCTTGCCTTAAAAGACTCCATAGAATTTTTAGCCGTTTTAACATAATTTATTTCAGCATTCACAACTTCATGAAAAATTGCTTGCTTTACAAATATAAATGTTACAACACCTAAAATTATCAAACACACTACTGCGATTAAATTTGCAATCAGTGAAACCTTCAATTTTACGCTTTTCATAATTTAAGCGCTCCTTTCTAATATTATTTTATAGGGATATCTACATAAAGTTTTATAATTATAAATTAAAAAATTTAAATTTTTACTTAAATTTAAAAGTTATAAAAAATTAATTTAATATTTATTAAATTAATTTATATTTATTATTTTTATTTAAAGTAATATCGCTTCGAAAATTCTATGTATTAAGCTTAATATCGTTATAATTTAGAAAAATTTATATCGAAGGAAATATTTTGAAAAAAATTATATTATTTATCTTATCTTTAGGGATATTTTATACTTTCACACAAGCTAAAAACTTCGAACAAGATCAAAATAACAATAGCAATTTAGTTAGTGTCAGTATAGCACCTCAAGCATTTTTTGTTAAAAAAATAGCTGCAAATACTCTAGATGTCAATGTTATTTTGCCCTCAAATAGCAATGAGCATAATTTTGAATTTAAACCAAGTGCTATGAAAAAACTTGAAAAAAGTGATATTTATTTCACCATAGGCTTAGAATTTGAAAAAGTTTTTACGGATAAATTTAAACAAAATTTTCCAAAACTTCAAGTTGTAAATATGCAAAAAAACATAGCTTTGATTCAAACTCATGATACACACGAACACTCTCATGAGCACCACGAACATGAACATTTTGATCCTCATACTTGGCTAGATCCTATTTTGGTCCAAACTATGGCTTTAAATATTTATGACACCTTGATTCAAAAATATCCACAAAATAAAAATTTATATAAACAAAATTTAGATAAATTTTTAGCAGAATTAGATAGTTTAAATTTACAAATTGCCTCAAAATTAGAAAAATTAAAAAATAGAGAATTTGTAGTTTATCATCCTTCTTGGACATATTTTGCAAAACGCTATAATCTTATACAAATTCCTGTAGAAATTTTAGGCAAGGAGCCAAAAAGCAAAGATTTGCAAAAACTTATCACTCTAATGAAAGATAAAAATTTAAAAGTCATTTTTGTTCAAAATGGTTTCCCTGAAAATGCAGCAAAAACACTTGCTAAAGAATGTGATGCAAAAATTTACAAAATAGATCATTTATCTTATGATTGGGAAAATGAGCTTTTAAAAACTGCTGATGCCTTTTCTCATAATTTATAATCAGGTTTTTTGATGCTTTTTTTTGAAATTTCTAATCTAAACTACGCTTATGATAATGAAATCATCTTAAAAAACATCAATCTTAGCTATGACAATAAAGATTTTCTCTCTATCATAGGTCCAAATGGTGCAGGAAAATCAACACTCGTAAAACTTATCTTAGGACTTTTAAAATCCAAAAATAAAATCCATTTCAAAGCTCTTCAAAGAAAAGAAATAGGCTATGTTCCTCAACACACTCTAGCCAATCCTAATTTTTGTCCAAGAGTACTTGAAATCGTTCTTATGGGACTTGTAAGTAAAAAAATTTTTGGTTTTTATGGGAAAAAAGATAAAGAAAAAGCAATGCAAGCTTTAAAAAGCGTAGGGATGGAAAAATTTTGTAACAAAACAATTGATTCTCTAAGCGGAGGACAAAGACAACGTGTTTTTATTGCAAGAGCCTTAGCTAGTGAATGTAAGATGCTTATTTTAGATGAACCTACCGCAAGCGTTGATAACAAATCTGCTATACAAATTTTTGAACTTCTAAGCTCCTTGCACCAAAAAGGTATGGGAATTTTACTCATTTGTCACGATATCAACCTTGTATTAGCTTATAGCGATAAAATTGCACATTTAAATAAAGAACTTTTCTTGCATACCAACACTAAAGAAAAAGAAAAAAGTTCATTTTTAAAACATTTATACGAAAACCACTCTCATTTTTGTGATGTAGAAATGAGTTTAAATACTTGTTTTTGCGATGAAGAAAATTGCGATAGTAAAAAACTATGCGAACAAGAATTTACAAGAAGAAATTTGAAAAAAACAGAATTTAAAAAAGAAAATTTTTGTTTAAAATTTTCAAAGGAAAATAATGCTTGAAATTTTAAATTTCACCTTTTTTCAAAACGCTTTATTAGGAGCGATTTTAGTCAGTATAACTTGTGGGATCATAGGCACTTTGGTGATGATAAATCGCCTTTTTTCTATGGCTGGAGGTATAACACATGGGGCTTTTGGTGGTATAGGTATAGCTTTTTATTTCTCTTTACCTATTTTATTAAGCACGGGAATATTTACTTTATTTTTGGCTTTTTTAGTAGCTTTTTTAGCTAAACACTATGAACACAGAAGCGATAGTATTATCGCTGTAATTTGGGCTTTTGGAATGGCTGTTGGGATTATTTTAATCGATTTAAGCCCTAATTATAACACAGATTTAATGGCTTATCTTTTTGGGAGCATTTTGGCTGTAGGAACGCAAGATTTATGGCTTATGGCTTTGGTTGATAGCGTGGTCGTACTTTTGATCTTTTTATTTTATAGACAATTTGAAGCATTAAGCTTTGATGCGGAATTTGCAAAAGTTCGTGGTATCAATACAAGTTTTTTTCATTATCTTTTAATCGCCCTTATGGCTTTATGTATAGTTATTTCTATACGCCTTGTAGGGCTTATTTTGGTTATGGCTTTACTTAGTATCCCAAGCTTTATTGCTGAAAATTTCACTAAAAGACTTGGCTTTATCATGATTTTGGCAAGTTTTTTAAGTATGATTTTTTGTGTTTTAGGACTTATACTTAGCTATTATCTTAATCTCTCAAGCGGTGCTTGCATCATAGCTGTAGCTTGTTTTGGTTTTTTAGTGCATTTGATAGGAAAATTTTTAAAAAGGTAAAGGTGCGAATAACACTTGCACTTTTATATCTTTTTGCCCTTGTTCTTTAAAATACAAATGTTCGCTTGCCTTAAAAACAAAAAATTTTTCTGCGATTTTTCTTTGTAAATCTTGAGTTTTTTCACATAAAGGATACACAAGTTTAATATCATAAATTTTAAATTTGCAAGCATAAGCAAACATTTGATACAAATCGCTTTGTGCTATACCCTGTTTTTTCTCATCTTCACTATCATTTGGAATTTTCCATTTGGTATCTAGGATCGTTTTATTTTCTATATATAAATCAGGCTTTAACATGAAACAATTTTCATCATTTTTTGAGATTAAATACTTTCCATTGTTTTGAACTTTAATATCTTGAGTTGGATTTACTTTTTTTAGCATATAAGCTACATAATCTTCAAAAATTTTCTCCATAGGAAAAAGCAAAGCAAAAGCTTCATTTTTACCATGATAAGGCATAAAACTTTCATTTTTTAAGAAAATTTTACACCACAAAAGCAAGTTTTCATAATAATCAAAATGTCTTGAAATTTTATAACTAAAATCTTTTTCATAATTTTTAGAAAATTCTACCTCATCAAGCATTTGCATGGCTTTTATAAGTCTAAATTTATTCAAACTTGTTTTGGATTTTAAAAAATTTAGCGTTGATTTTATCAAACGATTGGGTGCTATATCTAAAACAAACTCATCATTGCTTGTAAAAAATCTTTCTTTGTGTATCAAATTTTGCTTGATATGTTCGTTAAATAGTAATTTTCCCTTCAAAAAAACCCTATTTTCTTCGCAACTTAGATAAGATCTCATCAAGCCTTTTTTATGCACGCTATCAAATTCATCTAAAAACATAGTGATAAACACTTCAAATAAAGGAATTTTAGAACTTTGCAAAGATGAAATTTGCGATTTTTTAAAGGGGGAGTTTTTTAAGGTTTTTAGCATATTTATCAAAAGATTTTTAGGATTAAATTTAAAATCTTTTTCATAAAAATCATTATTTTTAGAAATATTGTCTAATTCATAGTATCTTTTTAGTTTTTCTTTATCGTGATTTGAAGAGCTATCTTCTTTTTTATAGCTATCTAAATTCGTGCATTTTGGCAAGATCTCCAAAACCCCACTTTTAGTCTGTATAATGCCGACATAATTTTTAGCTTTTAAGGTATTTTTATTTTTAAAGCCTAGAAGATTTTCATTATTTTTTGCAAAATCTTCTAGCTCTTTATAAAACCCTTCGGCCTTTTCTTTGAAAATTTCTTTTAAATCTTCTTTAGAAAAAGCTTGGTGTTCGATGATGGAAAAAGTGCTATTCATTTTCGTTTTTTAATTTATTTGCTATTTCATCATTATAAATTGCTTGATATATTTCTATTTTATCCCAAATTTTATCATCAAATGAAGCAATATTATAAATACTTCTCTCGCTATTAACACTATCTAGATTTTTTATTTTTTGAAGATATTTATCATCTTTTTTATCTTTAAAAATCATACCATTATCATTTAAAACCGCATTAATCAAAGCATAATCATTATAAAAATACTCTTGCAAAAGCGGGATAATTTTGTTTTGAAAAATACTTTTTAAATCATTTAAATTTTCAACACCTATAAAAAATGCGTGTCCTATGGTTTTTTCTCTATCTAGTAAATATTCTATACGAGTGTTTATAGCTTTTAATAATTCTTGTAAATTAATACCTTTACAATCCATAGATAATTTGCTCACATCAGGCATCATCTCAACAAATTCAAAGCGTCTTCGCAAAGCTGTATCAAGAGAAGTTATGCTTCTATCGGCTGTATTCATAGTGCCTATGATATAAACATTTTTAGGCACTCCAAATTTTTCATCGCTATAAGGCAAAGCCACTTTTAACTCTTCTTTTTCACCTAACCTTTTGCTAGGTTCTATCAAGGTTATAAGCTCACCAAAAATCTTACTTACATTACCACGATTGATCTCATCTATTATGATTATAAAAGGCTTTTTTGTATTATCTTGTATAAGTTCTAGATTTTTTACGTTACTAATTTTATCTAATAAAATATTGGGAGAAATTCTCCATAGTTTATAAACTGTTTTTTGGGTTAAATTTATATTATCATTGAGTTCGTATATATTAACTTCATCATCTTTTGATATCCATTCTACTTCTCTATAGGTTTGATATTCACCTTGTTGAGTATATTTAACATCACTCTTAATTATACCTATGCCTTTTATTGTCTTTAAAGAATTAAAAACACATACTAAATCACCCAATTGCATTTCATTTTTAAAACTATTAATGGTATTTTTATCATTATTGCCTAGTTTTAAAAATTCATCTCCCATATTTTTTGGAATTTCATTCCATCCAATGCAAATTTTATTTTCTTTAAAACATTCTTCCCTTAATGAAGCATTATATCCTAATGAAATTTTCCATACAGATGAATAATTACTTATTAAGGTATCATTTTTTGATTTCTGTTCTTTATATAAAGCTTTCTTATAGAGTTTTTTAAAAATACCATCTTTAATTTTATATCTAATTTGTGAATTTTCATTTTCATTTTGTTTATCTAAATCAGGCTTTATACCTTCTATAAATTCTTCATATCCATAGCTTTGATGAAAAGTGGTAAAAACTATTTGTCCATTTTTTACATACTCATCAAATTTGGCTTTTTTCTCATCTCTGCTTTCTAAATTTTCACCTAAAATCTCTAAAGCTTTATCTATAGTATGATAAGTTTTTCCTGTCCCTGGAGGTCCATAAAGAATTTGATTTAAAGGCGTATTGTTCTTCATCATATTATAGTCCTTTATAATTTTAAAATCATCTTTAGATAAATTATTTATATAGTTTGATAAGTATAAAAATACATCAAATAACCTATCCTTTATTTCTTCAAATTTATCAATCTTTTCTTCTAATTTATAATCGAGTATATTGTCTTTTTGTATTTTAAGCAATGCATTACACTTCTCTTCTTCTTTGGTAACTATGCGCATATAAATATCATCCCTTGACACTCCAAACCATATATAAATACCATGCCAAGCAGATCTACCTTTTTTAAACTTTATATACTCTTCTTCTTCAATTTCTTTATATAATGCAAACCCTTTATATTCATCCTTTTGGAGTGTTTGCAATCCGGTATATAATTTCCACTCATAGCTTTCAAAAAAATTTTGAATATCTTCTATGTCGTCCTTGAAAGTAGAATTGCGATCATTGTAAAATTTCATTGCCAAATCAATCATTTTTTTAAAAATATCTTGAATTTCTTTCTTGTCATTTTCAGAAAATATTTTTGTCATTTAACATCCTTGATTTTTGTTTTTTATAAAAAATAATTAAATTATATTAATATTTAACTTAAATTTACCATATAACAAAGGTTCTAGCTTTTTTTATATCATTAAAATTTATAGTAGTTTTTTCTTTGTTTTCTAAATTTTCTAAAGTGATATTTTCATCATCTACAGCAATGATTTTTGCTTCGAATTTTTCTTTTTCATTGGTTGCAATCTTCACAAGTTCACCTATACTTTTTGCAAAGTGTTCTATCTTACTCAGTTTTCTTTCAAGTCCTGGTGAAGATACTTCTAAAAAATACTCCCCATTTACAGGTGGCTCTACGTCAAAAATAGGCGATAAAATTTCACTAAGTCTTGCACAATCATCAAGATTTACCCCGCCTTCTTTTTGCACATAAATTCTATAAATTTTTCTGCCATTTTCACTTACTAGCTCATCATCATAAAAACTAAGTCCTGCTTCTTTGCAAAGGGCTTCAAGATTCATTTTTATCCTTTTTTATTTTTTCAAAAAGTGCGTCCATGTGGTTTTGATACTCAAGTCTATCATCAAATTTAAAGTGAAAATTCGGACACCTATACCAGCCCTGCTCACTCATGCAGTAATTTTGCAAAGCTCTACTTGCCTTTTTTAAAGAAGATAAAATTTTTTCTTGCTCATGAACATTAAAAAACATCTTATCAAGATACACAAAAGCATCGTATCTGCCTTTTTTACACTCTACATCCACTACACACAAATTTTTCAAATTTTCATCATCTAAATTTGCTAAAGCTTCAGGGATCAGCTCTTTTAAGATACTTTCAGTGCGTAGTTTTTTAATCTCACTTGGGTTCATAGACTTGCTTGTTCCTCTACTTCTTTATAGCTTTCTATATAATCACCCACTCTCATATCATCACACCCTTCTATACCTACGCCACACTCATAGCCTTTTGCCACTTCTTTAGCATCATCTTTAAAGCGTTTAAGCGAGCTTACATTTCCTTCATAAACCACAACTCCATCACGGATAAGGCGAATTTTAGCTCCACGGTTAATCACCCCTTCAGTTACCATACAACCTGCAATTTGTCCGATTTTTGGCACATTGATCACTTGTCTAATCTCTGCTTGTCCTAATTGCTCTTCAGAAATAATCGGACTCATCATACCACCAAGCAAAGCTTTTACATCATCAAGTAGATTATAAATCACATTATAGGTTTTAATTTCTACGCCTTTATCCTTAGCACGCTCTTTAACTTCCCCTGTTGGGCGTATGTTAAAACCTAGTACTATAGAGTTTTCACTCGCACTTGCAAGCTCTATATCACTTTGTGTGATCCCTCCTACCCCGCTATGAATGATATTCACTTTAATCTCATCATTTCTAAGTTTTTCTAAACTTGCTTTTAAGGCTTCTAAAGATCCTTGTACATCAGCTTTTAAAATAACAGGCAAGGCTTTTAGATTACCTTCTTTGATCTTAGCTCCAAGCTCATCAATGCTAACTTTAGTAGATTTACTAAGTTCTTTTTGGCGATTGTATTCGTGGCGTTTATTAGCGTATTCTCTTGCTTCTTTATCGGTTTTTACTGCGATTAAAATTTCACCTGCATCTGCTACTTCGCTAAGCCCTACGATAACCCCACATTCGCCTGGTTTGATTTCTTTTAAAGCTTTACCTTGATCATCACTCATCGCACGCACTTTTCCATAAGCCTCACCTGCAACCACAGTACTTCCTACAGTAAGTGTTCCATTTTGCACGATGATAGTAGCTACCGCACCACGCCCTTTTTGCACAGAACTTTCTATAATACTTGCTTTAGCAAAACTTTTTGGATTGGCTTTAAGTTCTAAAATATCAGCTTGTAAAAGCACGATCTCAAGCAAATCTTCAATCCCCATTCCTGTTTTAGCCGAAACCCCTACAAATTCATAAGATCCACCCCATTCTACTGGCATGATTTCCATTTCTGCGAGTTGAGTTTTTACCATATCAGGATTTGCTGCTTCTTTATCCATTTTGTTAATAGCAATAATAATAGGCACGCCCGCTGCTTTAGCATGATTTATCGCTTCTTTGGTTTGTGGTTTTACCCCATCATCTGCGGCCACAACAATGATTACAATATCAGTGATACTTGCACCCCTTGCACGCATAGCAGTAAAAGCTTCGTGACCTGGAGTATCAATAAAAGTAATTTTACGCCCATTTTTTTCTACCATATAAGCACCCACATGCTGAGTAATACCCCCTGCTTCACCACTTGCAACGCGTGATTTTCTAATATAATCTAACAAAGAAGTTTTACCATGATCAACATGCCCCATGATAGTGATCACAGGTGCTCTAGTCACTAAATCTTTTTCATCAATCTCTTCTTCATAGTCTTTTACATAATCAAACTCATCAGCCTCGTTAATGATATTGATCTCTATACCAAATTCAGCAGCCAAAATTTCAATCGCATCTTCATCTAAGAAATCATTTTTTGTTGTCATCATTCCAAGCATGAAAAGTTTTGAAATCACTTCACTAGTGCTTTTTCCTATCTTATCAGCGAATTCATACACACGAATTTCTTTAGAAATAGCAACGCTACTTACTTCTTCTACTTCCTTTTTTTCAATCTTTTTAGGTGGTTTTTTACGACTTCTTCTTTGAATTCCACCTTCAAGTCCAAAACCCGCAGAATTTCCAACAGCTTGTCTTATAAAATTAGGTTGTTTTTTATTGATATTTTGTGGTTTTTCTTGTTCTTTTACACTAAAATCAGGTAACACTACCTCATCTTCATCATCTAAAGAAATATCACCAAAATCATGTTCATCTAAAAAATTCATTTTTTCGGTACTTTCTTTTTTACTCGCAACAAAAGATTTTTTTTCTTTTTTCTTTTTCTTTAAACTCTCATCAGCATTTGAAAACATAGTTTTTAAACTTAAGCGCTCTTCATTATTGATAGATATATCATTTGAATTTTTTACTTCTTCTTTTTTAACTTGAATTTCTTCTTCGTCTTTTTTCTTTTTAACAATGACAAGTCCGCGTCTTTTAGCTAAAGTTGCACTAGCAAGGCTTTGTGGCTTATGAGCATCAATAATTTCTTGTTTTTCTTCTTTTGCATTTTCTTTTTCAACTTTTAATTCTTCTTTTTTAACTTCTTGTTTAAGCTTTTCTTCTTTTTTAGGTTCTTTTTTTTCAGATTCATTTAGCTTTTCTTGTTCTTTTATATTTTCTTTTTTAGGCTTTTTTGCCGTAGAAGTTTTGATATTTTTCTTAAAAGCTTCTGGAATTTCTCTTGTTTGTATATACTCATAAATAGCTGCTGCGATCTCAGGTTCTACAGCATTTGATGCTGTTTTAATTCCAAGTCCTAATTCATTTGCCTTTTCAATAATTTCCTTACTATCATAACCTAATTCTTTTGCGATTTCATGAATTCTAATCTTTGCCATTTAAAAATATCTCCTTAAGTCCTTGCTGAGTAATTTTAGTATTTAAATTTTTACATATTTTAGAAAATGCTTTTTGTAAGATTTTATCTTCTTTCTCAATACAATTTTGACATAAATATCCGCTTCTTCCATGTTCTGCTTTAGGCACAATATCTCCTAAAACAACTTTAAATCTAAATAACATATTTTGCTCAAAGCGGTTTTTACACACTATGCACATTCTAATTGGTATATGTTTTTTCAAAATTATATCTTTTTTTTATATTTTTTAGCAAATTTCAAAGCCATTATCATCAAATTCTAAATATTGCACACGAAAATCTTTAAATTTTGTTTGCATTTTCTTTGCCAAAGCTAAAGCATCATCTTTAAAAGCTAAAGAAAAAAAGCTCGATCCCGAACCTGAAAGCGTACTCATTAAAGCTTTATTTTCTAAGGCAAATTTTTGCACTTCAAAAAGCTCGGGTAAGTTTTTCATACGATTGATTTCATGGAGCTTATCTTGACTTGCAAATTTTAAAAATTCATATTTTTTCTCCAAAAAACAAGCGGTTAAAAATGAAGCATGAGAAAGATTGAAAACCGCATCATTAAAACTTAAATTTTTGGCCAAAGCTTGGCGTGATTGTTCCGTGCTCATTGCCAAATTTGGGATCACAACCACAGCAGCTAAATCTTTATCAATCTCTTTTTTGATGCTATAAACTTTATTTTTTTCAACCAAAGAACACACAAAACCACCAAGAGTAGCTGGAGCGATATTATCTGGATGGTTTTCATAAATTAAAGCTTCATCTAAAATACGTTCTTTTTCTACCTTAAATCCACTCATATAATAAGCACTGGCAATAGCTCCAACAATCACAGCTGAAGAGCTTCCTAACCCTCTTGAAAGAGGAATGTTATTTTGAAAAATAAAACGAAAATTATCTTTTTTTCCGCTTAGTTTTTCATAAATTTCATAAAAAATATTTACAAATATATTGTTTTTTTTAAGAAAAATATTATCACTGCCCTCACCTCCAATACTAATGCTAAAAACACCTGATTTTTGGATTTGAGTTTCATTAAAAAGCTTTAAACTAAGTCCTAAACAATCAAAACCTGGCCCTAAATTCGCACTCGTAGCGGGAACTAAAATTTTCAAATTTCATCCTAAATTGCATCTAAAAAATAAAAGGGAAGATTATCATTATTTAGTTTAAGCTCTTGTAAATTTTTTGGTAAAAAAAACTCTGCTGGGATATTTTGCTCTAAACAAATTTCACCTTCCTTATATACAAAACAAAAATTTTTATTTGCACTTATGGGTTTATAACCATTTAATTCAAAAGCACTCACCGCAAATAAAGGAATATTTTTTACTATACTTAAAGTACTCAAACTTACATAAGAAATTTTAATCCCCATATAAGAACCTGGACCATTAGCATAGATTAAACTTGTAAAATCATATTCTTTAAGCAATTCATCTAAAATTTTTGGTAAAAATTCGCTTGCTTTTTCTTCACTTTTATAAGTTTTTATAAGTTTATCATCTTGATAAATTCCAATCATTAAAGGCTTAGATAAAGCATTAAGCAAAAGAGAGGTTTTTATGCAAATACCTTTTCATAAGCTTTTTGGGTTGTTTTTTCAAGGCTTACAATTTCATAAGCATCTTTATCTTTTAAAACTTCTTTAGTGAGCAAATGATTTAAATGATGACTCCCAGCATATGAAGTATAATCTCCAAAAACACGATATCCAAGTAAGGTTAAATCTCCAATTGCATCTAAAATTTTATGTCTTACAAACTCATCTTTGAAACGCAAACCCTCAGGATTTAAAATACGATTTTCATCTACCACTATAGTATTTTCTAAACTTCCACCTAGTGCTAAATTCATACTCCTAAGGGCTTGAACATCTTTTAAAAAACCAAAAGTTCTAGCTCTTGCTATGTTTTCTATATAATTTTTTTTGCTGAATTCAAAATTGTAACTTTGTTCACCTATAACAGCATTGTCAAATTTAATCGTATAGTTAATACGGGGTTCTTTAGTAGGAGTTAAACGCACAAATTTATTACCATCTCTTACTTCTATAGGCTTTTTAATTACCATAATTTTTTTAGGCGCATCAAGTTCTTTTACCCCTGCTTCATCAAGCATCATACAAAAACTAATACTTGATCCATCCATAACAGGAGCTTCATTTGCATTTAAAACTATGCGTACATTATCGATTCCATAAGCATTAATCGCACTCATTAAATGCTCTATTGTAGAAATAAACCCCCTTTCATCTCCTAAAACAGTTGCCATTTGAGTATTGATCACATTTTCAGGACTTGCCTTATAACTTGCATTAAGATCACTTCTAAAAAATACTATACCACTATTTGCTTCTAAAGGCTCTAAAATAATTTCTATAGGTTCGCCCTTATGAAGTCCTATACCTACGCCTTTGACAGTTTTTGCTAAAGTTAATTGTTTCATTAATTTTTTCCTAAAATTATCTTTTTACCATCATTTAAAACATTGTAAATATTATTTTCTATCCATTTTTTATCTTGCCATTGTTCAGGACGCGTTTCAACTCCTTGAACCAAAACTCCAAAATGCAAATGATCGCCTAAGGCTAACCCACTTGTTCCTGTTTTGCCTATAATGCTTTGTTTATTAATCATTTCATCTAAATCAACATTTTTAGAAGAACAGTGCCCATAAAGACTATATACTCCAAAACCATGATAAACAATTAAATTTAAACCATAAATTCCATTTTCAGCAGCAAAAACAACCTTGCCTGCGTTATTACTTATGATAGGAGCTTGTGCTACGCTTGCTAGATCAAGCCCCATATGATAAGAATCACTCACAAATTGCCCATTATAAGAATAATACCTATGATCAGCAAAATCCGCTACTTTCATACCATTTTTAAGAGGTAAAAATAAACTCAAATCAAAATTATCAATTTTTTCCTCAGGTACTTTTGAAGTGATTTCATGGATAAGTTCTTCATTACTATTTCTTAAAGTTTCATTGACAAACTTAAATTTTTCATAACGATTGAGATTATTATCTTTTGGAGCGTATTGATTGGCTAAATTCTCAATCTTTCCATCTAAAAATTTATCCGTTAGATTGATATTTGAAACACGATATTTACGATTAACAAAATAATACCTTATACGTTCTTTTGAAATATTTCCCGCTTTATCCGTAGCGATAACAAATGCGCGAAATTCCTCATCCCTTGCATCCCAAGCAATCAAAGCCGCATAATACCCTTCTTTTACATAAGGTGTAACTTTAAAGATTTTACCTTTATTTGTTTCTATATACACCTTATCTAAATTAGCATCATCGGCCTTAAAAACAACTGCCCCAGCACCGCCTTGCTCGATTTGGTAAGAATTGCTTATGATATTGATTTTTGGAGCCGTATTATCTACTAATACCGCAATTTGTTTTCTTGCTTCATTGCCACTAAAAAAATTCCAAAAACTAGAATCTTTAGCTATCACCTCCAAAACAAAAGATTTTACATTTTCTTTGTAACCAAATTTTGGCAAAGCAACTTGTAAGGTAATATCTTTTAAATTAGAAATCTTTTCATCTGCTATAACCATTGCACTAGTATTGTCGTCTTTATGCAATATAATTTGTACATTTTTGATAGAACTTTCATCATCTTTAACATGCACTAAAATAGGTTTTTTAAGATCAGTATATACAACATCTGGCATTAAAATTTGAGGAGGATTTTTTTCAAAAATACTTAATCTTGAAATAAAAAAAATCAAAATTGCTATTAAAATTAAAATTAAAACAGATAAATAAGTTTTGCCTTTTCTTTTTGCCATAACCTTCCTTAAAAATTTTCAATGTTTTTGTTGTTTTTAGTATAAATTCTATTATATTTTCAGTAAATATCTAGCAAATTTATAAAATTTCTCTTAGAGTATTAGCCTGTTTCATCCATTCTCTTAATTCATCATTTTTGTCTAATTGTATCATTTGTTTACATCTCTCTAATTCTTGTTGAAAAAAATCAATAGAACTTAATAAGTTATCTTTATTTTGTAAAAAAATACTTTCCCACATTTGTGGCGACGATTTGGCAATTCTGCTCATACCTTTAAAAGATCCTCCAGCTAAATGAACAATATTTCTTTTATCCTCTTCTTTCATTACAAAATTTGCCAAAGAAAAACTTATAACATGAGGCAAATGAGAAATAATAGCAGCATGATGATCATGGGCTTTACTATCCATAAAAACAATTTTCATCCCTAAATGAGAAAAAATTTCTACCGCTCTTTTTTGATGCAAGTCATCAGCTATTTCACTATCACAAAGAACACAAACTGCATCTTTATAAAGCTCTTTAAAAGCCGCTTTTGGACCTGAATTTTCAGTTCCTGTCATAGGATGAGCAAAAAGAGTTTGTTTGATTAAATTCTTAGGCAAACTTTCTATAATTTTTCTTTTTGTACTTCCAAGCTCTATAATTGTTACATTAGAAGGCAAATCAACTAACTTTTGCAAAATTTCTATAATAGCATTAACAGGAGTTGCGACAAAAATCATATCACATAAAGCTAAATCTTTAAATTCTATAAGCTCATGAATAAGACCTAATTGCAGAGCATCTTTTTCATTTTCTTTGCTTAAATCCATACCATAAACACAAGAAATAAGCTTATTTTCTTTCAAACAAAGCCCTAAAGATCCACCCATAAGCCCAAGCCCTATAATTGCTATTTTCATACTTTCTACCTTAGTTTTTTTGTTAAATTTTTTTTGCTATTATACAGCTTTTAATAAAGCTTTAGGTAAAAAATCAATGAAAAAACATCTTATTAGTATTTGTGCTTTAGTTGCTATAGCCAATGCAGCAACCATTAAGGATATTAAATTTATCGGATTAAACCACTTATCAAATACAAGTGCCATAAATATTACAGGGCTTAAAATAGGAGAAGAAATAGATCCTGTAAAAATTAATACTGCTATTCTTAATCTTTATAAACAAAATTATTTTGAAAATATCGCAGTAGATAATAACAATGGAATTTTGGAAATTATAGTTACTGAAAAACCAACTATAGCAAAGGTTACTATCACAGGTATAGCTTCAAATGATAGAAAACAAGTTGAAAGTATTTTAGGGATTAAAAGAGGTACACTACTTGATGAAGGAAGTATAAAAGAAGCTATTGAACGCATTAAAGCTTATTATGAAGCAAAAAGTTATTTTGATACTATTGTAGAATACAAAAAAAAGACTTTAGAAAATACCGATGGATTAGAGCTTGAATTTATAGTAAATCGTGGTGAAAATATCATTATTGATAATGTTCATTTAAGTGGAGCAAAGAAATTTTCATATTCTGATATAGAACCTTCAATTGTCAATAAAGAAAAAGAATTTATGGGATGGATGTGGGGACGCAATGATGGAAAATTAAAAGTTTTTGAACTTAGTAACGATAGTTCAAGAATTGCTGATGAGTACATGAAAAAAGGATATTTAGACGTTCAAGTATCTCCTCCTTATCTTAAAACCTACACAGATACTTATCAAGCAAATTTGACTTATTTTATCAAAGAAGGAAAGCCTTATAAAATTAAAAGTATAAACATAGAAAATCCTTTATTTGATGATAAACAAAATGCACAAACCGTAAAAGATTTAAGATCAAGCGCTGGCAAAACTATCAATATTGAAGACATTAGAAAAGATGTTAAAACCATAGAAACACAAAGTGCTGATTTAGGTTATGCGTTTGTAGAAGTCTATCCTGATATTCAAAAAAATGATCAAACTCAAGAAGCTACCGTTGTATTTAAAGTAATCCCTCACGATAAAGTTTATATAAGAAATGTTATTATTTCAGGAAATTCACGCACTGTAGATCGCGTCATACGCCGAGAATTATATATAACAGAAGGTAATTTATACAATAGAACAGACTTAAGCGAGTCAAAAAATGCTTTAAAAAGAACTTCTTATTTTGACGATGTAAATATCAAAGAAGAAAAAGTTGATGATACACATATTGATTTGATTGTTGATGTTAAAGAAGCTTCTACAGGAGCTATTTCTGGAGGCATTGGCTATGGATCAAGCGATGGTATTTTACTTAATGCTTCTTTATCAGATACAAATATCTTTGGTTCAGGGATAAAAAGCTCTGTAAGCGTAGATAAAAGCGATGATACCTTATCAGGAAGGATTAGTCTCATAAATCCACGCGTTCTTGATAGTCAATATAGCCTAGGTGGAACACTTTATTCAAATGACTATGAATGGGATAATTATTCAGAAAAAAATTACGGCTTTGATATAACAGTTGGACGCCAATTTGCAAGATACTATAATGTAAGCTTAACTTATAATCTTGAACAAAGCGATATTTATCACTTAAGTCCAACTCTTTTAAGAACAGGATATGAACTTGGCAAAAGTATTAAAAGCTCTATAACTCCAGCAATCACCTTTAACAATACAGATGATTATTATCTGCCACGATCAGGTATCATTGCTTCAACTAGTTTAGAATACGCTGGACTTGGCGGAGATCAAGAATTTATTTCATCAAGCTCTAAATTTAACTTTTATCAAGGTTTGCAAGACTATATAGGATATGATCTTATTTATCGCTACAAAGCAAGCTTTTATAAAGTATGGAATGAAGGTTATTTACCAATTAACCAAAGAATTTATTTAGGTGGTATTAGATCGATACGCGGTTTTGAAAGCAGAACGGTAAGTCCTAAAAACCAATGGGGAGATGAAGTGGGAGGAACCATAGCTTTTGCCAATTCCGTAGAACTTAGTTTTCCTTTGATTGATAGAATTAAACTTCGTGGTAGCGTGTTTTTTGATTATGGTATGATAGGACGCAAAAATTTAGATGAAATAAAAAGAATGAGTACAGGTATAGGCATTGAATGGATTACACCAATTGGACCTTTACAACTTGTATTTGCCAAACCTCTTAATGATAAAAAAGGTGATGATACTAACAGTTTTGAATTTAATCTTGGAACACGCTTTTAATGAAAGAATTTTTAGATGCTTGCTTGAATGCAAATTTGCAAATACGCAAGTATCTAAACAATATCCCACAAAATGATCTTAAACTTTGCTCTAAATTAGGCTATGATGAAAATCAAGGCTATGAGCTTGACTTAAAATGTGAACAAATTTTCATAAAATATCTTAGTTGTTTTGGGCAAATTTTTTCTGAAGAAAGTGGCTTGATCGGGAAAGATAACCCAAAACAAATGATTCTTGATCCTTTGGATGGAAGTTCAAATTTTGTTTCTAAAATACCATTTTATGGAACTTCTATAGCTCTCATAGAAAAAGATCAGGCAAAAAGCGCTTTTGTTTGCAATCTTGTCAGTCAAGAAATTTTTGCTTTTAATAACAATCAAGCTTTTAAATCTAATCTTTCCGATCCAAAATACTCACCCTTAACACCTAATCTATTTTCTAAAATAGGTATAGTTGAAAAAATTTCACTTTATCCAGAACTTCTCGATTTTTTAACAAAAAATCAATTAAAATTTCGCTCTTTGGGCGCAACAGCCTTAAGTCTCGCTTATGCTTCGTATTTTAGTTTTGTATTAATTCTTGGAAAAACACGAATTTTTGATACAGTAGCTGCTTTAACAATTCATCAAAATTTATATATAGAAAAAAATGAAAATTTCCTTCTCCTAAGCCAAGACAAGAAAATTTTTGATATAATCTTAGAATTTTTAAAAAATAATTAGGTGAATATATGAATTTTGCAGATATTTTTTCAAAAATAAGAAGACAACAACCTAGTGTTAAAGAAGCTCCAAATCACTGGATAAAATGCCAAAGTTGTCATGCTTTGATGTATTATAAAGAAATAGAATCTTGTTTTAATGTTTGCCCTAAATGTAATTATCACATGAGAATTTCAGCTGATGAACGTATTAAACTTTTAAGCGATGAAGGCAGTTTTATTGAGTATGATGCAAATTTAGAGGCTATAGATCCTTTAAAATTTGTTGATAGCAAATCCTATAAAAAACGCCTTAGCGAAGGTGAAAGTAAAACAGGTAGAAAAAGTTCTGTTATTAGTGGAGAATGTGAAATCAATGGTTTAAAAACCCAACTTGTTGTATTTGATTTTTCTTTTATGGGTGGATCTTTAGGTTCTGTTGAAGGAGAAAAAATCGTTAGAGCTGTACAAAGAGCCATCACAAGCAAAACCCCTCTTGTCATCGTAAGTGCAAGCGGTGGAGCTAGAATGCAAGAAAGTACTTATTCTTTGATGCAAATGAGCAAAACTAGCGCCGCACTTAAACTTCTTAGCAAAGAAAAACTTCCTTATATTAGCATTTTGACTGATCCTACTATGGGCGGAGTAAGTGCTTCTTTTGCTTGGCTTGGAGATTTAATCATCGCTGAACCTGAAGCTTTAGTCGGTTTTGCTGGTGCAAGAGTTATTAAACAAACTATAGGAGCAGATTTACCTGAAGGCTTTCAAAAAGCAGAGTTCTTGTTAGAACATGGACTTATAGATGCCATAGTTGAAAGAGGAGAACAAAAACAATATCTTAGCGATGTGCTAAAATTTTTCAGTGGAAAATAATTTGCAAGTTAATATCTTTTGTATTCAAAAAAGTGATGAATTTAAAACTTGGAGTGAGAAATACTCTAAACTCATCTCCAAATACGCCACTTTAAAAGAAATAAATGTTTTTAATAAAAAAATAGCCTTAGCTCAAAATTTAAATGCCATAGAAGCAAAAAAAAGCTATGAAGAAGCTTTTATGCCTTATAAAAAAGGCTATTGTATCGCTCTTGATGAAAAAGGGAAAGAACTTACAAGTATAGAATTTGCAAAACTCATCCAAGATAAAAATGAATTAAGTTTTTTTATAGGTGGTGCTTATGGTTTAAGAGAAGAATTTAATCAAAGTTTGGATTTTAGACTATCATTAAGCAAACTTACTTTAGCACATCAATTTGTTAAAACCTTACTTTTAGAACAAATTTATCGTGCATTTTGCATCAACAACAATCACCCTTATCACAAATAGAAAGTTTTAAAATGAAAAAAAATGAAATACAAAATTTCAAAAATATTTTAGAAGAAAGAAAAAAAACCATCTTAGAAAATTTGCAAAGCAATTCAAATGAAATCGAAGCTCTTCACAATAGCGTCCCAAGCGATAGTGTAGATTTTTCTATCATAGAAACAGGCTCTCAAATTGACTTTACTATCAGCACCAATCTCAAAGAAGAACTTATAGAAATCGAAAATTCTTTAGATAAAATCAAAAACGGCACTTATGGAATTTGCGAATCTTGCGATGATGAAATCGACTCTCAAAGACTAAAAGTCAAACCTCACGCAAGATATTGTATCACTTGCCGTCAAATTGCAGAACAAGGAAAAAAACATGAAAATTAAACTCTTCTTACTTGCAAGTTTTATTTATATAGCACTTATTTTTGCCTTTGCTTGGCATCTAGAACTAGGAAGCTATACTCTAAATATCAGCACTTATACCTTTGAGCTACCTATTATGATATGGCTTGTTATTCCTTTATTTGTTTATATGATTTTAGCCGTTTTGCACATAGCATTTTATGGATTTTTGCGTTATTTAAAATTTAAGCATTTTTTTAAAGATGCAGCTAAATTTGAAGCTTATACTCAAGATTTACTCCTTGAAAAAGATCTTAAAACCACTTTTCAAACAAAAGAATTTAGAGCTGTGGCACAGCTTTTTAAAACCCTAAAAACACATGAAAAAATTCCACACTCAAATAAAATCAATGAAATTTTAGATCTTATTGATGGTTTAAATAAAAACGAATTTTTTAACCTTAGTAAATTTAAACTCGAAAATAACAATGTTTTATATTTGCAAAATGAAAAAAATCATCTCAAAAACGATGCAAATTATGCCTATAGCAAACTTAAAAACCTTAATGAAATCAAAGATGAATTTGAAGAAATTGCTTTTAATACTCTTATAGAAAAAGCTAGTTATGAACAAATTAAAAATGTAAAAATCCCTAAAAAGCCTTCTGAAGTTCTCACACTTATCAAGCGTTTTAAAGAAGGAAATTTAGAACTTAGTGCAGCAGAATACGAAGTTTTACTTTCACACAATATACTAAGCGAAAAAGACTATCTTAACGCAGCAAAACTAAGTACTAAACTTTTAAATCCTGATGCTATTTTAGGAATTTTTAACAAAATTAAAAATGAAAAAAGCGAAGCTTTAAGAGCACATTTATATCTTTTAGCTGAATTTGGACTTTTAGATGAGTTAAGAGAGCAAATTCACAATGATGATAAGAAATTTAATGATTTTAAGGCCTTTTTAGCCTTGCGTGAAAAAAATATCAAAATCAATCTAAACCAACTCATACAATGATAGATTTTAGCAAAAAACCTTTATTTTTAGCTCCTATGGCAGGTTTTTCAGATCTGCCTTTTCGTAATGTAGTAAAAAAATTTGGTGCTGATATTACCATAAGCGAAATGATAAGTTCTAATGCCTTAGTTTATGAAAGTTCTAAAACTCTACATATGCTAGAAAGAGCTGAATTAGAAAATCCTTATATAGTCCAAATTGCAGGTGGAGATAAAGAAGTGCTAAAAAAAGCAGTGCAAATGCTAAATGAAATGGATTTTGTAGATGGGATTGATTTTAATTGCGGTTGCCCTGTAAATAAAGTTGTTAAACAATGCGCTGGTAGTGCTTTGCTAGAAAAATTAGAGCTTTTTAAAAATCTTGTAGGAGTAATTAAAGAAAACAATAAAAAAAGCCTTACAAGTGTGAAATTTCGACTAGGATTTAATGAAAAATATCCTGAAAAAATGGCTAAAATTTGTGAAAGCTTGGGGGTGGATTTTGTAAGCATCCACGGACGCACAAGAAAACAGCTTTATAGCGGAAAAGCCGATTATGAATCCATTGCCAATGCTAAAGCAAGCGTTAGTATTCCTGTGATTGCAAATGGTGATATTAACGCACAAAATGCTAAAGAAGTTTATAAAATCACAAAATGTGATGGACTTATGATAGGGCGTGCAAGCGTAGGAAATCCTTGGATATTTTATGAAATCAAAAGCGGTAAAAGTGTAGATGAAAAACTCAAAAAAGAAATCATACTCACTCATTTTGATGAAATGATAAAACACTACAAAGATCAAGGCGTAAGTATATTTCGCAAACATTTACACGAGTATTCTAAAGGCTATAAAGACGCTTCAGCCTTTAGAGATGAAGTCAATCGTATCGACAATACAGAAAAAATGCGAAAAAAAATAGAAGAATTTTTTAGTTTAACTTGATTGATTTTTATAATTTAAAAAACCTTAAGCCTTAATATCTATACTTTTTGGTGTAGAATTTAAAGAAAGGATTTTATTAAATTCTCCTGCATCATCATCACTAAATTTCATACCAAAAAGAAGTTCTAATTCTTTACTAGTGCTAAATTTATCTTCTAATAGTTTTTTTACAAGTTCGTTTCTTATATTATCATCTTTGTAAGTTTCTTTGTTTTTACTTTCTGCTTGTATAGGTTTAAAAGGCTTTTCTTTGCCTTCTTCTGAAGTTTCTTTGTTATTTGTATTTTTTAAAGGATTGCTATAATCTACACCTTTTGCCTTTTCTGCTTCTTCTAGTGATTTTACAAACTCATCGTGTCTTTGTTTAAAATCAAGATATTTGATTTTAAATTCTTCTAGGCTCATATTAGAATTAATAAGCTTATTGTATTCATCTCCTAAATTCTCAATAGTTTTTATTAGTTTATCATCTCCTAAATTTTTAGCTCTATTTATATAATTCCATATTGATAAACTATCTCCCATAGGATTGCCCCAGCCATCTTGCTCGTAGGAATATTTTAAGGGATTTTTATTCATAAAGGACAAAAATTCTTTTATTTCATTGTTGTCCGTATCGCTATTAAGTCCAGCTAATTTACCCAGTAAGGTTGTTTGTCCTTTAATTGTGCTAAGATTATTTATAAAAAACGCAATTAAAGCACCACCTTTAGATATTTTGTTATCATGTATTTGATATTTATTAGAACCCAAATCTGCTATATTTTTATCAGCAAGCTTCCAAATGAAAGCATTATCGCTTTGTAATTCTTGCCAATAATTTACCCCATCTTTTTGGGATAGATTTTTTAAATCCTGTTCTTGAAAGCTTTCTCCTAATCCCTTATCTTTAACAAAAGAAGAAAAAGAGTTATAAGCATTTCCTATTGTTTTAGCAATGTCTATTTGAGAGTAAAAAGGTTGTCTTTTAATAAAGTTATTTACAAAATTATTTAAACCATCTGCATAAATCTTATAATCTTTTGGCAAGCCTGCTGCTTCGTTGAAATCACTTGTAAAAAAGCCCTCTTTATCTACGCCATAGCCTAAAATTTTATCTACCGCTTGTGATTTATCACTTACAAGGTTATTATTTGCTATGGCATTAGATGATTTTGTATTTGAAGTAGTATTACTAAAAGTATTTGTGTAATTGCAGCTCGAATAAGAATTTATACCATTAATCATTTTTGCCTTCCTTGTAAATAAAATTTATTAAGATAAATCGGCAAAAATGATTTTTTCTTAAAATATCTACTCATAATTTAAAATATATAATATAAAACCTTCTAACACTCGAAGAAAAAATTCTTACTTAATCTTTTAAAGTCCTTATAATCAAACTTTTAGGCAAATTAAAATGCTCTATAAGTTCTTTCTCTTTTTCTCTCATTTCTCCATTATCATTTTCATGATCAAAACCTAACAAATGAAGCATAGCGTGGATAAAAAGCAAGCTTATTTCTTCTTCATAGCTATGCCCTAACTCTTTAGCCTTCTCTTTTGCCAAATCCACATTGATCACAACAGAACCCAAAGGCAAACTCTCATCGATATTTTCAAGCGGAAAAGAAAGTACATCAGTGGTTTTATCTTGTTTTCTTTGCTCTAAGTTAATTTCTTGCATTTCTTTACTATCCACAAAGACAAGCTCCACATCTTTAGGACTTAAAAAACTTGCTATAGATTCTAAAAAATCACATTTTTCATCACTTAATATCATAAACCTTCCTTAATCAAATGATATAAATTTTCTATTTCTTCATCATCAAAAATCGCACAATTTTTACTGCTATAAAATTGTTTTAGTTTTTTCTCTTCAAACTCAAATCCTAAAGCACATTGAGAATGCGAAGGTAAAAAAGCCCTTAGTAATGTAATGGAATTTTGAATTTTCTCATCACAGGCGAAACAAAAAAAATCTTTATGCAATCTTCCTTCAAATTCCAAAATTTTTAAATAAGCATCAACAATAACACGCTTTGGATTTTGTTTTTCAAACCTTTTCACACACTCATCAAGTAAATCAAAATAAAAACTATCAAGCTCTTCCACATCTTTTAAGTGTCTATATAAAAGACGGATAAATTCTTGCCAAATAAGCATTTTATCCCTTTGCATAATCCATAAAAATCCCAAATGCAATACATCTTTAAGTCTTGGTAAAAAACTAGGATTTTCTTCTAAAGCAAAGTCGATTTTATAGCCGCTTAAAATACTAGAATGTCTAAGTCCATAAAAACGATAAGCCTTAATAAGCATTTTAGGACTTAAAATATAAACGATCAAATCCTCATCTTTAACTTTTTGAGTATGAAGTATAAAGCCTTGCATTAAACAATTTCAATACCATAAGCCCTAAGTATATCAAAAGCGGATTTTTCTAAATTTTCATCAAAACTTGCACTTAAATTTTGGTGTAAAATTATCCTTGCATTAGGCTTAGCACCAAAAGCTAAAATGATATTACAAAACACACAAATATGAGAAACAAGCCCTGCAAAATGAAGTTCTTCATAATCGCTTTTTTGTATGAAATTAGCTAGTTCTAAGCTACCAAAAGTATTTTTATAAAAAATTTTATGAGCTTTTTGTAAAAAAGGTTCAAATTCCTTTGGCATTTGCCAACCCAAACTCTCTTTAATACAATGTTTTACAGGTAAATTTAAACCTTCTTTACTTTGTAGATAATGCTCATCATGCGTATCATAGGTTAAAAGCAAATGCGTGTTATTAAAATCGATTTGATTTAAGGCTTTAAGAATATTTTCTTTGATTTTTAAAGCCTTATCAAAACCTAAACTTCCATCAATAAAATCATTTTGATAATCCACTAAAACAAAAGCTTTTTTCATGCTTTTATGCCTTTTGAAGCCAAAAACTCTCCGTGTGTAAATTGGCAAAAGCGGTTTTTAAACTTGTAAAAAGCTTAGGATGATCTTTTTCTAAATTTGCTAAAAGCTGTTTAGCTTCTTCTCTAGCGTGGGGGAATTTTACATTTTTTTCGCTGAGTTTCATACCAGGACAAAATTCATTTCCTATCACGCTAAGTTCATTTTGTGTAGCATTATCCCTAAGCTGTCTTTCTCGCACAAAAATCAAAGGGCGTATCACAATTACACCGCGTTTGCTTTGATAAATAGGCGCTAAGGTTCTTAAAGCTCCATTATGAATAAAATTCATAAAAAAGCTTTCTGCTGCATCATCTAAATGATGGGCTATAGCAAGCTTGTTAAAACCTTTTTCAAGAGCGTAAGTATATAAAGCTCCACGACGCATTCTCGAAAAATAACTACAAAAACTTGAATTTTCTCTTATGGTATCACCTGAAACTTCATAAATATTTGAATCAAGCACGCTATGTCTAATGCCGTGTTCTTCACAATGTGCATGAAGATGAGAATAATCCTCGCCCATGCCATAACTCAAAGTTACCGCTTCAAGTTCAAATTTAAAAGGAGCATGAGCTTGCATACGATTTAAAAGATGGGCTAAAGCCAAAGAATCTTTCCCGCCGCTAAGCCCTAAAAGAACCCTATCTCCATCTTTAATAAGTCCAAATTTAGCATTAGCTTGTGCAACTTGGCGTATGAGTTTTTTGCTAAGATTTATCATAATTTCTCGCACATTTTAAGCACAAAATTGGCTGAAATTTTAGCTGAATTGATCACAAACTCATCAAAATCAAATTCAGCCTTTTCCCCTGCTTTATCACTCATAGCTCTTAAGATAAAACAAGGCACCTTTAAAGCATCGCAAACCAAAGCCACACTTGCGCCTTCCATTTCACAAGCATCCGCATTGAAAATTTCTCTAATTTTTGCTTTTTTTGCTTCATCGCAAATAAACTCATCACCCGTTGCAATAATACCTGCACGCAGTTTGATATTTAATTCCTTAGCAACTTCTAAAGCAAGATTGTTTAATTTCTCATCGGTTTTGATAAAAATTTCATTACCTGGAACAAAACCCAAAGGATGCCCAAAAGCGGTAATATCAAGATCGTATTGGGCTAATTTTGTTGCATAAAGCAAATCACCAATTTCAAGTTCAGGATTAAAAGCACCCGCAACTCCTGTAAAAAGCAAAGCTTGTGCGCCAAATTTTTCTATCATCACACTAGCACTAAGAGTAGAATTTACCTTGCCGATTTTAGAATACGCTAAAACAAGTTCATGATTTTTATACTTTGCAAAATAATAAGTATTATTAGCGTGTTCTATTTTTGTATAATCTTTAAGTGTTTCAAGCAAAGGAGTGATTTCTTCACTCATGGCTCCTAAAATTGCTATTTTCATCGTATAACCTTTAAAAATTCATCAATATCATTCATATTTGTTAAAGCATAAGTTTCTTTTGAAGTGATTTTTTTATTCAAACCCTTAAGCACACTTGCGCCAAATTCTATGAAATAATCTACTTCATTTTCACATGCCTTAATGCTTTGTTTATAAAGCACAGGAGAGATAAGTTGTGCTTTTAAAAGCTCAAGGGCTTCTTCTTTGCTTGTATAAATTTTGGCATTTGCATTAGAAATTACGGCTTTAAAATTTGGTTTTAACACCTTTTCAAGCTCCACACAAAGCTTAGCTGAAGCATTTTCCAAAAGAGGACAATGACTTGCCACGCTCATATTTAAAAGCATAGCTCTTTTAGCTCCTGCTTCTTTAAATACACTTTCATAACTTGCTAAATCAGGTTTTAAACCTGCTACAACGATTTGTCCATCGCAGTTATAATTTGCAGCGAAAATTTGCTTGTTTTCTTTTTGTGCTTTTTGACAAAGCTCTTCAACCTTTTCATCATCAAGCCCTAAAACAACCATCATACCCGCTTCAACTTTTACACAATCTTCTTGCATAAAAAGCCCTCTTTTATTGACCAAAGAAAGAGCCTCTAAAAAATCAAAAGCACCATTGACAGCTAAGGCTGAAAATTCTCCCAAAGAATGCCCTAAAGCAAATTTCGAACTTAAATCAGGTTTTTTTTCAAGTAAAACACTATAAGCCATTAAGGAATTTAAAACGATGGCGGGTTGAGTAAATTCACTTTGATTGAGTTTTTCGTTTTCTTCAAAAAGCAAATGTTTAAAATCAATCTTACAAAAATCACTTGCGTTTTGAAGGAGTTCTTTGGCTTTTATAGAGTTTTCATAAAAATCTTTTCCCATGCCAAGACTTTGTGAGCCTTGACCTGGAAATATAAACGCGGTCTTCATTAATGACAACCGCAACCGCCACCACCACAGCAACCGCCGCCACCGTGTCCGTGATTATGATCGTGTCCATGTCCGCTTCCACAACCACAACTATGACTTCCTGCGATAATACCTGTAAGAATTTCATCTTCACTTGCAGCTCTAGCATCTACGATATTTAAAGAAAAAAGCAAATCACGACCCGCATAAGGGTGATTATAATCAATTGTCACATCATTTTCACTAATTTCTTTTACAGTTACACGAACAGTTTCGCCATTTTCACCTTCGCCAAAAAGCTCCATACCTACCTTTAAATCAATACCTGCAAATTGCTCTTTTGGTAAAGTTTGAACGGCATTTTCATCGTATTCGCCTAAACCTTTTTCTTTTTTAATTACCACATCAGCATTGCTAGGACAATCAAGCTTCATCACTTCTTCTTCTAAGCTTTCTAAAATCTGACCTTTGCCTAAAATAAAAGAAATAGGTTGAGAATATAAATTTGATTCTAAAACTTCATTTGTATTTGCATCTTTTAACTCATAAAACATTGAAACTACACTATTTTTTTCTATAGCCATTTTATCTCCTTAATTTATTTTCTATTGGGTGAAGCTTTTGCTTCGGGTGAATTTGGATAATTAGTTTTTAAAGCTTTATAAAAACCATTTGCTGTTTTTGTATCACCTGTTTTATCCAATGAAATGGCAGTATGATATAAAAGTTTTGGGAAATAATCCCCTTTTGTACTCAAAGAAGAACTTTTTTTATAATAAACAATAGCATTGTTATAATTTTTTTGTTTATACTCGATCTCCCCTAACCAAAAATTTGCTCTTGCGGGTTTATACTGCTTTGTTATGAGAAAATTTAATTTTGCTTTGGAATCTTCAAAAGCATTTTTATCAACATCTTTTATCGCTAATTCTAAAATTTCATTATTTTTTTTCTTTTTCCAAGATTCATCAATTTGTTTTACTTTATCATCTTGGGTATTTTGAGTATTATTGTTTTCAATGGTACTGTTTGAATCTGTAGTTGAAACAACAACACTAGGTGTAGTAGCTTTAACGCTTAAATTTGCATCATTTAATTCGTTTTTAGAAACATAATTTGCATTAATAGCATCTACTAAAGAACTAAGTTCGGCTAAAACTTTTTTTACTTGCTTATTATTAGCTTCTTGAATTTTTCTACTTTCTTCAACATAAGCTTTTAATTTTTGAATTTCACTAGTAAAATTATTTTCAATATTTTGATTATTCTCTTCAACTTGACTTAATCTAGAATTTGATTTAGCATATTGAGAATTTATACCTTCTAAAGTGCTTTGTAAACCCTCGATTCTTTCGTTAATTTCATTAATTCTAGCATTTGTTTGTATATTTTCATTATTTAAATTATCTAACTTTTCTTTAAATAATTTTTCATTTGAAGTTAAACCATAAGAAGAATTGCTTGTTATATCTCCTGCACCAAAAGCTGAGCTTTCTGCATAAAGTAAAGTAGCTCCAAGAAGAGCTACTGTGAATATTTTTTTCATTAATTATCTTGATAATTTAAATTCAGCACGTCTGTTTTGCGCATCGCAAGCTTTAGTTTTTTCAGTGCACACAGGATTTGTTTCTCCATAGCTTTTAACAGCAATTCTATCAGCATTTACACCTTTAGCGATTAAAGCTTCTTTTACAGCTTTTGCTCTTTTTAAACCTAGAGCTTGGTTATATTCATCAGTTCCCCACTCATCGCAGTTTCCTTCAACAGTAATACTTACACCGCTTACTTCAGTGTTAAAGATATTAGCATTCGTGCTTACAACATTTTGCATATCAGGACGAATGTTGAATTTATCAAAATCAAAATATACTTTATTTAAAGTATCATTAAGTTGAGAAATTTTTGAATCAATATCCCAACCATCACTTCCACCTGAACCACGATTTGAATCAACACTACTATCACCGCTTACGCTAGTGCTTTTTGTGCTACAACCACTAATAACAACTGCAAGAGCTGCAATTGAAGTAAAAAGAATTTTTTTCATTTATGACCTTTCAAAGTTAATAAATTCTTACTATTATATCTAATTTTTAATTAATTTTAACCTAAAATTGAAATTTTTACCAATCAATTGATTGAATTTTTCCAACCCTAAGAGGAAAATAAAAAGTCTTATTTGCATTTACACGAATAACACCTAAAGCACTTTGCGCACCTAAATATTTGATAAATACTATACTTCCACCGTCACTAGAAAATCTTGGAAATAAATTTTTTCCATTTGCTGTAAGTTGACGAATATAATCACTATTAATTGACATCAAATAAATATTAAAAACACCTGCTTGATTTGGTTCACGACTTGAATAAACCAAAAAATCTTTATAAGTCGAAACAGCCGAATTGTTTCTACCATGAAAAACAACTTGTTCAGCACTATTACTATTTAAATCTTGCATAAAAATATTAGGATATCCTAAACGGTCGCTTACAAATACCACTTTATTATCATCTGAGCCAATAAAATTTCCATTAACATCAATACCAGAATAATTAGTTAATTGTGTTAGATTTTTGGTATTTAAGTCATATAAATAAACATCAGGCTGATCTTTTGGAGCCATGGTAACAAGTAGTTTACTTCCATCTACACTCACATCACTTGCTACAACCATGCCACCACTTGATAAAATTTTACTAGCTTTATTGGTATTTAAATCATAACGGTATAAAGTTGGCTTATCATGATCATAAGCTGTATAATAAAATAGAGTTTGTTCTTTATTTCCCCATTTTGGAAATAAATTAAGCCCACCATCAACAATAACTTTTTGATAAGTTAAAGTATAATCAGCCATAATAATTTGACTTTTTTTAGAGCTAGAATTTCTCGCGATCAAAATTTTATGATCCATCCAATCAACAGGTGCAAGTCCTAATGCATTTACAGAAGCTTTGACGCTTTTATGTGCCAAAAATGGATATTGCTCTAAACCATTTAAAGTATAAGTTTGCTCTGACTTATCAGAACCGCCAGCTTTTATTTTTACATTTAAACTCAAAGTGTTACCATTTTTATTTAAAGCGTATTCAAAAGTATAATTACTTGTCTCAGTTGCATTAGCAACAACTTCAAAGTTTGAACTTACTTTCAAATCGTTCACAATGATATTATAAAAGCTTTTCTTTAAATTCTCATCACTTAAATTTGAATTATCTTTAACGATAATCTTTGGTAAAACTACACCAGAATTAACAACATCAATCACTGGATCTTCTGCCCAAAGACTTCCTAAAAAGACTAAAAAAATTGCTACAATTTTTTTCATTTTTTTCTCCTAATCATTTTTAACTTTTGCTTCATCTCTTAAATTCATGGTAATGCTTATATTTTTATTTTGCGGAGGATAAGTAATAAATTTACCTTTTTGACTTTCTAAAAATTCAGCCACTTTAGCATCATATAAAGGATTCCCACTTTTTTCAACTGAAGTATAGCCAAATTTTCCATTTTCATCAATAAAAATTTTTACCTTAACAGAAATTTTTTCACTATTTGGATAATACTGAGTCCATCTTTGAGTGATAATACGCACAACTTTCCCTAAAAATTCATCATAAATTCCAATCTTTTGCGCCTTTGTGCTTTCTCCTTGCGTTGAACTTTCTTCTTGAAGTAAACTATCATTAAGTTGTTTTACAAGTTCGGAAGCTTGAGGTTTTGGAGCACTAGAAATTCCTGATTTAGCACTTGATTGAATTTTTGTAGTCTTTTCTTCTTGTATTTCTTTAATATTTCCAAAAAGCTCATTAAAATTACTTGCCTTTTGGTCAATATCTTCAGTTTTAACTGTTTTATTTGTAGTCTGAGCAAAAAGTTTTTCTATATCAATTTGCTCTGTTGGTTTTTGTATTTCTTTAGGAGTGTTGCTTTGAGTAATAACTTGTTTTGATGGTTCAGCAAGTTCAATATCTACAAAACTATCTTTTATATCGGTATATTGTATAGCAGATTCAATCTCGCTTACAAGTCTAAAAAAAACAAGAATTACTATACTAATATATATTACTAAAGCAAGTAAAAACGAATTTAAATTACTCAAACCATAATTTTTCATGATTATTCAGTCTGTAAAGCAACTTTATTAAATCCTAAATTTTTTACACTTCTTAAGACTAAAATAACATCGTCATATTTTAAGCTTTTATCAGCGCGTATAAAAACTGGATCTTCGGTATTAAATTGTGCTTTTCTTTGAGCAAGATTGTCAGCAAAACTTATAAAATCGTATTTTTCTTGATTTAAAAAAATTTCTTTTTTTGCATTAATACTAATAATTAAACTCTTAACAGTTGGAGCGCTAGTATTTTTTTGACTACCTTGTGGAAGATTAATTTTTTCTTCATAAGTAATGCTTGGAGCTGTTACCATTAAAATCGCAAGCAATACAAGCATAATATCCACTAAAGGTGTGATATTAAGTTCAGGTTTTTCATCATCAAATGGCATTTTTAACCTTATTTACTCGAACTTATAACTTTAATCTCGCTATCAATAATGCTTAAAAGTTCGAAAGCTTTTCTTTTAATGATGAGATGAAATGTATAAGCAGGAATTGCCACTAAAATACCGCAACCTGTAGCAACTAAAGCCTCGCTGATTTTAGGAGCTATGATACTTAAAGAATTTTGAGTTCCAAGCCCACCAAAAGTTTCAAGTATAGAAATAACTGTCCCAAAAAGACCTATAAAAGGTGAAGTTGAAGCAATAATACTAAGCCAAGTAAGTCCAGCAGAAGCGCGACGACTTGCTAAATTTTTATAGATTTCTAAATGATTTGAAGTTGTATCATTGCATTTTCTTAAAATCGAATCAGTACGACTTAAATCCTTCTCACCCAAGAGCAAAGTTTCTAAACTTTCTTTTTCCTTATTTCTCCATGTAGCCAAATAAGTCAATCTAGCAAACAAAATACTAAACGCTAAAATAAAATATAAAGAAAGCCATAATAAAACTATATAAGTAATAATACTTGAACTATTGAAAAAATGAAATATAGCTTCAAAATTCATTAATGCATCCTTGCATTATCAAGTTTTGAAAAAGTTGCCGCTAAAGCTGCATTATCAGAACTCATAGATTTGATCAAATCTTTTGCTTGAGCAAGATTTTTTTCAATCTCACTTTCATCACTTCCGCAAACCCAAACCGCACCCTTTGCTAGCACGCAAATCTTATCTTCATCTACCTTTGCATGCCCAGCATCAATAGCAATTAATTCATGATTTAAATCAGCTTTTTCAATATCAATTACTCCAGATTTTAAAGAAGAAACCAAAGCAGCATGTCCTTTAAGCACGCCAAATTCTCCTTCACTACCCGGTAAAGTAACAGATTTTACTTCTCCTTGATAGATTACACCCAAAGGCGTAACTATCTCGAAATTAATCAAATCGTTCATAAATTAACCTTTTAATTTATCCGCTTTTGCAATAGCTTCATCTATATTTCCAACCATATAGAAAGCATTTTCTGGTAAATGATCATATTTACCTTCTAAAATTCCCTTAAATCCTGCTATTGTATCTTCAAGGCTTATATATTTTCCTGGGCTACCTGTGAAAACTTCTGCAACGAAAAATGGTTGTGATAAGAATTTTTCAATCTTTCTCGCTCTTTCAACTACAAGTTTATCCTCTTCGCTAAGCTCATCCATACCTAAAATGGCGATGATATCTTGTAAATCTTTGTATTTTTGAAGCACTGATTGAACACCACGAGCAACTTTATAATGTTCTTCTCCAATGATATTTGGGTCAAGCATTCTTGAAGTTGAGTCAAGTGGGTCAACTGCAGGATAAATACCCTTTTCAGCAATAGCTCTATTTAAAACCGTTGTAGCATCTAAGTGAGCAAAAACAGTTGCTGGAGCTGGGTCGGTTAAGTCATCAGCTGGAACGTAAACAGCTTGAACTGAAGTGATTGAGCCTTTTTTAGTTGAAGTAATTCTTTCTTGGAATTTACCCATTTCACTTGCTAAGGTTGGTTGATAACCCACAGCTGATGGAATTCTTCCTAAAAGTGCTGACATTTCAGAACCTGATTGTGAAAATCTAAAGATATTATCAATAAACATAAGCACATCAAGACCCATTTCATCTCTAAAATACTCAGCCATTGTTAAACCTGTTAAAGCAATACGATTTCTTGCCCCTGGTGGTTCATTCATTTGCCCATAACATAGAGCAACTTTGTCTAAAACATTGCTTTCTTTCATTTCATTATAAAGATCATTTCCTTCACGAGTTCTCTCACCCACACCTGCAAATACAGAATAGCCGCTATGCTTAAATGCAACATTGTGAATAAGCTCCATAATAATAACAGTCTTACCAACACCTGCACCGCCAAAAAGACCTACTTTACCACCTTTTGCATAAGGAGCAAGTAAATCCACAACTTTAATCCCTGTTTCAAAAATCTCACTTTTTGTGCTTTGATCTTCAAAAGCTGGTGGATCTCTATGAATCGCCCATTTTTTATCAAAAGAAATTTCTTCACCTTCATCGATCAAATCTCCAGTAACATTGAAAATTCTTCCTAAAACTTTCTCACCAACAGGAACACTAATAGGAGCACCTAAAGCCTCAGCTTTTAAGCCCCTTACCAAACCATCTGTCATATCCATAGCAATAGTTCTAACTCTATTATCTCCTAAATGAGCTGCTACTTCTAAAACAAGTTTATGTTTTTTTCCTTCGCTTTCAAAATTTACAACAATTGCTTCATTAATTTGAGGTAAATAGTCGTTAAAATCTACATCAACAACCGGACCTAATACCTGTGAAATAAATCCTTGCATTATTTATCTTCTCCTTAAAATTTACTATTTCATTGATTCAACACCACTGATAATTTCTATAAGCTCAGTAGTAATAGATTCTTGTCTTGCTTTGTTATAAGCTAAATTTAGTTGTTTCACTCTTGCCTTTGCGTTATTAGTTGCATTATCCATAGCTTGCATTCTTGCGCTATGCTCTGCCGCCAAAGAATCGATTAACGCATAATACATATTATACTCAAAATACGTTTTCATTAAATCTTCTAAAAGCTCAGTTCCTTCCGGTTCAAGCTCTAAAAGAGAATTATGAGTCTGTTCAATACTCTTTGGTTCAACTGGAATAAGATGATTAATTTTAAGTTCTTGGGTAATCATATTTTTATAACCATTATGAACTAAAATCACTTCATCTGTATTTCCATTTAAAAAATCATCTACAGCAGCATGAATTACTTCACATGCTTTCTCATAGTCAGGACTAGAACTAAGATGGAAATATTTCTCTAACAATTCTATTTTTTGAAAATTAAAATATTCAATCCCAGTTTTACCTATAGCTCTAAGACGAATATTAATATTTTTTGCTTCATATTCTTTTAGCATTTCACTTACTGTTTTTAAAGTCTTAATATTAAAACCACCGCATAAGCCTTTATCTGCAGTGATAAATATTAAATCTACGGTTTTAATTTGTTCTTTTTTATGAAACAAAGATAAACGCACATCATCTTCATTGTGAACAATTTTATTGATCTGAAATGAAATTTCACTCAAAATTTCATCGATTTTTTGTGCATAAATTTTTGATCTTTTAGCTGCTTCTTCTGCTTTTTTTAACTTAGCAGTAGAAACTAGCTTCATAGCATTTGTAGTCTTTTGAGTGTTATGAACACTTTTAATTTTTCTTTTAATTTCTTTTAAATTAGACATAAAAGACCTTATAAATGATTTGCTTTAAACTCATTAATGGCTTTAGCTAGTTTTTCTTCCAAATCAGAATCTAAAGCTTTTTTAGAGCGAATTTGCTCAAAAATATCTGGATGTTTTGCCTCAATAAAAGGATAAATTCCATCTTCAAATTCCTTAATTCTAGAAACAGCAATATCATCTAAGAAACCTTTGGTTCCTGCAAAAATTAAAACTACTTGTTTTTCAACGCTAAGCGGAGAATAAGGTGGTTGTTTTAAGAGTTCAACCATTCTTTGTCCACGTTCAAGTTGTTTTCTACTTGCCTCATCTAAATCACTAGCAAATTGTGCAAAAGCTTGAAGCTCTCTATATTGAGCAAGGTCAAGTCTTAATGTGCCTGAAACTTGTTTTGTAGCTTTAATTTGAGCAGCCCCACCTACACGAGATACTGATAAACCAACATTAATTGCAGGACGAATTCCTGAGTTAAATAAATCAGTTTCTAAGAAAATTTGTCCATCTGTAATTGAAATAACATTAGTTGGAATATAAGCAGAAACATCTCCTGCTTGTGTTTCAATTATCGGCAATGCCGTCAAAGAACCAGCACCTAATTCATCATTTAGCTTGCTTGCTCTTTCAAGCAATCTTGAATGAAGGTAAAAAACATCGCCTGGATAAGCTTCACGACCTGGAGGACGACGTAAAATCAAAGACATTTCGCGATAAGCTACAGCATGCTTGCTCAAATCATCATAAACAATTAAAGCATGTTTTGCGTTGTCTCTAAAAAATTCACCCATGGTTACACCAGTATATGGAGCTAAGTACTGTAAAGCCGCAGGATCTGAAGCGCCGGCATTTACAACAATAGTATATTCCATAGCACCATGTTCTTCTAGTCTTTTAACCACTTGTGCCACTGTACTTTGCTTTTGACCAATTGCAACATATATACAGATAACTCCTTGACCTCTTTGAGATATAATAGTATCAACAGCAACAGTAGTTTTACCTGTTTGTCTATCGCCTATGATAAGCTCTCTTTGACCACGACCAATTGGCACAAGTGCATCAATAGCTTTAATTCCTGTATGTAAAGGCTCATGAACACTTTTTCTCGCCATAATACCTTTTGCTTTTTCTTCAACAAAACGATATTCATTAGCATTGATCACACCTTTAGCATCAATTGGCTCACCTAAAGCATTTACAACACGGCCAATCAAAGCCTCACCTACTGGAACTTTAAGTAACTTCTTAAGTCTTTTTACAGAAGCACCTTCTTTTAAACCTTCTCCTTTTCCAAGTATAACAATACCTACACTCGACTCTTCAAGGTTTAAGGCCATTCCTTTATCACCATTTTCAAATTCTACCATTTCTCCAGCCATAATATTCTTAAGTCCATATACCTTAGCAACACCATCAGCTACAGAAATAATTTTTCCTGTTTCTTCAATTTCAAGATTTAAATCAAAATTTTCAATTCTTTCTTTGATTATTGAACTGATCTCATCAGCTTTAAATTTCATTTACTTTTTCTCCTTAGATAATTTTCAATATATATTCGTTTAGCTTATTTTGAAGAGCTTTCATAGAAAAAGAAAGTTCATAACCTAATTCTTCTAATTCTATTTTAACACTATCATCTTGACTGATTTTATTGATTAATTTAATATTTGCATCAAATTTTTTGTTAAGTTTTACTTCAAGATCTTTAAGATTTTCTTGATTTAATTTTTCTTTAGAATATACAATACCAACAAAAATATTTTCTTTAAAAGCTTTTTGTCTTTCAAGTTCTTTAACTATTTGAGGAATGCATTCTAATCTTGAATTTTCAATCAAAAGTCTTAAAAAATTTTGAAAACTAGAATTTTTAATATCAAAAAAAGAATCAAGAAATTCCATTTTTCTTTCTTTTTTAATCTCATTAGATTCTATAATATTTTTAAATTTTGGCAAAACAAAAGCAGAATTTAAAATACACAAATTCTGATAAAAATCATTTATATCAGCTCTTGAAGCTATCGCTTTTGCATATCTTCTTGCAATTATATTTTCCATATTTAAGATACCTTCTTCATCATAAGTTCTATTATTTCACTCTGTTTTAATGTCATATTTGGATCAGAAAAAATTTCATTTAAAGTATTTGATACTAATTCTTTTTCCATTTTTCTAAATTCATAATCTTTCTGTTCCTCGAAATGTTTTTGAAGCAAATCCAACTCATCTTGAGTTTCTTTCTTAATATTTTGAACTAAGATTTCAGCTTCTTTTCTTGCTGTAACTAAAGCAGCAGCAGCATTTGCTTTAGCTTCTTCAAGTTTTTTCATCGTATCTAATTTCTTAGCTTTACTTTCTAAAAGTTTTTTTTGAATTTCATCAAGCTTAGAAGAAATTTTTACAATACGGTTTTTGTAAAAATTTTTAAATGGAGTTGCAACAAAATAATACAATATAGCCACAAAAATTAGAAAATTAATAGTCCTTGGAATAATATCATATTCTCCACTAACATTTGATGCACCAAAAGCATACAAAGGTAGCAAAAATATAATAAAGAATAACTTACTCATTTCTCTCCTCTTAAATTCTCTTTATGTTATTTTGCAAAGCTTGCTTAAGCTCAGGTAAATGTATGTTTAAATGTTCTTGTAATTCTTGTTTTTGAATAGCTAAATCTGCATAAAAGCTGGCCATTTTTCTTTCTAATTCTTCTTTCTTGCTTCTAAGAATTTGCTCCGCTTCTTCTTTAGCAGTAGCTATAGCACTTTGTTTAATTTTTTGAATTTCTTCTCTAGTGTTAATATGAATAGCTTCTAATTCATTATTCACATCTAAAACTTCTTGAGAATTTTCTTTTACTTTATTCTCATCATTTTCTATAGAATCATTTCTTTCATCCATAAATTTTAAAAGTGGCTTATACAGCATACTATTTAAAATAACTATCATAGCTAAAAAAATAGCCATAGTAGCAAGCATTATGGAAGGATGCATATCTTCAAACATAATTCTCCTTGGTTAGAATTTTTGAAGGACTATTCTACCATAAAAAAGCTAAGATTTTGGTTAAAACTTTTCAAGCATTTTGATTAATTTTTTAATTTTATCAATATTTTCTAAATGAATTACAAAATCATTATTTTTATTTTTGCAGTCAAATCCAAAGCGATTTAGTATGTGTTTTAATTTCTTTATTTCATCTTCAAATTCTTGATTAGGTAAGCTTTCATTATTTTTTATTTTTTTAACTATTTTTTCGGTATCTCTAACATTAAGTTTTTGACCTATTATACTGTCAACCAACATTTTTTCATCTTTTTGATCTAAACCAACCAAAACTTTAGCATGACCCTGAGAAATTTTTCCAGAAGCAATCAACTCTTGAGTTCTAATGTCTAAATTCAGAAGTCTTAAAGTATTTGTTATTTGAGTACGAGACTTATGAATAAGTTCTGCTAAATTCTCTTGAGTAATTTTATGAACTTGCATCAAATCCTTATAAGAATTAGCAAGCTCAATAGGGTTTAAATTTTCTCTTTGTATATTTTCAATAAGAGCCAATTCTCTAAGCTTATTCTCATCAATATCAGCAATAAAAGCTAGAATTTCTTTTTTTCCTAATGCTTTCACTGCTCTTAAGCGACGTTCTCCAGCAATTAAAATAAATTTACTATTTTTTTTAAATACAATAATAGGCTGAATAAGTCCAAATTCTTTGATAGAATTAGCAAGCTCATCTAAAGCTTCTTGATCAAATTTCTTTCTTGGCTGAAATGGATTGGGTGAAATTTGATCAATTTCTATCATAGTGCTTTGATTTTTATCAAAACCCAATTCTTTACTATAAACAGTATCCATATCACTGATTAAACTGCTTAAACCCCTATCTTTATTTAACCCCATTATAATTATCCTAATATAGAATACGCCAAATTTTGATAAGCAACAGAACCTGGCGATTTAATATCATAAAGAATTATAGGCTTTCCAAAACTTGGACTTTCTGCAAGTTTTACATTGCGAGGGATCACAATAAAGTCATCTTCGTTTCCATTAATAGTAAAAAGTTGTTTTTTAAAATTTTGTTTCAAATCATCTACAACATCTTTAGAAAGATTATTTTGAGAGCTATACATTGTCGGTAAAAATCCACGAACCCTGAGTTTAGAATTAATAGTTTTTTTGATAATTTTAATTGTATTTAAAACCATAGCTACACCCTCAAGCGCATAAAATTCGCACTGTATAGGGATAATTACACTATCGCTTGCTGCAAAAGCATTTATAGTAATACTTCCAAGAGCAGGTGGAGAATCAATAATAATAAAATCATACTCATCAATCACTTCTTGAATTTGATTTTTAAGCAGCATTTTTTTCTCATTATTTTCACCTTTAGCAAGCTCTTGTTCTATACCTACAAGACCTATATTTGAAGGAGCTAAATGAAGTTGTGGCAATTCTGTTTTTAAAATAATATCTGAAAGCTTTTTTCTTCCTATAAAAACATGGTAAATATTATACTCATAATTATTACGATTAAAACCAAGTCCTGTAGTCGCATTAGCTTGCGGATCAACATCAATCAAAAGTACTTTTTTCTCAGCCACAGCTAAAGAAGCGGCTAAATTTACTGCTGTTGTAGTCTTTCCTACTCCACCTTTTTGATTTGCTATTGTAATAATTTCGCTCATCTTAAACTATACACCCTTTTATCACCTAGTAAAATTGAACCATCTTCATACAAAAAAGAATTTTCAAGTGAAAAAACTTTACCTTCATGATGGACGCTAAATTTTCTTGATTTTTCGAATTCTAACATATACTTGCTAAAAATATTCTTCCATAAAAATTTTTTTTCTACTTTTTGCAAAAACTCACTCACTAAATCTTTAAGCGAAATTTCTATATCGCATAAAGCTGTATTTTGAGGTGAAAATTTCAGATTTAAACCCATACCGCCTATGATAAAATTTGAAATTTTAGCACTTATAACCCCTCCAGCTTTTTTATCATCTAAATATAGATCGTTAGGCCATTTAAGCCAAATTTTAGAACCTTTTTCTTGTAAAACTTCTTTAAGTAAATAAGCAAAATAAATGCTCACAGAGGCCAAAGGTAAATCTTTTGGTAAATCTTCTTCTTTAATACAAAAAGAAAGATGTAAATTTCCTTTAGAGCTTTGCCAAGAATTTTCCCTGCTTCCAACTCCATTTGTTTGTTCTAAAGCATAAATAGCAAAATTTCCATCAATCTTTCCATTGCGTATTTGCTCGCATAAAAAAAGATGAGTTGAGTCTATACTTTCAACACAAACTATCTTCACTTTTAAGCCTTTTTCCATTTAAATAAGTCCTACCATCAAGAACTTTTTTTCCACTTTCTTGAAGTTTTTTAATACGCAAAACTCCTTGTTTGCAAGCAAGCAAAAAACTTTCTTTTTCTAATTCTAAAATTTCACCCATCCTAGCATTTTGTTTTAATTCATCCACAAGTTCAACTTCTAAGAATTTAAGTCCATTTTCCAAAAAAACTCCAGGCCAAGGAGTAAAAGCTAGATATTTTTGATAAAGTTCTCTTGCATTTTGCAAATTTATAAGTCCATCTTCTTTTTTGATTTTTCTACAAAGTGTTGCTAGACTTTCCTCTTGTTTTTTAGGGGTGATTTTATCGAAATTTAAAAGAGTAGAGAGGATGAGCTTAGCGGCCAAATTTGCTAAAAGTTCAAAAACTTCACTTGAATTTTTATCTTTTATATCACATTCTAAGCTTTCAAGTATAGCACCTGTGTCAAGCCCTTCTTCCATCAGCATGGTGCAAACTCCACTTTTTTCATCTTTGTTTAAAATTGCACTTTGGATCGGACTGGCACCACGGTATTTTGGAAGTAAAGAAGCGTGCAAATTCACACAAGGTGCTAAATCCAAAATGGCTTTAGGTAAAATTTTTCCATAGGCAGCAACCACGATAAAATCAGGATTTAAATCCTTAATCTCTCTTATAATATTTTCATCTTTTAAAGAACTTGGAGTAAAAATAGGAATACTAGGATAATTTTGACTTAAAAAAGCCTTAGTATCACTTGGAGTTAAAATTTGCTTTCTACCTACAGCTTTATCAGGCTGGGTAAAAAGTGCTACGAGTTTAAAATTTTCATTTTCTACTAGTGCTTTTAAAATACAAGTTGCGTAAGATGGAGTACCCATAAAAATAATTTTTTTCATTTTTTCGCTTTGTGTGAAATTAAAAGTTTTAATTATAACTTATTTGATTTTAAAAGAGAATTTAATAAATTAATCACTCAAACAAAGTTCCACCTATTTGTTTATCTTCTAATAAAAATGTCTTTGCCGCACTTAAATCAAATCCACTTGCTAAAAACATTTTTTTATTGTGTTCAAGTAAAAATTTAGCTGCTTTAAGTTTGGTTACTATACCGCCTGTTCCGTGTTCACTGCCTGTTTTTATGGTTGTTTGTAGCCATTCTTCTTTAATATGAGTGATTTTTTCTAAACGCTTTGCATCACTAAATTCACTAGGATTTTTATCATAAAATCCATCAATATCGCTTAAAATCACAAGCAAATCCGCATCAAAAAAATGCGTAGCATAAGCACTTAAGCTATCATTATCACCAAAGACAATTTCTTCTATAGCTGTAGCGTCATTTTCATTGATAATAGGCAAAATTCCTAAATTTATCATCATATCGATAGCATTTTTTGCGTGTTTGGTAGCTTTTCTAGAGTCAAAATCCTTACCTGTAAGTAAAATTTGTCCACCTAGTTTATTAAATTTGGCTAAAAGCTCGTTATAAACACTGATTAAAAAAGGTTGTCCAATAGCGGCTAAAACTTGTTTATTAATGAGGTTTTTTCTATCGATATCTAGTTTGGTGTGTCCTGCTGAAATAGCCGCTGAAGTTACTAAAATCACTTCATATTTTTCCATGAGTTTAGCTAAAAATGCGACTAAATTTTTAAGACGCTCAAAACTTAAAGTGTTTTCTTCGCTAATCACATGAGAACCCACTTTAACAACTATTCTTTTCATGCTTATTCCTTGAAAAATTTTTATAATTTTAGCCAAAATTTCATATAAACTAGTTATTTTTTGAAAAAATAGGGAGTGTTTGAAATTTTTAATATAAAACACTTCCTAGATTGTTAAAATTTTTATTTGTTATTTCTTAAAGTTTTAATTTCTTCTAAAAGCATGAATTTAAGTTCTTTAAGTCCTGTTTTTTCAAGGCTTGAGACTTTGATTAAAAAGCTTTGCGGATTATTTATTTCTTTGAGATAATTTTCTAACTCATTAATGTTTAAAGCAATTTGCTCGGCAAATTCTTCTCCTAAATTAACACTATCACTTTTTGAAATCATGATGCCAAATTTACGCCCAAAAAGTTCATTGGAAAATTTTTCAAGTTCTTTTCTTAGTACTATAAATTGTTCTTTTAAAGGCATTTGCCTCATAGGATCAAGCACGAAAAGTAAAAAGCTCGTTCTTTCTATGTGCTTTAAAAAAGCAAGTCCTAAGCCTTTACCCCCACTTGCTCCTTCGATAATCCCTGGAATATCAGCCATAACAAAGGAATTATACTCATCTACATCTACGAGTCCAAGTTTTGGAGTAAGGGTGGTAAATTCATAATTTGCAATTTCAGGTTTTGCATTTGAAACAACGCTTATAAGAGTAGATTTTCCCACATTTGGAAAGCCCACAAGCCCTACATCGGCAATAAGTTTAAGTTCAAGTCTAACTAAGCGACTTTCTCCTTTTATACCAGGTTGTGCGTAATCGGGGCGTTGATTAGTGGCGTGTTTAAAATGAGTGTTGCCAAGTCCGCCTTTTCCACCTTTTAAAAAAAGCTCTTTTTGTCCTTCTTTGGTAAGATCGAGTAAAATTTCATTAGTTTGCGCATCGATAACTTGTGTTCCTTCGGGCACTATAAGTTCTAAATTTTCACCCTTTTTGCCATTTTTATTGCGTCCCATTCCACCAGCACCATTTTGTGCGCGTAATTCTCTTTTGCCTTTGAAATTTACAAGAGTGTGGGTATTATTATCACATACGAAAATAATATCGCCACCATTTCCACCATCTCCTCCATCAGGGCCACCAAGTGGAACATGTTTTTCACGGCGAAAACTTACAGCACCTTTACCACCATCGCCTGAAGCTAAAGTAATTTTAACACTATCAATAAACATTTAAATTGCCTTTGACTTTAAATTTATAAAGCTAAATTTGAGTAAATAAAAGAAGTTAAATTTATAAATTTAAAGTTTTCAAGACGCTAAAAAGCGTCCTAAAAACTTATGCAGGATATACAGAAACTTTTTTTCTATCTTTATCTTTTCTTTCGAATTTTACAAAACCATCAATCAAAGCAAAGATAGTATGATCTTTTCCCATACCTACATTGTTACCTGCATGAGTTGCAGTTCCTCTTTGGCGGATGATGATATTTCCAGCTCTAACAAACTCGCCACCAAATTTTTTAACACCTAAACGACGACCTATAGAATCGCGGTTATTTTGAGTTGAACCTTGACCTTTCTTGTGTGCCATTCTTTACTCCTTAAGCTTTGATATCTTTTACTACAACGCGAGTAAATTGTCTTCTAAAACCGCGTTTGAGTTTAGAATCTTTTCTGCGTCTTTTTTTGTAAATCACAACTTTTTTATCTTTTCCGTGATTGATCACTTCCAAAACAACTTTTGCACCTGCTACGAAAGGCGCACCTACCTTTAATTCTTTATCATTGATAGCAAGAACTTCGCTTACTTCAATACTTGCTTTGCTTTCAGCTTCAAAGTGATCTAGTTTTAGCTCATCGCCAACACTTACTTTGTATTGCTTTCCACTGTGTTTGATAATAGCATACATTGCTTTTCCTTATAAATTGGTAGTACCATAAAGCACCGCAATAACGGATTTAAAAGCTTTAGTGGTTTAATAAAATTTTGATTTTACAAAATTTTTCTTTAATTTTTGATGAATTTAAGAAAGGATTTAGAGTTTGAGAAAAATCAAACTCTAAAAATTTAAAAGCCTAGATTTACTCCGCCACCTTCTTGGGTTTCATAATTTGCATCACGACCTATAGTATAACCATTTCCACTATTGCTACCAATTAAAGGTCTACAAATATCGCCTACTTTTACACTACCTTCTGTGATTTTTGCATAAGAAAGTTTAGGGCTTGTGCGAGTGATTTCAATACTTCCTGTTTTGCTTTCTACTCTTCCTGTATTTTCTTTTGTATAAGCATCTTTTATAACCTTCCCAAGAGCAAAACATTCATAAATATCACCTTGATTTAAGCTTTGAGAAAATACTACTTCATTGTTTTCAACGCTTGCAACTTTCAAAGGATAAATTGCATTTAAAATATCTCCTGCAATACGATTTGCAATTTGTTTGAGTGCGGTTTCATTGGCACTAAGACTATTGTCTTTAAGATTGACTTTCATACTTAAAGTATTAGAAAATTTAATTTGTCTTGTAGCAAATAAAAGCACACGATAATCTACGATAACTTCAATTTCAGTTTTGCTTTTTCCTGTTAAATTGCTTGTTTTTTGTTTACCTTCAAGTCCTGAAATAGAAAACAATAAAATATAATCTGTTGCTAACACATTTTTAAGTTTATAAACTTCATCGCTAGCTGCGTCGCCACTTTTGATTAAAGCTTTTTCCATTTCATAATAGCCACTAGAATCACGGTCTAAAACATTAAATTTACGACTTTGCAATAAATCAGAAATGATTTTTTGTTGCAAAGCTGAGCCTATGCCTCTTTTTGCAGCATCTGGAGTAGAATCAAAAACAGTAATACTTCTTCTATTATCTGCACTTAAAACTGGAACTTGATACTTTTTTGTTGTTGTGGTTTTAAAAATCGTTACATTGGCTGTATATTTACCATTTGCATCTTGTTCAACACTATTGATTTCATAAGTATCGGCTCTACCTTTGGTGGCTTTTGAAATTTGCTCGCTGTAATTATCTTGTATGTTTGAACCTGAATTACCAGTTGAAACGCTAGTGTTAGATTTCTTAAGAGAATTGATGCTTACTCCGCTCATTTTTCCTATAGCTTCTATAATGGCATTGTTTATCGCATCTTCCCTAGTTAAACCTGTGCCTTCGCCTATGCTTGATTTTGTTGAAGTTGTGGTTATAACTTTAGCATTAAGACTTAGGCTTAAAAATAAGCCTAGAAAAAGAATTTTAGTTATTTTCATCTTTTACCTTTAAAAATCATCCATGCTATTTACAACATTAGAACTTCTTTGTATGCTAGAAGATTTTTTAGCTTCATTTTTTGTTGCATTTGACTTTGAATTTAAAGCCTCATTTGTGTTGGCTAAATTTTCATAAGAATAAAATCTCACAGCTCCTACATGTTCAATACCATTTTCACTTGTATAGCTCCATTTTTTAAGAGTACGAATACCACGAATTTTACCGCTTGCGCTTGCTTTTATTTTACTATTTACTTTATCAATAATATTTGTTATGTTTTGAGTTTGTTCTTGAGTGGAACTATCATTAACATTAATACTTTGTTTGATGATTTCCTCGTAAGTATCACCAGTTGTTCTTTCATCTTTAAGACTTAAATTTGTATTAATAAACTCTATAATAGCAGCATCAGCCATAGCAAGTGCTGTTTCTTTGGCTCTATCTTCTAAAATATTTGTTTTTTTAGCATTGCTAGGATCTGCTACATAACCCCAGTTTCCATAACTTAAAATAATAGGCGCACCATTTTCATCATAAACTAAGCGAATTCCATATTCATTTAAAAAGCCTTTTGTATCTTTTGGCAGATACTCACTTATTGCCTTGCCTTTACCCTTAATAGCACTCTGTCTTGCTAGTGCCATATCTTTTGCTAATTGGCGAGTTTTATTGGAAATAACAGCAATAACACCTACATCATACTCACCTCTTCTTTGTGTAACTATAGTTTGCACAGGAACAAGTCCACTCATAGAACCTATGGCATTTGTCATAGTTTTATTAAGAAATTCTTGCTTTAATAAAGTCTTTTTTCTGTCTTCGCTTAAAGAATTTGCATCTATACCTAAATCTTTTAATGCCTTATCAAGCTGAGCACCAGCTAATTGTGTAAGTTTATTTAAAATTTGATCAACCTTATCACCTTTTGGCAATTCATCAAATTCCTTAGCATTAGTAGAATTGTCTGCTTCATAATTTTGAATCCTGCTTGTAGCAATTCTTCCAAAAGCATCTCTTATAAATTCGCTTTGCAAATTTAACATTGCTTTTTGATAAGCATTTTGTAAAGCTTGTGCAAATTGTGGATCAGTATCATTTACAGCAACAGTACTTTTTCCCGTATAAAAAGTTTTTCCATCTTTGGTTATACCATATTCTATACCGAAATTATCGGCAAATTCTTCAAAAAAATCTTCAATTGATTTTGGGGTAATATCCTTAGTACTTGCGTCAGACATTTCATTTTGAGTATTTATATCTTGTTGTGTAATTTCTACAGGCTGGGAACCTTGTGCATAAAGTAAACTTGCCATAACTAAAGAGCCGATAAATAATATTTTTTTCATTTCGTATCCTTTTAAAAATGATAAAAAAAGCCCAAGCTAAACACTTGAGCTAAAAATTTTATTCATAAATTAATTTTTATTTTACCAAGTAACTGATTTACTAGAACCGGTTTTATCAATAGTTTGTTCATCTTCCCAATAAACTAAACCTGATGTTAAATCAGTAAGTCTTAGTAAGAAAAAGTATTCTACTTGAGTTTTATCATTGCTAAGTTTTACATTATCTTGTCTAATTTTACCCGCAAGAGAAAAATCAGGCGATACCAATGTACCCTTTTTTGCTATGGTTTTTTGATTAAACTCATCATTATCTCTTAATTCTCTTACATCTTCACTCATGCTATCAAGTGCTCCGCCTGCAGCAACTGCTGAAGTTAGAACAAATTTACCTGATTTTCTTAATGCAGAAGTGATTTTTGCGGTGAGTTTTTCAGTATCGATTCTTTGTGGGGTATCATTTACAACCCTACCAATAGCAATAACCTTTCTTGTACCTGGTTTAATATTTGCAAAAGCAGGATCGCTTAACATACTATTTATCATAGTTTCAGCTGCACTTTCAAAATCTTGTCTATCAAGACCCAAGGTTAAAGCATCGCCTTTTTTTACCTGACTTGCCTTTCCATCTGTATAAGCTGTTTGCGCACAACCACTAAAAAGCAAAGCTCCAATAAGAGCTGTTCCTAAAATTTTTGTTTTTTTCATGATTTATCCTTCCTAAAATGAGATTAATTTTTTGCTTTAATTTCTAATCTAAAATCCTTCGCTCTTATATCAGATGCAAGTTTACGAAGAATCACCTCTTGTCCTGCTGGAATTCTAAGGGCTTGATAGTCCTCATTTAAAACATCTCTTAGCACAAAACCATCTTTATCTAACCAATCCACTTTATAAATTACATTTTTAGCAAAAGTACTGCGTAAAATCACTTCAAATTCTAAATAACCATTGCTATTTATACGCTTTTGAAATTGTTTTACTAAACTTTTTGGTAAATTTGAACCTAAAATTACAGCATTTTGATTTGAATTTATTTGATAACTTGGCACACAAGCACTAAGTAAAAACATTAAAATAAATAAAATAATTTTTTTCATCTTTTAGCCTTATTTTTCCATGATAGCAACACTTGCAGGTAAATACGGAGCAAAAGAACGCACTATCACAAGAGCATTTTTATTTTTATCCAATGATTTTTGAAACAAAATATTGCCTTGTGGATCTTTGATTTCTAAATTTCCGTCGTTTTCTATTGTTGCTACGGCAATACTTTTTGGTAAACCTCTCCAAGAACGCACATCAGCTTTGTTGGTTGCAGCAGTTGCTACTGCTGTTGCAAGACTTAGCCATCCACCTGTAGAGTCATTATTTGCAACAGCTACATTTAAAGTGGTTTTAACTATAGTTTGAGCTAAGGCTTTAGCAATCATTGCAGGCATATTTATTTTAAATTCAGTAGCGACAATATTGTCTAAATCCACAAAATCATTTGTATTTTGACCATTTATATTTAAATTTGCAAAAGAAGCTTCCCTTTTTTTCAAGGTTTGTAAAGCAATATTTGTGCTAATAATTTTTTTATCCACTATAAAAGGTAAGGTTAAAGCAAATTCATCCTTAACTACACCGAATCCATTTTCATAAACTACAAAAACATATTTTTTAGCTTTTTTGACTTTTATTTTTGTGGCATATTCTTTAAAAATTTTAGCCTCTTTTTTGATAGTTTTGTTTTTTGGATAAATAATAGCTACTTCTCTAAACAAATCTGCAGCTTTTCTATAATCTTTATCCATAAAGAAAAATATTGAAGCAAGATAAGTCGCATAAGGATTTATGAAATTTTTTGTTGTATCAAACTCTTTAAATAAGTTATCGTATTGTGCTTCTATAACTTTTGAGTTTTCATTCATATTTTTATCATAATTTTTATCTTCTTTTGCCTTATCTAAATCAGCACGATTTTTTTCAATTTCTTTAGCAAAATATTCTTTTGCCTTATCTTGACGCATTAAAGCACGATTAAACTCAACTCTTGCATTTTCATAATCATCTTCTTCCATATAGTTTAGAGCTTTATATATATTAACCATAATTCTTTCATATAAAGAACCATCATAATCAACTATAGTATCATTAAGCAAGGTTGTACCAACAAATTTAGTTGCTTTAGAGCCTACATTTTCTAAATCCACATCATATTTATAAGATTCTTCCGCAGCATCAAAAAATACATTACTTTTGTTAAAATCACCACAATTTCTAGCAATCAAACCTGCATTTAATCCTGTATAAATGACATCATCATTTTTTTTAATTTTTTCTAAATTTTGATTGAAAAAATTATCACCACAATATTTTTGTGTTAAAGCATTTTCAAATGTTGTATTTTGTTTAACCTGATTAACACAAGCTGTTAAAAAAAGGCAAACAATACCTGAAAAAATCAACCCAACTTTTATCTTCATTAAATTTCTTTCTTAAAAAAAATTAAAAATGAATATTATAGCGTAGTATATATTTAAAAACTAATGAAAAAATTTTCACCCTAGGAGAAAAACCTAGGGTTTGATTTAAATAAGCATAGGAGCTAATACAAAGCCTAATGCTACAGCAATTGCAATAGCTAAAACTCCTGGTATAAAGAAAGAGTGATTAAATATAAATTTACCAATTCTAGTCGTTCCTGTATCATCCATTTGCACAGCGCCAAGTAAGGTTGGATAAGTTGGAAGCACAAAAAGTGCTGAAACTGCTGCAAAACAAGCTACAAGCATATAAGAATCATGCGGATTTGTTGCTGAAATTCCTAAAGCGGTGATAATTACAGGTACAATGGCCTTTGCGGTTGCTGCTTGAGAATATAAAAGCATACTTGCAAAGAAAAATGCAACTGCTAACATAGCAGGGGTTTGTTTAACCCAGTCGCCTGCTACTTCTTTAATAGAAGCTTCGTGTCCTGCAACAAAAGTATTTCCAAGCCATGCTACACCAAAAACACAAACACAAGCAGTCATACCACTTTTAAATACGCTGGTATCAAGAATTTTACCTGGTTCAACTTTACAAAGCCAAGTGATCAAAGTTGCTGCAGTAAGTAAAAAGCTCATAATAGCTGCATCTCTTGGAACCACAACAGGATCGATCCATTTAATATTGCTCGAAATTGCGGTTGCATAAAGTACAACTGCCAAAACAGTGATCAAGAAAATTCCTACTGAAAGTTTAGCACCTGGTTTATCTTCACCATGTAAAATAGCTCCTGCATCTTTAACAAGTCCTGCTTTTAAGCGTTCTTGATAAACGCTATCTTTGCTTAAATCCATAGGAGTGATTAAACTCACTATAAAAGCTGTAAGCATACAAGCTATAAAAGTTGTACTGATCCAAATTCCAATTAAAGTTGGATAATTCCATCCAAGTGGCTCTAAAACTCCGCTCATATAAACCACAGCTGCACTCACAGGAGAAGCAGTGATTCCAATTTGCGAAGAAACAACCATTAATGAAAGTGGAGCACTAGGTTTTATGTTTTGAGATTTTGCAACATCAACTACAACAGGCATTAAAGAAAATACTGCATTTCCTGTTCCTGCTAAGATTGTAAGCAACCATCCACAAGCTGGAGCTAAATAATTTATAAATTTAGGGCTTGATCTTAAAATTTTTTCTGTCACCCTTACCATATAATCAAGTCCACCTGCTTGTTGCATAGCAGAAATTGCTGCAATAGCTGCAGCAATAATTAAAATAACATCCCAAGGAATATTACCAGGTTTCATACCTAAAACAAGTCCTAGTATAACTACACCTAATCCTCCAGCATAACCTATAGCAATACCGCCTAGGCGAATACCGATAAAAATTGCCCCAAGAAGGACGATTACTTGCAAAATTATCATTATATCCATATTAAATCCTAAAATGCTATTTTTTAGCTTCCATGTGAGGATTTAGCATATTTGATGGTGTTAAAATTTCATCAATTTGTTCTTTACTTAAAAGCCCTCTTTCAAGCGCAATATCAGCCACTCTTTTTCCAGTGTTCATTGCCTCTTTAGCTATAGAAGCTGAATTTTCATAACCAATATAAGGATTTAAAGCTGTTACTATACCTACTGAATTATAGACAAAGTCTGAACAAATTTTTTCATTTGCAGTAATACCATCTATACATTTATCAGCTAAAGTATACATTGCTTTTTCTAGCATTACAATAGAATTAAATAAGCTATATGCTGCAACTGGTTCAAAAACATTAAGTTGTAATTGTCCACCCTCACAAGCAAAAGTTACAGTTACATCTGCTCCAATAACAAAATAACAAACTTGATTAACTACTTCAGGAATAACAGGATTTACCTTACCTGGCATGATAGAACTACCTGGTTGCATTTTTGGAAGATTAATCTCATTAAGACCACATTTTGGACCACTACTTAAAAGTCTTAAGTCATTACATACTTTAGAAAGTTTTGTTGCAACACGTTTTAAAACACCTGAAATTTGTACATAAGCTCCCGTATCTTGAGTCGCCTCGATCAAATCCTCAGCCACAGTATATTCAAAACCTGTCACTTCTCTTATTTTTCTTTCTACAACCTTCGGATAATCAGGATGAGAATTAATTCCCGTTCCAATAGCAGTTCCACCCAAATTGATCTCTAAAATCAATTTTCTAGCTTCTAATACTCTTTGTATATCTTCACCTATCATTACGGCAAAAGTTTTAAATTCACGACCTAAAGTCATAGGTACAGCATCTTGCAGTTGGGTTCTACCCATTTTAAGAACATCTTTAAATTCTTCAGCTTTTCTCTCATAAGCTTTTTTTAGATGTTCCATAGCTTTTGCCAAATCACTTAAATAATCATGCAAAGCAAGGTGTAAAGCTGTAGGATAAGCATCGTTAGTACTTTGGCTTAAATTAACATGATCATTTGGATGAAGATATTGGTATTCACCTTTTTTATGACCCATAAGTTCAAGTCCTATGTTTGCTATAACTTCATTAGCATTCATATTTGTACTTGTTCCAGCACCTCCTTGGATCATATCTACTACAAATTGATCATAATACCCGCCTTCTAAAATTTTATCGCATGCTTTAATAATCGCATCTTGGATATTTTTATCCAAAAGACCTAATTCATGATTTGCCATAGCTGCAGCTTTTTTTACTCTAGCCAAAGCTCTAACAAAGCGAGGAAAATCTTTTAATCTATCATGAGAAATATCAAAATTTTCAACAGCTCTAAAAGTTTGCACTCCATAATAAACCTCATCAGAGATTTCCAATTCCCCAATAAAATCATGTTCTTTTCTTGTTCCCATTTTGAACCTTTCATAAAAAGTATTTTAATTTAAAATCAAAAATTTTTGATTTAAATCATAAAATAATGATATTGCATTTTTAGTTAATAATTGGTTAATAATTAAAATACTTTCAAAATATAATAAATTAAGTATTTTTATATCCTAAATTATGTCTTTATATTTAATTTTTATTAATATAAAAAATTTTATTTACTTCAAAAAAAATTAATATATTTTTGCAAGCTTTTTTTGCTAGAATAAAATTTTTAATAATTTAAATAATTAGGGATAACATGGAAGAAATTACAATAAACATAGATAAGATTAAAATAAATGATGACTGGAAAGAATTTTTAAGAGACGAATTTCAAAAAAAATATTTTCTAGAAATCAAAAAACAATACCTAAATGCAATTGATCAAAATATAATTATTTATCCGCCTGCAAATTTAATCTTTAATGCTTTTAATTTATGTCCCTTAAAAGAAATTAAAATTATTATCCTAGGACAAGATCCCTATCATCAACCAAACCAAGCAATGGGGCTTAGTTTTTCGGTTCCAAAAAATGTAAAAATCCCACCAAGTCTTAATAATATTTTTAAAGAATTGCAAAATGATTTAAACATCACTCCAGCAAAAAGCGGAGATTTAAGCTCTTGGGCAAAACAAGGAGTTTTGCTCTTAAATTCTATTCTTAGCGTTGAAGCAAGTAAAGCAGCTAGTCATAGTTCGTGGGGTTGGCAAGAATTTAGTGATGCTATAATACATAAATTAAGCAATGAAAAATCAGGGCTTGTTTTTATGCTTTGGGGAAATTACGCAAAAAGCAAGGAGATTTTGATTGATAATACTAAGCATTTGATTTTAAAAGCGGCCCACCCAAGCCCTTTAGCTAGAACAGGATTTTTAGGTTGTAAGCATTTTTCAAAAGCTAATGAATTTTTAAAAAAAGTTGGTAAAATTCCTGTAGATTGGAAAATAGTTTAAAAAATTATTTTAAATTTTAATAAAAATATTAAAATATATTTATTTATTTAAAAATAAATTATATTTCTATGAAATATATTGCAATAAAATAACTCAAAAATTAATTCTTAAGGAGAAAAATGAAAACCATTGGTATTATAGGCGGAATGAGTTTTGAAAGCACTATTACTTATTATAAAACAATAAATCAAGCTATAAATGATAAATTAAAATCTTTAAATTCTGCAAAAATTTTACTTTACAGTGTTAATTTTGAAGAAATAGAAAATTTACAAAGCCAAGATAAATGGCAAGAAGCTGCACAAATTTTGACTCAATGTGCTAAAAAATTAGAACTTGCAGGGGCTAATTTTATAATAATTGCAACTAATACTATGCATAAGGTTTTTGATGAAATTCAACAAAACATAAATATCCCTATTTTGCATATTGCAAAAAGTTCTGCTAAGGCTTTAAAACAAGAAAACATACAAAAAATTGGTTTATTGGGTACTAAATACACAATGACTCAGGATTTTTATAAAAAAATACTGATTGAAGAAAATATTAGCGTTATTACTCCTAGTGATGAAGATATAAAAATCGTTAATGATATTATTTTTAATGAGCTTTGCAAAGGTAAAATCAAGCAAGATTCTAAAGAAAAATATTTAAATATTATAAAAAAACTACAAGAAAAAGGGGCAAAGGGAGTGCTTTTAGCTTGCACTGAAATTGGTTTATTAATATCCAAAAATGATACAAATATTAAAATTTTTGACACAAGCCTTATTCACGCCCTTGATGCTGCTAATGAAGCTTTAAAAGATTTATGATTAAAAGATGCCCAAAAATGGGCAAATTGCAATATTTTGAAAAGATTTATACTTATATCGGTTTAAATCTTATCTTGCTTTATAGTTTGCTATCTTTTTCTAATTGATTGATATTTAGCATTATAAATTTATAGCTTAGATAAATTACTAAAGGCCAAGCCAATAAAAACAAAGCATGTAACATTTTTTCTCCTTAATATGCGTGATCATCGTTTGCGATTTCTTCGCGTGTAATTTTTACTTTATCCATTGCATTCCAAACATAGATAATATAAGCTAAAACAAAGGGTACAAGTAAAGACACATAAGCCATGACGCTTAGAGTATAATAGCTTGAACTTGCATTTTTTAAAGTTAAAGAACTTTGCAAATCACTTAAAGATGGGTAAAAAGCACTTTGACCTAAACCAATGCTTGATAATAAAGCAAAAACTGTTAAAACCGTTCCAAGTCCTAGGGTAAAAATAGCTTTAGAGCAACCTTTTGCTCCTTGAATCATACCTAAAAGCACTAAAATCACACCGATAGCAAGCAAGATAGCAAAAATCATTTGATTTAAGAAATTATATAAATACAAATTCGCACTCATGCTTACAGTTCCATTGGCATCTACGCTAAAACCATCTTTTAAAAAAATCCACGCTAAAAAACCTAAGAAAAAAGGTAAAAACAAAATGCTATTGATCATAAGTTTTTTCATAGCTCTTATTTTGATATTCTCATCATTGATATTGTTCATAAAATACGCTGCGCCTAAAAGCCTTGCTAAAAATACCAAAGCTAAGCCTAAGAGATAATTAAAAGGATTGAGTAAAAGTTCTAAGCCGTGCAAAGGGTTTTGCCAAGAAACAAAATTATGCTCATTTAAGATAAATTCAGAACCGCTAAAAAAGCTACTTACTGCAACTCCGATTAAAAATACCCCTAAATATCCATTGATTTTAAGAAAAATTTCATAGGTTTTAGAGCCATAAACATTATTTTCTTTTTTACGATACTCATAAGCCACAGCTTGTAAAATAAAACAAAATAAAATACAAAGCCAAGCCCAATAAGCTCCGCCAAAACTGGTACTATAAAAAAGTGGAAAAGCTGCAAAAGCTGCTCCGCCAAAAAGTACGAGAGTTGTAAAACCAAGCTCCCATTTACGCCCTAAAGAATTGACTAGCATGGTTTTTTCAAGCTCATCCTTGCTAAGCTCATCGATTAAAGTCTGTCCACCTTGGACAAAAAACATAAAAACTAAAAGTCCACCGAGCAAACTTAAAATCAACCACCAATAAATTTGCAAACCTTCAAGTTCTAAACCAAAAAACATTATTTTTCTCCTTTGCCCATAAGTGGAGTATGTCCTGCATGTGCGTCAAAACCTTTTTTAATCTGAGTAAGTATTATTTTAACTTCTGCAATCAATAAGGCTGTAAAAAGTACTGCAAAAATCCAAAATGAAATTTGAACATTGACTTTTCCAAGTTGTGTTGCTGCGATATGTACGGGAAGTAAGTCTTGAATTGCCCAAGGTTGTCTGCCTACTTCAGCAACAATCCAGCCTGCTTCAGCGGCGATATAACCCAATGGAATGGATAACAAACACACCCAAAGTACTTTTCTAAATTTCTCAATATCATTTGCCATAGTAAGATAAAGTGTAACAATGAAAAGTAAAAAGAAAAAACTTCCTAAAGCAACCATAATATGAAAGCTATAAAAAGTTAAAGCCACAGGCGGAATAGTATCACTTGGTTTTTCTAAATATCCATAACCAAAATCTTTAAAATGAGTTTCTAAAATAGATTTGTGATTTGCCATAGCTATTGTATCATTGTTTTCTTTAGCAAGTTTATAGTCTTTTAGAGCTTGTATAGCGATTTTTCCTCTATCGATACGATTTTGCATAGGTTCTATACCTTTGCTTTCATTTCCATAGATTAAATCTTCAATTCCTGGAACAAAAGAATTTGGATCACGGTTTCCTAATATAGAAAGAGCGTAAGGTATAGTAATGTCAAATAAAAACACACTTTCGTTATTGTCTATGGTTTTTTTAGGGTTTAAAATTCCAAAAGGCACAAGTCCTGCACGATGTTCACCTTGATAAACCCCTTCCATAGCTGCAAGTTTCATAGGTTGAGTTTGAGTTACACGGTAAGCACTTTCATCTCCGCTGAAAAACAAAAAGATTGAACAAACCAAACCAAAACTAGCTCCTACAACTAAGCTTTTTTTAGCCTCGATAATATGGCGTCCCTTTAACATAAACCAAGCTGAAATTCCTATTACAAATAAAGCTGAAATCACATAACCGCTGCCTATGGTATGTAAAAATTTTGAAATAGCCACAGGAGAAAGTGCTACTTCAAAAAAGCTTTGCATTTCATTTCTTGCTGTATCAGGGTTAAAGCTCATTCCTACAGGATATTGCATCCAACCATTTGCCACTAAAATCCAAAAAGCAGAAAGATTGCTTCCTATAGCCACACACCAAGTTGAAAGTAAGTGAAAACCCTTACTTACTTTATCCCAGCCAAAAAACATAACTGCAAAAAAAGTAGCCTCTAAAAAAAATGCCATAATACCTTCAATCGCCAAAGGTGCACCAAAAATATCTCCCACAAACCAGCTATAATTTGCCCAGTTTGTTCCAAATTCAAATTCCATTATAATACCTGTAGCTACACCGATAGCAAAATTTATAGCAAATAATGAAAGCCAAAATTTGGTGATTTTTTTCCATCTTTCATTTTTAGTTTTTACATAGATAGTCTCCATGATAGCAATGATAAAAGATAAGCCTAAGGTTAAAGGCACAAACAAAAAATGATAAAGTGCAGTTAAAGCAAACTGCGCTCTTGACCAATCAACGCTACTAAATTCGTTCATTTATTTTCCTTCGAGTGTAAGATTTTTGAGTACAAAAGTGCTTTTTTCTTTGTCGCTTTTAAAAATAGAATTAAAATTTACATCAAAAACAAAAAGTTTTAAAATCACAAACATAACAAAAAGTTTGATAAAGATAATTTTCCAAAGGGTCTTTCCAAGAGTTAAATTTTTAAAACCTTCTTTGTAAAAATTAAAAATTTGAGAAATACTAAAATATAAGTGTTTAAGATACATGTAAATTCTACCTTTAAAAACAACAAAATAAAACATTTTAAGGAGCGGAAAATTATAATGAAAATTATGTTATTATTTTCTTAAAAAATTTAAATACATAATCAAGGTTTTTAATGCAAAAAATTAAAGTTTTTATTTTTTTTATGATTTTTTTCTTTAATGCATGTTCTTCTAAATTTTGAAAATGTAAATCCTTTGGGGTGTTCATTTGGAGAATTTGAAGATACTAATTCTTTTTCTTTAAAACTAGGACTTGAACCTATTTTTCCTACCAATCAAGAAATTCCAAGTTTAATTAGCAATGCTGATTTAGTACTTATTACTCCTATTTACCCCACCTTTAACTAGTAGCATCAACAATAATACAATAAGACAACTTGCAAGTGGAGCAAACCCCTTAGATATCTTAATGATACAAGAAATAGGAACTTTACTAAGAATAGCCACTCCAATAGGACGCCATGTGCAACAAAGTGGAATGCCTATTGATGAATATGAGTAGAATTTGAGGACTCTTTCAAGACCTGATAGGGTTTTTATTTATTATTCTCGCGTTGATGTAGGAGCTAATCGTGTAAATTTAGCTATAGTTTCAAGAATGCAAGCTGAAGAAGTGATTGTTTTACCTCCACCTACTACAGTTTCAAGACCCATTATAGGAATTCGCAATGGAAATGATGCTTTTTTCAATATCCATGCTTTAGCCAATGGAGGAACAGATGTAGGAGCAATTATCACAGCCCATAAATACACATTTTGTAAATATACCTCAAGCTAACTGGATGATAGCAGGGGATTTTAACCGTGATCCTTCTACTATAACAAATACAGTGGATAGAGGATTAGCAAATAAAATTAGAGTGGTTTTTCCAACTAGTGCAACTCAAGCAAACGGAGGGGCTATTGATTATGCAATTACAGGAAATTTAAACAGACAACAAGCCTATACTCCACCACTTTTAGCTGTGATTTTGATGCTTGCAAGTTTAAGATCATTTTCCAGTTAATTTTAGAAAATTTTAGGACATTTAATATGAAAAAAAATGTTGCTTTATTTTTTATGTTTATAACTTTAGCCTTTGCAACTCCTACTGGAGATTTGAAAGATTTTACCAAAATGGTTTCTATAAGAAATTTAGAAACGGAAATTTTTTTAAGCGCCTTTAGAGATATCTCAAAAGATCCTATTGATCAAAATTGAAATATTAAAGAAATTGTTTTAAGCAATGAGTTAAAACAAAAAGATAAATTAGCTAATGAACTTCCTTTTGGTTATGTGCAATTTGCAAATCCAAAGGAAAGCGATCTTTGTTTGGCCATCCTAGAAGATGGAACCTTTGGAGCAAAATCTTGTCAAGATGATCTAAAAGATGGTAAATTAGAAACTGTATTTTCTATAATGCCAACAGCAACTTCAGCTGTGCAAATTTGTTCTTTAGTTTTGGAATCTGATGAATGTATGGTAACTTTTTTAATCCAAATATTCCTGCATAAAAACGCTTTAGAATAGCCCCTTGCACCTTAGATCCTAATTTTTTATGAAGTAAACGAACTAATGACTATAACTCCACCTTTAACAGCTTCTACCCCTTTAGAATAAGATTTTTTATTGTTCTATTTTTATATTTATTTAATATTTATGATATTACAAAAATACACAAAATAATCAATAACAACACAATATAATTTACTTTACTCTATAATTTTTTTATTTTAATTTAATTTTTTGTTACAATAAATTTATACATAAATAATTATCAAGGAGGAAAAATTGGAGCAAATTTTAACATGGCAACAAGTTTACGACCCTTTTTCAAACATTTGGCTAAGTGCTTTAGTGGCATTTTTACCTATACTATGTTTTTTAGTTTGTTTGGTTGTTTTAAAACTTAAAGGTTATCAAGCAGGTTTTTTAACTGTTATACTTGCTACTTTGGTAGCTTTATTTGCCTATAAAATGCCTTGGAATTTAGTGGGTGCAAGTTTTATTCAAGGCTTTACAAATGGTATGTGGCCTATAGCTTGGATTATCATTGCGGCAATCTTTCTTTACAAACTTTCCATCAAGTCGGGTTCTTTTGAAATCATTAAAAAAAGCGTGATGAGCATTACTCCGGATCATAGAATTCAAGTGATTTTAATAGGTTTTTGTTTTGGTTCATTTTTAGAGGGTGCTATAGGTTTTGGTGGCCCCGTGGCTATAACCGCTGCACTTTTAGTAGGACTTGGTTTGCGTCCTTTGCAAGCTGCAGGGCTTTGTCTTATCGCAAATACCGCTCCTGTTGCTTTTGGTGCGGTGGGAATTCCTATTATTGCTATGGCAAATCTTGTCGGCATAGAACAGCATTCAGTTTCTGCCATGGTAGGTAGAATGCTAGTTCCTTTAAGCCTTACTATACCTTTTTTCATAGTTTTTTTAATGGATGGATTTAAAGGCGTTAAAGAAACTTTTCCAGCTATTTTAGTTGCGGCGCTAAGCTTTACAACTACTCAATTTTTAAGCTCAAATCACTTAGGAGCGGAATTGCCTGATATTATTTCAGCTGTGGTTTCTTTAGCGGTTACAACTATATTTTTAAAATTTTGGAAACCAAAAAATATTTTTAGATTTGATAATGAAAGTAATTTCACTCAAGATAATACTCTAAGTTTTAATCAAATTTTAAAAGCTTGGTCGCCTTTTATTTTACTTATTGTTTGTATTATCATTTGGACACAACCTTGGTTTAAAGCTCTCTTTGATAAGGACGGAATTTTAAGCTATACAAGCATTACTTTACAATTTAGCAATATCACAACTGGAATTTTAAGCCCTTCTATCACAGGCATAGGAGAAGCTAAGCCTTTATCTTTGGCCTTGGGCGTAGATTTAATCAATGGAAAAACCGTAGCTCAAGCAGGAACAGCGATTTTACTTGCCGCTTTTCTAACTATAGCTATTTTAAAAATCAAAGCCGAAGATGCTGCAGAATGCTTTTGGGTTACCTTAAAAGAAATGGCTATACCTTGTATTACCATAGGTTTGGTTGTGGCTTTTGCTTTTATTTCTAAAAATAGCGGTATGAGCACTACCTTAGGGCTTGCTTTTGCACACACAGGTAATGCTTTTTCTTTCTTTTCACCAATCATTGGTTGGATAGGGGTATTTTTAACAGGCTCTGATACAAGTGCTAATTTACTTTTTGGAACCTTGCAACAAGTAAGTGCTCAAAAACTAGGTGTTAGTGAAGCTTTATTTTTAGCAGCTAATTCAGTAGGTGGGGTCGTTGGAAAGATGATCAGTCCACAAAGCATTGCTATAGCTTGCGCAGCAGTTGGGCTTGTAGGAAAAGAATCTGATCTTTTCAAATTCACATTAAAATATTCTGTAGCTTTTATTATTTTAATAGGAATTTGGACTTGCATTATAGCTTTTTTCTTACAAGAAATCATCCCTGAAGTTATAGTGAAATAATTAAAAAATTTAAGTTTTGCTTCAACAAATATTCGTTTTTAGAATATTTGTTGGAAAATTTACTTTGCTTTTATTTTTATAGGATTAGAATATTTATCCTAAATTATCCCAAAAGGAGAGATCATGAAAAAGGTGTATTTTTACGCCACATGCTTAGGAAGTGCTGCTATGCAACAAAGCGTTTTAAATGCAATAAAACTTTTAAGGCGTGAAGGTATTGAAGTGATTTTTAAAAAAAATCAAACCTGTTGCGCTCAACCTTCTTTTAACTCAGGTTATTTCGATGAAAGTCGTGAGATTGCTTTATATAATGTGGATTTATTTGATAAAGATTACCCCATCGTTGTGCCAAGCGGATCTTGTGCGGGTATGATGAGTCATGACTATAAAGAACTTTTTAAAAACAAACCTGAATTTTCTAAAGTCAAAGATTTTAGCTCTAGAGTCATAGAACTTTCACAATACCTTGATGAAGTTTTAAAAGTAGATTATGAAGACAAAGGTGCACCTATAAAAGTAACTTGGCATTCTAATTGCCATGCTTTAAGAGTGCAAAAAAGCATACAAACGAGTAAAAATCTTATCAAAAAACTAAAAAATGTAGAATTAGTAGAACTTCAATACGAGGAAGAATGTTGTGGTTTTGGCGGAACTTTTTCAGTAAAAGAGCCTGAAATTTCAAATGCTATGGTAAGAAGTAAAATTAAAGATATACAAAATAGCGGTGCAAAATATCTCATCAGTGGCGATGGAGGTTGTCTTTTAAACATAGATGGCACAATGAAAAGAATGGGTTTAGATATAAAAGGCATACATTTATATGACTTTTTACTTAAACGCTTGGAAGGAGAAAGACTATGAGTCAAAAAATTCCTCACGAACAAATCGTTCAAATTAAACTCAATGACAAGCAAATGCAAGAAAATTTAATGACTGCCATGCATACTTTACAAAAAAATAGACTCAATGTTATTGATGCTAGATTTAAAGACTGGCAGGGTTTAAGAGCTAAAGCTAAACAAGCTAAAAACAATGCCTTAATGAGTTTAGAAGAAAGGCTTTTAGAATTTGAAAAAAATGCTACAAAAAATGGCATTAAAGTGCATTGGGCAAGTAGTGATGAAGATGCCTGTGAAATCGTCTATGAAATCATGAAAGAAAAAAATATTACCAAGCTTTTAAAAGGTAAATCTATGGCAAGCGAAGAAATAGGCCTAAATCACTACCTAGAAAAAAAAGGTTTAAAAGCTATAGAAACCGATCTTGGAGAGCTTATTTTACAGCTTAATGAAGAGCCTCCTTTACATATAGTTGTACCTGCTATACATAGAAACCGCCATGAAATCGGAGAAATTTTCAAAGAAAAATTAGGAGCAAATTTAGAGAACGATGAACCTGAAAGTTTAAATGCGGTAGCTAGAGAACATTTAAGAAAAGATTTTGAAGGCTTAAAGCTTGGACTTAGTGGGGTCAATTTTGCCATGTCAAGAGAAGGGGCTTTTTGGCTTATAGAAAATGAAGGAAACGGTAGAATGTGCACTACAGCACCTGATATTCATATCGCACTTTGCGGCATAGAAAAAGTCATGGAAAGCTTTGAAGATGCGGCTACTATGGTTTCTTTACTCACTCCTTCAGCCACAGGACAATTTATACCAACTTATAACAATATCATCACAGGCCCTAGAAAAAATGGGGATTTAGATGGTCCTAAAGAAGTGCATGTGATTTTATTTGATCACCATCGCTCTAAAATGTTAGCTCATGAGGATTATTATGAGGCTTTGCGTTGTATTCGATGTGGGGCTTGTATGAATTTTTGCCCTGTTTATGATCAAATCGGTGGACATGCCTATCAAACCACTTATCCAGGACCTATAGGAGAAGTAATCAGTCCTAATATTTTTGGTATAGATCATACAGGAGATATTTTAAATTTCTGTTCACTTTGTGGGCGTTGTTCTGAAGTTTGTCCAGTGCAAATTCCTTTGGCTGATCTTATTCGCAAATTAAGATGTGATAAAATAGGACAAGGTAAAAATCCACCTTTAGGAGCAAATAATGTTCATCACAATGCCTTAGAAGCCTTTGCTTTTAAACAATTTAAAAATATCGCAACCAATGGTAATAAATGGCGTTTTTCACTTTCAAAAGCACATTATTTTAACTGGACGGTACAAAATTTCGCAAGCGTTTTGCCTGTGATTAAAAAATGGTACGCTTTTAAAGAATTACCTCAAATTAAAATGGATCTTTATAAAGAAGTGCAAAAACTAGAAGGAGTAAGCTATGAGTAAAATCGATGAAATTTCAAGCAAAAGTAAAGCAAGCATTTTAGAACATCTTAAAAAAGCTTACAAAGAAACAACGTTCACACGCATTGAAAGTATAGATCCTGTAGAACATATCCAAACCACCCAAGATATGCTTGCAGAAATGAAACAAAAAATGAGTGATAACAAATATATCGTTGAAAATGCTACAAAAGACACCTTAGAAGAAAAAATCAATGAAATTATCGCAAAATATAGCTTTAAAAGTATGATTTATGGGGCGGAATTAAATTTAAATTTAGAACAAATCAAAGCAGAAAAAAAGATTTGCTTTGATAAAGAAATCGAAAATTTAAGATCTGAGGTTTTTCATAGTGATTTTTCCATCATTCATGCAAGAGCAGGGGTAAGCTCTCACGGAGTTGCACTTGTACCTTCAAGCAAAACTCAACCTAGAATGCTAAGCCTTGCACCTAAACTTTGTATAGTGCTACTTAAAAAAGAAAATGTTGTTAAAAGTCTTAGCGAGGCTTTAAATTTGGTAAAAAAAGAAAATGAAATCTTACCTACTAATATCTTATTTATAGCAGGGCCTTCAAGAACAGCAGATATAGAACTTATCACTGTTTTTGGTGTTCATGGGCCACAAATTGCACATATTATTATTTACTGATTCTATACTAGAATCAGTAAGTCTTAATTTTTAATATTAATTATATATATTTTTTATATTAACAAATATAAAAAAAATATAATATTTCACTCAAATATATGAAATTAATTTTAAATACAAAAATTAAAGAAGGTGCTTTTGGATAAACTAATTCCAACTTGGAATGAAAAATACAGTATTCATGACACAATGATTGACATTCAACAGCAAAAACTTTTTGAACTTGCAGCAAAAATAGAAAATATGGTTTATAAATTTGTTCAAAGAGATGAGTTAAAAGAAATTTTAATAGAACTTTTTAATTATAATAAAAGAACATTTTAGCAACGAAGAAGATTATATGCAATAAATTCATTATCCTTGTTTAAATGAACACAAAATCATGCATAAAATATCCTTCATGATATGTCTTATCTTATACAAAACATAAAAACCACTAATGATTTAAAAGAGAAGCTTTACACAGTTTCTAAAAAATGGCTTTTAGAACATATACTCTATGAAGATATGAAAGTTGAACAATACAGAAGATCTTCTTTAGCTTCTGAAGATGATGGGGAAGTAAGCTTTGAAGAAGTCAAAGAAGAAAAAGATGATGAAAATGCAGTTTATCTTTATACATGTGAATGCATAGGACAAATGTATGATGTACCTTTTGGAATTCATCAAAAAATTCAACTTAAGAGTGTAAAATTTAAATGTAAAAAATGTAAAGAAGCCATACAGTTTTATAAAAAATATTCAGAAAATTTCTAATTAACTATTTATGCGTTAAAATAATAAATAAAGTATAAGTTAGACAAAGAAGGAAATTTAATGGATAAAAAATAAAATATTTTATTTTGGATAAATTTGACTATTCCTATCCTGTACCAACCAAAGATATAAAATGCTCGTTTTGTAAAAATTTTTTCCCAATAAAATATAGCTCAAACTTAAAAACAATAGAAAAAGAATGTCCATTTTGCAATAATAAAATGGACATTAAACTTAAAAACTAAGCCTTAGTTTTACTTACAATATTAATAATATTTGAAGCCACTTCATCAGCAAGCTCTAAATGAGAAGTAAAGCCTACACAAGAACAATTAATCTCGCCTAAAACATATTTATCATTGCCCTTTTCATCAGTATCTAAAATAAAATCAGCCGTCCAAATCAATGGTAAGTCGTAATTGCCTAATCTTTCCCTTACCTTAGGAAGCTCGCCTAAAAACATATCCACCAAAGTTTTCCAATCTTCTGGCTTATCATAACGATATTTTGCCCCACTAAAAAGCGTAGCAGAAAAAGCATCGGCATCTTCGGCTGGTTTTTTATGTACTACATTTACAGGAGTGTTATAAAGCATTAAAAGTCTGATTTCACCTTCTTTAATGCGCGGTAAAAAAGTCATATCCACAAGCATACCATTATCACCTATGATATATTGCTCACAAAAATCCATAAATTCCCCAAGCTCTCTATGTTCTACATGATTATCCTTAGCTTCCGTACACTTGATTTTTGTGTTTAAAGGCAAACTATCTCCACTAACGCTACCCTCTACACTCACACGCCAAATTCCCTCTCCTGTAGAGCCACGATTTTGCTTTAAAACCCTTTCACCTTTAGCCAAACTTTTTGGAAAATTTTCTTTAAAAGTCTTAATATCATAGTAAGCATAAGTATCGCTTGGAACAAGATCAGTATCTGCTAATTTTGTAAGTGCATCTTTAGCACCATAACCTATCATAGCATCAGGATGAGGCATACCTACAAGCTTATCAGCACAAAGTTTTCTTAACATATCAAAATACTCATTTTCTTCTTTAAGATTACCAGGATTGATGCGAGAAACATAACCATCAAAATTTTCTTTCACATATTTGTAAATTTCATCTTTTTTACTCACTTCAAAAAAAATCACCTCAGCATTCCAACCCTTAGCTTTTAAGGCATTTACCATAGGTATAGTATCTTTTCTATAACCATCTTCACCTTTATCACTCCCACCTTTAACTTCAAAAAAAACAATATTTTTTTTCATTATTTTACTCCTTATCTAAAATATAAATAATTATTGCATAAAAATATTACAAAAATTAAATAAAAATATTTATATATTTTATCTAGCGTTTATAAAACTGCTATTAGTCTTATAAGCGATTTCGATTAAGCTTTTACTTATCAAGCTTGATACTTGTCCTTCTAGGCGGTTAAGAAATTTATCAATCTTATTTTCTTCTTTCCAAACGGGATTTGAAACATTAGCAAGTTTTTCAAGCTCCTTTTTAGCATTTTCATAATTACTAAGCTCATCTATAAGACCAAGCTCCTTAGCCTTGGCAGCTAAAAACACTCTTGCATTTGCCCATTGGTCTTTTTTGTTAAGATCTAATGCTCTTTCCTTAGCAACAAAACCTGTAAAAAGATCATAACTTTGATCAATTAAACCCTGTAAAAAATTTCTTTCATTCTCATTCCAAGCTCTTGCAAAAGTTCCAGCACTTTTAAATTCACCTGCTTGAATAGTTTGTTCTTTAATACCGAGTTTATTAGCCAATCCACTTAAATCAGCTCCTTGCATAATCACACCGATAGAGCCTATAAAACTTGCCGGATTGGCTAAAATTTTATTGGCTCCAACTCCTGCTAAATAACTTCCACTTGCCATAGTTCCGCTTGCATAGACAAGCACGGGCTTTTTAATTTTTAAATCCTTTATAGCTAGAGCTAGTTCCATACTAGGAGCAAAAGCTCCACCAGGAGAGTCTATAACAAAAAGCACTCCTTTGATATTGCTATCATTTTTAGTATTGATAATTTTTTCTAAAACCGCAGAGCTATCAAAAATTTCACCCTTTAAATCAATGCGTTCTAAATTTGCAAGATTGGAGCTTGAATTTGCACTAGGCATTAAAATCCATATAACAATCAACAATAAAACAAAGGTTTTAAAATAAGTATTGATAAATTTTATTCCACACCCTAAAGCCTTAAAAAATGATTTTAAAATTTGCATTCTTTTCCTTTTATAAATAATTTATCCACTTCCTTAGCATTTAAAATAAACTGCAAAGGAGCTTGCTTTTTATCACATTCTCCTAGCTCAAATACGCTAAAATCAGCAATTTTACCTTTTTTAAGCTCTCCTAAATTTAAATTTAAAGCCCTTGCAGGATAAAGTGTTACCATTTGCAAAAGCTTAGATGCTAACTCTAATAAATCAAAATTCTTATGTATAAGCAAATTCGCGCGCATTTCATCAAGTAAGGACAATGAAATATTTGAGCTAAGTCCATCGGTTCCTAAATGGATATTTAATCCACTTTTTAAAGCCGTTTTTAAATCTAAGCTTTTTTGACTTAAAAGACGATTTGAAAATGCACAATGTGTAATAGAATGTAAATTTTTATCTAACCATTCATATTCTTTTAGATAAACACAATGCGTAAAAAGAGTCCTTACTCCTTTAAAGAGTTTAGCAAAATCCTTTGGTGTATAAAGAGGCTTAGGATGAAGTGTGAAATTTTCAAGCCATTTTTTAAACCTCCCTTTAGACTCTCTAAGCCAGATATTTTCAGCCTTACTTTCTAAAAAATGCGTACTAACTAGTAAATTTTGCTTTTTAGCTAAATCAAGAGCAAAATGAGCCAAACTAGGATGAGTTGAATAAGGAGAATGAATCGAAATTGCTGGGATAAAAAAATCATTTTTAAATTTCGAAGAATTTTCAAATCTTTTTAAAAATTCTTGTTTTTTATCTTCAACTTGATTTTCATTTGTGCCTAGAATTTCATTAAAAAATACTACACGTATACCCTTTTGACTAGCCTTTAAACAAGGATCTAAATCACTCCCAAAACTTGAAATTTCACCTATGGTGCCTATGCCGCTTTTTTGCATTTTTTTAATGCTTTGAAGTATTAATTCTTCTTTGGCCTGCGCATTTAACATGGAACGAGAATTTATAACACTTTTAAGCCAAGTTAAAAATTCTCCAAAATGCAAAGTTGTTGAATTTGCACTAAATTCTAAGTGTGTGTGAGGATTTATAAAAGTAGGTAAAATAACCGAATTTTTAGGTGTTTTGATGATTTTAGCCTTAGGATATTTTTTTCTTAAATTATCCAATTTACCTAATTCTAAAATTTTATCTTCAAAAACAAAGGCTTGATTTTCTAGTATCGTAAAATCTTCATCACATAAAAAAAGATATCTTGCAGCAGCTATAAACACGATTTTCCTTTCAAAAATTACATTGTAGCAAAAATTTATTTTTAAAATGTTATAATATAAGGTTAAAAATAAATTTTTAAGGTTAAATCCATGAAAATAATGATTATCCAAGGCCCAAATGTTAATATGCTTGGCGTAAGAGAAGTGGGAATTTATGGTGCTATGAAAATGGAGCAAATTCATGAGCAAATGAAAATAGCTGCCACTCAAAGCAATGTAGAACTTGACTTTTTCCAAAGTAATTTTGAAGGTGAAATCGTAGACAAAATTCAAGAATGCCTTGGAACAGTTGATGGAATTATTATCAATGCAGCAGGCTATACTCATACTTCAATAGCTATTCGAGATGCTATTGCAGCGGTAGCTTTGCCTACAATTGAAGTGCATATTAGCAATGTTTATCGCAGAGAAGAATTTCGCCAAAAAAGTCTTATAGCGCCTGTATGCTCTGGAACTATTGTTGGTTTTGGTCCTTTTGGCTATCACTTGGCTTTAATGGGTGTAATTCAAATTTGTGAACAAATAAAAAATTTGCACGCAATGCAACAAGCACAACAAACGAATAAATAATAATGCTAAAAATTCAAGGAGTAAAACACTTTGAAAAAAGTCGTTTTTTTCCTTTTTTTAGTCAAAATATACGATCTTTTAAATATTTAGCTCTTATAGGCTTAGGAAGCAATATAGAGCCCGAAAAAAAAAGATTTGATATGCTTTTTCGAGTAATGATGGATGATAAAAGATTTAAAATTTTATCCACATCTCCTATGTTGATAAATGAAGCCTTTGGTTTTAAAGAGCAAAAAGATTTTACCAATGCTGTTATGTTGATACAAACTAATTTGCATGCACGAGCGCTTTTGAAAGTTTTACTTTATTATGAAGTAAAATTTAAACGCAAGAGAACTTTCAAAAACGCTCCTAGAACGCTTGATTTAGATCTTTTATATTTTTCACAAAAAGTCAAGCGTGATAAGTGGTGTGAGGTGCCTCATAAAGGGGCTAAAGAAAGAGTGAGTGTAATTTTGCCTTTAGGCATGATATAAGGAATATAAATGGGACAACTTATACATACTTTTACTGTTGAAGATACAGAACAAATTATACCCAAAGTAAAAGAAGATTACGGAGATAAAGCTTTAATTATAACAAATAAACAAATTCGTCCTAAAACCTTAAATCGCAGTGCGCTTTATGAGGTTATGGTAGCCATAGAAGAAAGCGACTATGAAGAACACTTAAAAAAACAAGGAAAATCTTTACCTGCAAAAAAAAGCTCGCCAAAACCATCTTCTACCTCTCTTACAGAAGAAAAAATTAGATCTCAAATCCCTCAAGAAGATGAAGATGTAGTCTTGGATTTCTCAAACACTCGCTTAAATACAAATTTAAACACTGTAAAAAACAATGACTTAACTAAAAAAACCTATCAAGATTTTCCACAAAACAAAATCAACCCTCATCAAAATAAGACTCTAGGCTTTGATGATTTTAAAGAAAAACTAAGTGAAGTCAGCAATGAAATTTCTAAAGTCACAAACACACCTTTAGAAAATTACACCCCTAATCCAAATTATAATAAAAAAATAGAAAATTTTGAAAAGCAATTTGAAAAACAAATCAACAAGCTTAACGATAAAATAGATCTTCTTGCAGATATGATGTGGGACGATAAAGCTGAAGCTAGAAAAAATCTTATGATACCTCCTGAATTTGCAAGTATTTATAAACAAGCCAAAGAAAGTGGAATGCTTGAAAATCATCTAGAAGCGATTATGAAAGCAACTATAGAAAATATGCCAGCTGCTATGAAAACCAACAAAGATGCGGTTCAAAGATATTTTCATTCACTTTTAAGAAATATCTTGCCTTGTCGCGTTGAAAGCGATATAAAAAAACAAAAAATCATGATGCTAGTGGGCCCAACAGGAGTCGGAAAAACAACAACCTTAGCTAAGTTAGCTTTTCGCTATGCTTATGGAGATAAGCGTTATAAAACAGGTATTATTACGCTTGATACTTATAGAATCGGTGCGGTTGAGCAACTTTTTCAGTATGCAAAAATGATGAAACTTCCTATTATTGATAGCATAGAACCAAAGGATTTAGATGAAGCGATAAAAAGCTTAAATAATTGCGAAGTAATTTTAGTTGATACTATAGGAAATTCACAATACGATCAAAGTAAACTTGCTAAAACTAAAGAATTTTTAATGCACTCAAATGCAGAAATTGATGTAAATTTAGTGGTTTCTGCAAACACCAAACATGAAGATTTAATGGAAATTTATAAAAATTTTTCATTCTTAAATATTGATACTTTGATTATTACTAAATTTGATGAAACAAAGGTTTTTGGAAATATCTTCTCTCTTATTTATGAAACAAATATTCCTCTAAGCTTTTTCTCTACAGGACAAGAAGTGCCAGATGATTTAGAAGTAGCCAATAGTGATTTTCTAGTTCATTGTATTTTAGAAGGGTTTAACAAAGGAAAAAATAATGAATAACCAAGCAAATAAACTTCACAATCTCATGAGTCAAAATGGAACCAAAAAATCCCAAAACACTCATTTTATAGCTATTACAAGTGGAAAAGGTGGCGTTGGAAAAAGTACGATTAGCGCAAATCTAGCCAATGTTTTAGCAAATAATGGCTATAAAGTTGGGCTTTTTGATGCTGATATTGGCTTGGCAAATTTGGATGTCATTTTAAATGTACGCATACAAAAAAATCTTTTACATGTTTTACGCGGAGAATGCTCCTTGGAAGACATTTTAATAGAAGTTAAGCCAAATTTATGGCTCATCCCAGGCGAAAGTGGAGATGAGATTTTAAAATATAATGATAAAAATATTTACGAGAGATTTTTAAATCAAGCAAGTATTTTAGATGAGCTTGATTTTCTTATTATCGACACAGGCGCGGGTATTGGTGGAAATATTTTAAATTTTTTAGAAATGGCTGATGAAGTTATAGTAGTAACTGTTCCTGATCCTGCAGCAATCACTGATGCGTATGCAACCATAAAAACAACTTCTAAGACAAAAGAAAATTTACTAATGCTCTTTAATGTTGTAAAAAACGAAAATGAAGCTTTAAAAGTGTTTGAAAATATTAAAAAAGTTGCAGATGCAAACATTAAAAATCCTTTAAATTTAGAATTCTTAGGTCATTTAAGCGCTTCTAAAGATGTAAGTGGTAGTATTAAAAAAAGAACTTTATTTAGCGATGAAAACACAGCCTCAAGTGATGAGCTTAAAGCCCTAGCTTCCAAGCTTTTATATAGATTGGAACGGAAAGTGCTTGATAATGTTTCAAATCGTAGTTTTTCAAGTTTTTTTAGAAAAATTATTGAAAGATTTTAGCAATAAAGAGAAGAGATTATGAGGCCAGAAAATTACGTAGCATTTTTTACTGTTTGTGGATTTTTTATAGGACTTGCATTTAGCATTATTAGTATAGATGAAGCCTTTGATATACTGATTTTTACTTGTTTTATTACTTTTATGTTTTATGTTTTTGTTCATATTGCCATTATGAATTTTATAGATGTAAAGAAAATTAGCGGTAGAATCTTTAATAAACACGATTATGAAAAAACTAGCAATAATATTATCAACGATTTAGTTATTCGTGAAAAGAAAATGGATATAATTTTAGAAAAGCTCAATGAAGAAAGAGAAGAGCTAAAGAAAAATGAATCCAAAGAAAGACGAAGAAATGCTAAAAGAGCCGCCTAAAGCTTATGCACAAATGCTAAAGAAAGAGCAAGATGAGCTTGTGCTTTCTTACATGCCAGCTCTGCGTGCTATGGCTTTTAGACTAAAAGAACGCTTGCCTTCAAGCATAGATGTTAATGATCTTATTAGCATAGGCGTTGAAGAAATGATAAAGCTTTCACGCCGTTACGATAAAGAACAAAATGATAACTTCTGGGGTTTTGCAAGAAAAAGAGTTAATGGCTCTATGCTTGATTATCTTAGAAGTCTTGATGTAATGAGTCGCAATAATCGCAAAATTATTAAAGATATTGATGTAATCATGGATGAATATTTCCTTGAGCATGAATGCGAACCTGATGATGAATATCTAGCCAAAAAACTTGATTTGGATGTAGAAAAAATCAAAGAAGTAAGAACAGCTCATGCTATTAGCTATACCCTGCCCATCGATGAGCAAATCGAACTTTACAACGAAGACAATACTTTAGAAAAAATTGAAAAAGAAGAACTTTTAGAAAAAATTCACGAAGTGCTAGATGATCTTAAAGAGCGCGATCAGTTAATCATTCAGCTTTATTATTATGAAGAATTAAGCCTAAAAGAAATCAGTGAAATTTTACAAATCAGTGAAAGTAGAATTTCACAAATTCACAAAAAACTTCTTAAAAAACTTAGAGAAAGGCTAATGTAATGGCTGAGATACTTTCCCAAGAAGAAATTGATGCCCTGCTTGAAGTTGTTGATGATAACACCGACACACCCATAGCCTCAAATTCAAAAGATGAAAAAGATGAAAGAAATATCGTTGTATACGATTTTAAGCGTCCAAACAGAGTTTCAAAAGAACAACTTAGGACGATTAAAGGCATACATGATAAATTAGCAAGAAATTTAGCCTCTCAAATTTCATCGATGATGAGAAGTATTGTTGAAACTAAACTTCATTCAGTCGATCAAATGACTTATGGAGAGTTTTTAATGTCTTTGCCAAGCCCAACAAGTTTTAACGTTTTTTCTATCAAACCTTTAGATGGAAACTGTGTTTTAGAAATCAATCCAAGCATAGCTTTTCCTATGATAGACAGGCTTTTAGGTGGTCAAGGTGATAGCTATGAAGCTTCGCGTGAGCTTACGGATATTGAGCTTAATTTGCTTGATTCTATTTTGCGTATCATTATGCAAAGACTTAAAGAAAGCTGGGCTACTGTAACTGAAATTTATCCTAGTATTGAAGCTAAAGAATCAAGTCCAAATGTTGTACAAATCGTATCTCAAAATGAGATTGTTATCATGGTGGTAATGGAAATCATCATAGGAAATTCAAGCGGTATGGTAAATATCTGCTATCCTGTAGTGCATTTAGAAAGTATATTAAGCCGTTTGGCAAACCGCGATATTATGATGGGTGAAACCTCAGCCAAAAAATCACGTAACAAAGAACTTAAAACTTTAATCGGTCGTGCTGAAGTGGTATATGAGGCAATTTTAGGAAAAACCTTAATTAATGTTCATGAATTTTTAGAACTTAAACAAGGCGATATTTTAAGGCTTGATAGAGAAGCAGATGATAAAGCTATAGTAAGCATCGATAAAAAAGATGTTTTCTTAGCACAAATTGGATTGCATCGTTTTAGAAAATCTATTAAAATTTTAGAACTCATACGCACAGATAAAGATGAAATCAAAGAAATTTTGGAAAAATACGAAGAAGAACGTAAAGCTAAAGCTAGTGTTTATGATGAGCCTGAAGAGGAGGATGAAGAAATATGATCAATGATTTTTTAAAAATGTTTACAAATGAATGCATCAGCACCATTGAAGGTTTAACAGGAAAAAGTGCTGAATTTAGCGAATATAAAGAATTTGATGTCAATGCAAGTGATACTTTAAAAGCACCTTTAGTGTATGCTATATTTGATATAGCAAATGGTGGAAAAATAGGAATTTTAGCCGGTGCTGTTTTAATGAGTGCTATTGGTGAATGGATGATGGGCGAAGAAGAGATCACCAAAAACGATAAACTAGGTCCTGATGAAATGGATGCAGCTAAAGAAGCCATCCAAAATATCATTTCAGCATTTTCTACAACTTTAGGAGCTCAAAAAGACATTCCAAAAATGGATTTTAGTATAGAATCTTGTGAATTTGTGCCTGAAAGCGTAGATTTTAAAGATTTTAAAAAATTATTTTTATATGATGTAAAAATAGGCGATTTAGAAGAACAAGTTTCTTTAGCCATGGATCAAACACTTCACAACATTCTAAGTGGAAAACCTGCTGAAACAGGAAATACAAGCACTGATTCTAATCACAACGCTGAAGAAAAAGCGATAATGCTTAGCGAAGAACTTAAAAATATCAATCTTATCATGGATGTTCGTTTGCCTGTGCGTGTGCGTATAGGCAATAAAAAAATGCTTTTAAAAGATGTTTTAACTATGGATATAGGTTCAGTTGTGGAGCTTAATCAACTTGCAAACGATCCGCTTGAAATTTTAATCGGAGATAAAAGAATTGCTTATGGCGAGGTAGTAATTGTCGATGGTAACTTCGGCGTTCAAATTACAGAAATTGGTTCTAAAAAAGAAAGATTAGAACAACTAAGATAAAAAGTTTTAGCCTACAAATTAAGAATAATAAATATAAACGAATTAAAACTAAAACAAACTAAAAGGGCTGAAATCAAAATGTAAAGATTTTGGAGTATTTAACTTAAAAGGTTTTAGCTCTTTTTTAGGAGCAACAATTAAAGCATAACCACCTTTATTATATCTATCCCAAATACTAAAAAATTGACTTTTAGAACTTATATATTCTCCATGACTTGGATCAAGCACTTGTAAATAATTACCTTTATGATTGATAATTATAACAAAATGTGGAAAGCGTGGATCATCTTCAATTTTTACAAGCATTGGAATATTTACAAGTTTATCCAAGTTTTCTCTATTGATTTGATATGAATTGCTTTGAAAGCCCAGTTTTTTAACTGCATCGCTTAAATCTGCAAAGCTTACCATATCCGTATAAAGTTCTTGTCCGCTCATAATCTTTAAAAGTTCAAGTTCATCAAACTTTTTTTGATCATCAAGTATATTAAGTAAAGTTGCTAAAGATGAAGCCCCACAAGATTGCTCATAAGTTTGTCTTATTACTCTTTCGTTTTTAATTTCTTGATAGGATTTAACTACCCATTCCGCTTTTGCACTCAAAGTAAGAATGGGTAAAAATAATAAAATTTTTAGAATTTTTTCCATAAGCTTATCCCAAATATGCTATCAGGAGAAGCAGAGCTTCCTCCAAAACTAGCATTAACAGAAACTGCGGTATCTGAATTAATGCTATAAGTAGAACCTAAACTTAAAGTTGGAATAGAACGCACTTCAGAATTTTGATAACCATTGATTTTTTGCTCGGTTTGAAATCTTTGCTCTGCTCCTAAATCTAAAGTAATTTTAGGACTTAGAATAATAGATAAATCCCCACCCACATAAATACTATTTCCATACTCTATTTTAAGGGTTTTAAATTTTCTTGATTGATTATAACCAAATCCTGTATAAATACTATAAACCACAGGATCGCTATATCCCCTTAAACTAGCTTGTAAGCTTTGTGATTTTAGATAAAAGTTTTTGGTTTGATTGATTGCTTTTTCTCTTTGAACGACTGCAGTTTGAAAGGTAATTTGTGGAATTAAATCTGCAATGCTATCGCCTGTATAAATAAAACCTAGCCATAAATTATCAAAACCTATTCTGTTTTTACTAGAATACTCATTTGTAAAAAAGTTTGTATATTCTTGTCTTGCATAACTTCCGCCCCCTGAAATAAGTATGTCAAACTTAGGTGTTATGGTATAAATGAAAGTTTGAGTTAAAAACACTTGCTTTGTATCATTCCAAATTGTAGGATCTCCGCCTATTGTTATATTAGGATAAAGAGAATACGAGTTTGCATTTCCTGTGCTAAGCAAAGAAAAGCTTGTAATGCTTCTTAAGCCTATTTGCTTTTTAAATAAACTGTCTATATTTAGTTCATCACTAGCAAAAACACAATTAACTAAAACCATAAATGCTAAACAAATCTTTTTCATTGTTGCCTTTCTAAATATTTTCAAATTTTTTTAAAAGCAATGAATGTTCCAAATAAAAAAATTTGATTTTAATATATAATTTGTGATATTATTCAAATAAAGAGTAAAATAATTAAATAAGGAGAAATTATGCTTAAAAAATTAGCAAGTTCATTGATTTTAGGTTCTTTGTTAGCTAGTTCTGCTTTTGCTGGGGATTTTTTAGCTAAAGTTAGTAATGGTGCTTTAAGTGATAACTCTCAAGGGGTTAAAGCTCTTAATTTAGATGAGATGAAACAAGTTAAGGGTGGGTATTTAGTCGGTTTTAAATTTTTTAAAGATCGTCCAAATTTAATTTCAGAAGTTTATGCAATTGCAGATTTTTCAGAATACGAACTTAGCAATCTTAACAAGGGTCTATGTGGTGCAGGAGATGAAAAATGCTCAAACCCTAGTAGAGATAGATTAATTTCTTGGTTGCAAGCGAGTGCTAATTCTCCTGCTGAATATCGTCCTGTAATATAAGGTAAAAAGACAAATAAAATACTCAAATTTAGGACAGCCTTATGTTTTATTTACTTATGGAGTCGGTGTTTATAATGTAAAGAATGGACAAATATATCAATATAATTCTAGTCCTATGTTAAATAATAATACAATCATGAGAGAAATTGCTTATAAATATCAAAATTCTATACAAGATGCTATGGGTGGTTGGAATCCAAGATTATTTTAATAAAATATCATAAAAAAAGGGTTTTCTATGGTAAATTTTGATACTCAATATACAAATATTAATTATCTAAGCAATAACACGAACAATAAAAAATCTGTGCTTAAAAACGATGATGATTATTTTAATTCCGTGATAAAAAAATTTAATTTC
>NZ_RYYM01000110.1:0-375 GCF_004379075.1 Campylobacter sp. US25a
ATTTTCATTATTTTTTAAAGCATAAACGATATTTTCTTGTTCTTGTTTTTGGGTAATAGCATATTGTAATAAAGGATTTTTATAATGTGTATCGCTATTGATTAAAACATTGATATAAAAAGCTTCTTTGCTTTTCTTAGTTAATTGAAGCAAAGATAAAAGTGTAGAAGGGATATAAAAAGAATCAAGCTTTAAATTTAAATACTTATCATAAGTATTTATATAAGTTAATTCTTGACTAAAATCCAAAGCTTGTTCTTTTAAATTTAAAAGCATTGTTCCACCTAATCCTAATAAAGCTAGATTTTTGAAATTCTCTAAAGCTTTTCTTTTTTCTAAATCGATTTGAAGTATTTTTTGCATTGTTTTTCCTTT
>NZ_RYYM01000111.1:0-364 GCF_004379075.1 Campylobacter sp. US25a
TTTTTGTTTTTTTGATATAAGCCATAACAGCAGGTGTCATTTTGCTTTTGTTTTCATCTGTTTTGCCATAGATTGAGAGTATGAATGCTAGACAGCTAGTTACATTGATAAATAATTTGTCGTTTTTCTCTTTGTGGATTATTTTGCTTATGTAGATTTTGGTAAACCAAGTTTCTATGGCTTTGTGCATTTTGTTTTTTCGCTTGGGCGTGTATTAGTTTTAGACATAAGTTTTCTTCTGTGGTTTTAGTGCTTTATGAAATTATACCGTATTTTTATTTAACTTGGGTATGAAATGAGTATTTTTATATATTAGGGAAAGTTTATGCTAGAAATATGTTTAAAAAGTGGCAAAAATAGGGAG
>NZ_RYYM01000112.1:0-363 GCF_004379075.1 Campylobacter sp. US25a
CTTTTTAAAAATTGAGGAATTGAGAATTAAATAAGGATAAAAATGAGCCAAACAAACAATAACACAGAAATCAAAGAACAAGACACTCAAGATGAAATCATTTGGGAAGGAAAAAAGCATATACCTTTGTTTTTGCTTTTTTGGATAACATATATTGTGCTTTTATGTTTTTTTCTTTATTTATTTCCTAGATTATTTAATCCTAGCAAAGAAATAGATTATAAATGGTTTATAGTTTTTTTTATATTTCTTTTGGGCATATATACATTTGCACGAGCGATCTATAAAATGGCAAATATTAAAAGAATTTATATCACAAAAGAAAAACTTGTGATTGAGTATTATATCAAAAATGATTTGGTT
>NZ_RYYM01000113.1:0-359 GCF_004379075.1 Campylobacter sp. US25a
CTTCAAATACTAAGCAAATAAAATACAAGCATTTTTTTTCTTTTAAGCTTCAATCAGTCTTGATAAGACTTTCTTTAAATAAAGCCAATCGTATTTATACTCATACTAATATTATAGAAGTGATTAAACAAACCCTTGGTTTTTATCAAGATATCTTACATAAAGAAATTGATTATTCTAATATACATTTTAATTATGAAGAACAAGAACTCATCTCTCAATACAATGAAAGTGATTTAGACTTTATTACAAGATTAAGCCATAATAATGGAATCTTTTTTTATGAAGATGAGAACACTATTTATTTTTGTGATGTATATAAAAATGTAAAAAATAAAGAAATTGAGTATAATCCTAAT
>NZ_RYYM01000114.1:0-358 GCF_004379075.1 Campylobacter sp. US25a
TCTTCACTCAAATCCAGCGTACTTAAAGCTAGGATAAAAAGTTCTATTTCGCTTTCAAATACAAAAAGATGTTTATAGTGTTTAGCTAAATTTTTAATCAGTAAAGCATTGCCTATACCATAAATACATATAAAAGGATATCTAGGAGTTTTTTCTAAAATACTTTGATAGAAAAAATTTAATTCTTCTTCTAAATTTTCATACATAAAAACATTATGAGTTTTATCATAGATATTTAAATTTTCATCTATATTAAAACGAGAACAAGTTTTATTTTGTATGAAATTTAAAAGTTTATTTCCTAAGGGTTCATTTACTCCACTTAATAAAGCTTGTATGTTTTTTTCTAGTATGGTCA
>NZ_RYYM01000115.1:0-357 GCF_004379075.1 Campylobacter sp. US25a
AATTTGTTAAAAGAATTTAATTTTGATAGTTTTTCTTGTAATTTTTATAATAATAATATTTTCAATCAAAGTCTTAAATATTTAGATAATATACAAGATGAAAAAGAATATATCAATGAGTATAAAATATTTTTAGAAAATCTTAATTATTTTAATCAAGAATATAATAATTATAAGCTTGTATCTATACAAGTAATCAATAATTTAAAAATAGCCTATATACAAAAGCTATCTTTACAAGATATTGATAATATTAATATCAATTCAGAACTTTATTTGCTAAAAGCTTTATATTTTTGTGAAGATTATGTTTTATATGATAAAGATAAGCAAGCTTTATTTGATGAAAACACAATA
>NZ_RYYM01000116.1:0-347 GCF_004379075.1 Campylobacter sp. US25a
GGTATGAAATGAGTATTTTTATATATTAGGGAAAGTTTATGCTAGAAATATGTTTAAAAAGTGGCAAAAATAGGGAGAGAATGAGAGAAAGAATAAGGCAATAAATGAGGGGATAAATGATGAAAATTATTCAATGAAATGTAGCGGATAATAAATGAGGGGATAAAGGGTGAGAAGAATACTTTTCTATTTCAGGGGCTAAAAAGGTTTAGGTTGGGTATAAAAATGCCCTTGCTTAAACCTAGACTTTTTAATGCTTAATTAAAACTATTTTTGTCTTTTCGTGGGTTTGGATTTGGAGTATTTTTTAATTGAAAAATTTACAAAAATTTTAGAGTGAAGATAGG
>NZ_RYYM01000117.1:0-338 GCF_004379075.1 Campylobacter sp. US25a
AAAGATGATAAAGTGTATCAAAAAGAACAGCTTGAACTTGCAGAAGCAGGAATTAATGATGGCTTAGAGGAGGATTAATTATATAATTAGCCATATATTTATATTAGTTTTTTTTAAAAAACCGTTTTTACTATTCTTTAATCTTTTATATTGTATTTTGATTGTCTTATTTATGTAATTTTATATATAAAAAAAGTTTTTTCCAATTTTACAACAAAACCCTTTATGGTATAATAAAAATAAAAATTATATAAGAAAGGATACAAATGGCTATAAAAATTGAAATTAGCGGATTTGATAAGGATTTTTTACCTGTTTTTGAGAGTTTAGCTAAAAGC
>NZ_RYYM01000118.1:0-332 GCF_004379075.1 Campylobacter sp. US25a
TTTTTATAGTTTTCTTCACCCATATATGCTTTAAATTGATCTTCATAGTATGCAAATTCGGGTTTATCTTTGAAGTTGAAGTTTGATTCTCCTATTTTATAATTATAATCATTACGATAATATTTACAACCATTAGAAAGGACTTGAGGGAGCAATTGATCAATAGCTTCAGAATCTATCGTATAAATTAACTCTCCTGATTTTAATTGACCCGCTTTAGTTCTAAATTTATCAGTATCTTCCAACTCTCTTCTTTTTCTTTCATTTTCCAATATCTCTTCTCTTATTTTTTTATCAAAGATATAAATTCCACCATAATTACTTGCAAGAGT
>NZ_RYYM01000119.1:0-328 GCF_004379075.1 Campylobacter sp. US25a
CAAAAATAATCCTGCTATACTTCATAAAGAATACTATAAGGAGAGAAAACAATGAGATATTATAAAATGATGTATAATGGACAACATAATGATGTTGATAATTGGATAAATTGTGTTAAACCAGATATAAAAAATAATGACAAATATGCACTTTTAGAATCTAAACCTATCACAAATTGGCAAACACCTACATTTGAAATCGATAAAGATGATGGTAAAATACTGACCGATTTAATATCTAATGTATATAATTGGCGTATAGTCTCTCCTAAATTTATAAATTTAATGCAAGATTTAATCAAAGATTGTGTGCAATATTTGGATGTAG
>NZ_RYYM01000011.1:0-59400 GCF_004379075.1 Campylobacter sp. US25a
CATCTTTTTGCCTTTCCAAATAAAATTTTAGAATGCCTTGAAAAAGAAAAAGTAAGCACTATATTTTGGGTACCTTCAGTGTTGATTTATTTTGCAAATGAAAAAGGATTGCAAAAATATTCACTAAATCTTTTAAGAAAAATTCTCTTTGCTGGTGAAATCATGCCTAATAAACAGCTAAATATTTGGCGTAAACACCTACCCAATGCTTTATTTTCCAACCTTTATGGTCCAACAGAAATCACTGATGTATGTTCTTTTTATATCATCAATCGCACTTTTAAAGATGAAGAACTTTTACCTATAGGCAAAGCATGTAAAAACACAGAACTTTTAGTTTTTGATGAAAATATGAATTTCATAAGCCCTAAACAAATAGGCATTAAAGGAGAGCTTTTTGTGCGTGGAACTTCTTTGTCTTTAGGGTATTATAATGACAAAGAAAAAACCAAACAAGCTTTTATACAAAATCCTTTGCATGATAATTATTTAGATTTACTCTATAAAACAGGAGATATCGTTTCTTATAATGAATTTGGCGAACTTTTATGCTATGGAAGAGCGGATAATCAAATCAAATACATGGGGCATAGGATAGAACTTGGAGAAATAGAAAGCGTGATAAATTCTCATACAAGTGTAAAAAATAGCGCTTGTATTTTTAAAGAAGATATTATTTGTTTTTATGAAAGCAAAGATGAGATTAATTTTAAAGCTTTTTTAAAAGATAAATTACCTTCTTATATGATCCCAAAAAATTTTATTAAAATTGACAAATTTAAACTCAATCAAAATGGTAAAATTGATAGGAAAGTTTTAAAAGAACTTGTTTAAATAAATATTTTATATTTTCAAAAAACCAAAGGAGAGAAAAAATGCAAGAAATCAAACAGTTGTTTAATGAGATAGGGAAGAATGATATTACGGAATTTCATAATGATCTCGTGTTTGGTGGGTTTATAGATAGTGTTGATATAATTAGTTTAGTGAGTCTTATTGAGGATAAGTATAAGATTTCAATAGATTTTGATGAGATTGTTCCTGAGAATTTTTATAACTTTCAAACTATAATGGAAATGATATGCAAAATGCAAAAATAAGTACTATTTGTTTGTTGGGTACAAGCAATCTGAGACATATTGTTTTGCAATTACAGGAGTGCTTGCAAAAATATAATATTAGGATAATAAATTTAATTTTTGAAGCTAGTGGCTCTGAACATTGTTTGTTTGAGCTTGTAAAAAACTATAATGAAATATCTAGGGCTGATTTGATTATTTATGATACATATTCTGAAGATATTGTTTTAAATAAAAACGTTGATTTTGTTTGTAAAACAATTGAAAGAACTTTTGAAATTTTATCATCATTTGGTATTCCAACAGTTCATTTAATGTTACCAATAAACAATGCTAATAATTTAAGTAAAGATCAAAAAATGATTACTAATACATATCTAAGCTTGATAAATTATCATAAATTTAATATTGCATATATTGGAAAAAAAAATAAAGAAAAAAGGATTTATAGCGAACTTTTGAAAGATAGAATACATTTTTATGATTGCATTTTGATTGATTCCATATTGCAACTAATTGATAATATTCATTTATTATCTAAGCCTGTTAATAGTTATACTAATATTATAGATAATTTTATAATTTTGCAGAGTGAAAAATTTTGTAAAGAACAATATGTATTTAAATATACTGGAAGAGATTTTAACTATATTCAAATAAAAAAGAAAGATGTGATTAAAATACCAGATGAATATGTGGATATGTATATACATTCTTATTTTTCATTTAATAAATCTTTGGGTGCATGTTTAAGATTTGAAAATAGTAATGCAAAACTACAGTCTTTAATTAGACCAGCTCATCAATTTAAACAACTTGGTGATTTATTTTTGATAACAAAGGATACTTTTTTGAGTTATAGCGAAAATTATACAGATAATATCGATTGCGTGGAACCTATTTATATAAAACAAACAAAACATTTAGGATTTATAAATCTTGGAGATATTCTCCTTGTTAAGGATAAAAATAAATTTTATTGTACAAAAATTAATATAAATACAGATCAGACAATTATTGTTGATAATGATTTGGATTGTTCAAAATTAGTTATTAATGTTGATTTTTGTAAAGAACTGGTCGATAACTATATAGCAGTTCAATGGCCAATCAAATCAATACCGTATAAACAAGAAGTATCTAATTTACAAAATGAAAATAATTCAAATAAAAAAAAATATACGATTATTTTAGATAGATATATAGAATATAGATTGAAAAGTCATTTGAGCTATAGATTTGGAAATGTTTTATTAAATTCAAATTTAATATCTTTAAGTTTTAATTTATTGTATGAGTATAAGCTATATAAAAATAATAAAAATTTAATAGACTATAGGGAATATAAAAATTATGAGGTTTATTATATAATTACAGGTTCTATAGAGTATAAATTGGGCCAAGCTTTTATTGCAATTAGTAAAAATTGGTATAAAAGTTATGGTTTGGCGTATGTGAAATTTGTTTTCATAGATTTAATTGTTTTGAGAAGAAAATTTAATTTCAGGGGTAAATAAATTATTTGGGCAAGATCTAATTTGTAAATATGGATAATAATCTTGCTATAAAAGATAATTGTTTGATTCTTTGTAAAGAATTCTTTTACAAAATAAATTAAAAATAGGATAAATTTAGCAATAAGTTAATAAAATTGGTATGAATAGTGGAAGTATATCAAATTTATCCTCAAAGATGTACCTAGGTTAAAAAGAGAAAAATATAAAAAACTTTGATATAATAAAATATTATATCAAAGAGAGAGTATGAGCACTTATTCAACATCAAAAAAACTTGTAAAAAATGTTAGTGATTTTATTAATGTTAAAAGCTATAAAAATTCACTTTTACCAAGTGATTTTATTTGTGGTTGGGGACGCAAAAAATCAGGTTTAAAAGCTATGAATTTAGCTAAAAAATATAAGGCTAAATTCATACTTTTAGAAGATGGATTTATCCGCTCATTAAACTTAGGGGTTGAAAATAGCCCAAGTTTTTCTATAGTTAAAGATGATATAGGCGTTTATTATGATGCAACAGCACCTTCAAAGCTTGAAAATCTTTTAAATACTTATGAATTTAAAGATGAAGAAATCAAGCAAGCTAAAAAAGCTATAGAGCTTATCAAAAAATATAAAATTAGCAAGTACAATAACAATCTTGATATTCCAGATGATTATTTTCAAAAAGATGAAAAACGCGTTTTAATCATCACTCAAACAGCCAATGATGCCTCTCTTGAATTTGGTTTTGCTAAAGATTTTAAAACTGTCGATATGATAAAAGATGCCATAAAAGAAAATCCTGATTCTAAAATTTATATAAAAATCCATCCTGATGTTTTAAGCGGTAAAAAACAAAGTGATTTAGTTATAAATTTCTTGCCTAAAGAATGTATTTTAATCACTGAAAATTTTAATCCCATAGCCTTGCTTGAGTTTTTTGATAAGGTTTATACCAAAACTTCTGGTATGGGTTTTGAAGCTTTGATACAAGAATGTGAGTGTATTTGTTATGGCATGCCATTTTATGCAGGTTGGGGTCTAACAAAAGATAAATTAGAGTGTAAAAGAAGGATGCAAAAAAGAAGTTTAGAAGAAGTTTTCTATGCTGCTTATATACTTTATAGCGAGTATTTTAATCCTTATTTAAATCAAAAAAGTAATATTTTTGATACTATTCAAACTTTAGCAAAATATAAAGATATAGAAAAGGTAAATTCTAACAGGCTTTTTATGCTAGGCTTTACCTTATGGAAAAGGCATTTTATCAAGCCTTTTTTTAAGGCCAAAGATAATGAAATTATTTTTTTAAATTCTATTAAATCTTTACTTAGATACAAGCTTAAAGAAGATGATAAATTTTTCATTTGGGGTAAAAGGATAGATTATAATACTCTTAAAAGCACTCTTATAAAAAAAGCGCAAGATGAGAATTTGCTTCATTTTGCTCCTAAAATTTCTTTGGTAGAAGATGGTTTTATCCGTTCAATCTCTTTGGGTTCTGATCTTGCGCGCCCTTTTTCTTTAATCGTTGATGATAAAGGACTTTACATTGATCCAAACAAACCAAGTAAACTAGAAGAGCTCTTGCAAAATGAAATTTTTGATGAAAATATACTAAATAGGGCGAAAAATATTATAAAAATCTTACTTGAGAACCGCTTTTCAAAATACAATGGCTTAAAGCATGAAGACTTAAAAATCAATGCCAAAATAGGACAAAAGATTATTTTAATCCCTGCTCAAGTTGAAGATGATGCTTCGATGATTTTAGGGGGTTTTGGCTTATCCACTCTTGATTTGCTTAAGGAGGTGCGTGCTAAAAATCAAGATTCTTATATCATCTTTAAACCTCATCCCGATGTGTTAAGTGGCAACCGTGTGGGTTTAAAAGATGAAACACTCATCTTGAAATTTTGTGATGAGATTGTAAAAGATTGCAGTATTGATAGTGCTATAAAAATTGCTGATGAAATTCACACTATTACCTCTACAAGTGGTTTTGATGCTCTTTTAAGAGCTAAAAAAGTTTTTACTTATGGTATGCCTTTTTATGCGGGCTGGGGTTTGACAAAAGATAAACATAAATGCGAAAGAAGAACAAGAAAACTAAGCCTAGAGGAGCTTGTAGCAGGTGCTTTGATCACATATCCAAGATATATAAATCCTAAAACAAAAACTTTATGTGAAATTGAAGTTTGTTTAGATATAATGCTAAATTTACAAAAAGCTTATTTTTCAAAAAAACATATAAAATTGGCAATAGATTTTAAAACTTTTATACTTAGAAAAATAAGAAGATTTTATGAATTTTTAGCAAAGAAATGAGATTTAGCACTAAAATTAAAAAAGAATTTAGCGGTAAAAATGTTTTACTCTTGCAAGGGCCTGTGGGAAATTTTTTTCATCATCTTGCAATGAAAATGAAAAAAAACCAAACCAAAGTTTTTAAACTCAATTTTAACGGTGGAGATTTTTTTTTCTATCCTAGTGGAACAAGGTGTAAGTGCGATGAAAAAGATCTTGAAAATTTCTATAGAGATTTTTTTCAAAGCAAAAAAATCGATGCTATTTTAATGTATAATGATTGTCGTATTATACATGCTAAGGCTATTAAAGTGGCTAAAGAATTAGGAATTGAAGTATGGATTTTTGAAGAAGGATATTTAAGGCCTTATTGTATTACTTTGGAAAAAGATGGAGTGAATGCAAATTCTTCTTTACCGCGTGATAAAAATTTTTATCTTTCTCAAGATATTTTTACCCAAGAAAGTATAAAAGAAATTCCAGGTGGATTTAAATTTATGGCTTTTGATGCTTTTTTGTATTGGTTGTTTGCTTTTATTTTGGCTCCATTTTTTAACAACAAACTTCATCATCGCACTTTATATCCTTTTGAATTTTTATTTTGGTTTAGATCTTTATATAGAAAATATCTTTACAAGATTACAGAAAAAAAACTTAATGAAAAGATTTATAATTTAGAAAAAAAGTACTTTTTGGCGATTTTACAAGTTTATAGCGATACGCAAATTAAATATCATTACAAAAAAAGCATAGAGCACTTTATAGAGGAAACCATACTTTCTTTTGCAAACCATGCAAGAGCTAAATCTTATCTAGTTTTTAAACACCATCCCATGGATAGGGGTTATAAGAATTATTCTAAACTCATAAATGATTTAACTCAAAAATATCATGTCGAAGGAAGGGTTTTATATGTTCATGATACCCACTTGCCAGTTCTTTTAAGAAAGGCTTTAGGTTGTATTACTATAAATTCAACAGTGGGCCTTAGTGCTATTTTAGAAGGCTGTCCGACTAAGGTTTGTGGCAATGCTTTTTATGATTTTGAAGGCTTATCTTATCCAAAGAAGCTTCAATTTTTTTGGCGTGAAGCTCATGCTTATAAACCCAATCCTGTTTTGGTATGTAATTTTAAAAAATACCTTTTACAAACTAATCAATTCAACGGCAATTTTTACAAAAATTTCTTTTTAGACAAATAAGACTAAAAAGCTTTGATTAAGAGAGCTTTTAAAGCAAAGTTGCTATAATTAAAAGCAAAAAAGAAATATTGTATGGATAGGGAAGCATTTTATATAGCAGGATATGATCCTAAAAGTTATAGATTTTATTATGATTTATTTAAAAAAAACCTAAAAGATTATTCTCGTGCTTTTAATATTAAAGCTGATTTAAGTAAAATTGAAAAAAATGAGCAATTTCCTTTTTTTCAAATTTCTTGCGAAGGAGTACAAACTAAATATCATTTTTTAACATGGAATGATATTGTTAAGAAAAATTGGTCAGAAAATTATAAAGATGCTTTGGCAGATTGTTATAGTTTTTTTAGAATTTATACTATCACAGGACTTTTTATCAAATTTGGCAAAGAGTCGATTTATCAACTTATCACAGGTTATTATCCTTTTTTTTATGTGTTATTTTCTTTACTATTTTCTTTGGTTTTGGCTTTTGGAAGTTTTGCTTTTTTGCAAAATTATATGCATTTTTCTTTAGCTATCATCATAGGATGTTTTTTAGGATTTTTACTAAATCATTTTTTATTTAAATTAGGTAAGAAATTAGCTGTATTTTGGATAGCAAGAATTTGTGCTTTTTGTGCTACTTGGCAAGATAAAAAAACAGGCACTATGCAAGAAAGAATCAAGCTTTTTGCGAATACCATAGTAGATAAGCTAAAACAAAATGAAAATAAACAAGATTATGAACTTGTTTTAGTAGCACATAGTGTTGGAACTATAGTTTGTATAGAAGTTTTGGAGTGTATTTTAAGACAAAATTTAGATTTATCTTTACTTCATAAGTTAAAAATTCTTACTCTAGGAGAATGCATTCCTTTAGTGAGTTATCAAAAAAAAGCGGATGAATTTAGAAAGAAGCTTGAATTTGTTTCAAGGTTTGATTTAAAATGGTATGATTACACATCGATTATTGATGGAGCATGTTTTCCTCAAGTGGATTTTTTCCGCACGAGTGGCGTAAATGCTAAATTTACACCCCCATTTTTAAGTGCTAAATTTCACACTTTATATGAAAAACATGAGTATAAAAAAATAAAAAGAGATAAAAACAAAGCACACTTTTTATATCTTTATAGTATTAGTGTTAAAGGTGATTATGATTTTTTTTCTTTCATCATAATGCCTAAATTTTTAGAAGAAAAGGTAAAAATATGAGTGAATGTCCCTTTTTTCCAAAACCTTATAAAAATAAAGCTTCTACACTTTTAACTTTTTTGTTAAAGCGTAGATCTTGGCTTGATGGGCTTTATGAGCGTAGTTATAAAATGCAAACAGGCTATGTGAAGATGCCAAATTTTGATCTTTATGTTATAAATGACACTAAAGAAGTTAAAAGAATGATGGTTGATGAGGTTAGAGAATTTCCTAAAAGTGCATTTTTGCATGAGCTTTTAAGTCCGCTTTTAGGGGAGAGCATTTTTACTACAAATGGTGAAGTTTGGAAAAAGCAAAGAGAGCTTTTGCGTCCAAGTTTTGAAATGACTCGTATCAATAAAGTGTTTAATCTTATGAGTGAAGCTGTGGCAGATATGATGGATCGTTTTAGCAAGTATCCAAATCATGCTGTTATCGAAGTAGATGAAGCTATGACTTTTATTACCGCTGATGTGATTTTTCGCACCATTATGTCTTCAAAACTCGATGAGGAAAAAGGTAAAAAAATCTTAAATGCCTTTGTGACTTTTCAAGAGCAAAGCGTGCATACAGCCATGCGTCGTATGTTTCGTTTTCCAAAATGGCTTTCTTATGTTTTAGGAGATCGTAAGCGTGCTAAGGCCGGAGATGTGATCAGACAGGTTTTAAGTGACATCATAAAATCAAGATATGATATGGCAGATAATGCAGAATTTGAAGATATTTTAGGATCTTTGCTTTTAGTAGTGGATGCAGATACAAATAAGCGTTTTTCTTTTGAGGAAATTTTAGATCAAGTGGCTATGCTTTTTTTAGCAGGACATGAAACCACAGCAAGTTCTTTGACATGGACGCTTTATTTGCTTAGTCTTTATCCTAAGGAGCAAGAAAAAGCTTATGAGGAGATTACTCAGGTTTTACAGGGTGGAGCCATTGAAATTTCGCATCTAAGACAGTTTAAATACTTAACAAATATTTTTAAAGAATCTTTAAGACTTTATCCTCCTGTTGGATTTTTTGCAAGAGAGGCAAAAAAAGATACCCAAGTTAGAGATAAGCTTATTAAAAAAGGTTCTGGGGTGGTGATTGCTCCTTGGCTGATACACAGACATGAAGAATTTTGGACAAATCCACATGGATTTAATCCTTCTCGTTTTGAAGGAGAATACAAAAAAGATGCTTATTTGCCTTTTGGTGTAGGGGAAAGAATTTGCATAGGACAAGGTTTTGCTATGCAAGAAGCGATTTTGATTTTGGCTAATATTTTAAAAACTTACAAACTAGAACTTGAAGAAGGTTTTGTACCTGATGTAGTAGGCCGTTTAACGGTGCGTTCGGCTAATGGTATGAGGATAAAATTTAGCAAAAGAGAGTTATGAAAAGAGTTAGAACTAAAATTCGTGCCAATTTTCGTCGTCGTGTAAAACGCACTTTAAAAGGAAGCTTAAAAGAAAAATTAGCAGGGACTATTCTGCTTTGTGCAATAGTACCTTTAGCAGTTTTAGGATATCTTTTTATCGTGATTATAGGAACTTTTTTTAATACCGCACGAGCAAGACAGGGTGTTAGAGCCTTAGATCATTTTGTAAATGCAAGCTTGTTTAATGGCTATGCTTGGGAGAGCGTTTCTTCTCATGCGTGGCGTGAAAGAAATCGTAAAAAATGGGCAAGGATTGTTATAAAAATCACAGATTTTTTTCAAAAAGATCATTGTAAAAGAGCAAATAAAAGAGAACAACCTGTGGTAGATTTCATACTTTCAAGAAATTTAGACAAGCAAACTATAGGAAAATAATCAAACTATAGCCACTATGGCTATAGCAAAACCATTATCATGAGAAATGCTTAGGGAAGTTTGAGTGATATTAAAATTTTTTGTAATTTTTTGAGAATATTTTAATTTAGGCGCGTTTTTTTCATCTTTTGATATTTCAATATCAAAAAAACTGCATAATTCACAAATTCCAACACCCAAAGCCTTGCTAGCAGCTTCTTTAGCAGCCCAAAGACCTGCTAGAGTTGCTGGATTTTTAATGAGTATTTGTTCTTTTGGGCTTAGAAATTTATCCAAAAAATTTTTGCCATGTCTAGAATGAATTTTTTCTATCCTAGAAATGGCGATGATATCACAGCCTACACGCATTTAAGAAACTACAAAATCCGTAAAATAAACATTTTTAATAAAGCCATCGGTTAAAATTTCATTGATTTTTCCAACTAGCTCATCTTTTAAACGTTCTTTGCCTTTTTGTGTACTTACTTCTTCAAAAGTTTTAGCTGTTAATGTACGAATAATAATATCACGAATCACCGGGACTTTTTTATCAAGTTCAGGTTTTAAAAGTTCGCTATTTTGTTCTAGTTCTATAGTGCATTTTACATATCTTGAGCCGCTATCGCTAAGTAAATTTAGGGTAAAAGGATCAAGTGGGTACATAGGACCTATATTAGCAAAATCACTACCTCGCTGAGTAGGAGCTGAAACTTTAGGTTTATCAGCTTTTGCTTCTTCTTTTGGAGCTTCTTTGACTTCACTTTCATCACTTGAACTGCTTGAAATAAGCCAAGCAATCACTCCCATAATACTAAGAAGTAAAACAAAAAGTAAAATAACAATAATAATTACAAGTGAACCGCCTTTTTTCTTTTTCGTTTCTTCGTTTTCTAATTCTTCATCCATAAATTTTCCTTCATTTAGTGAAATTAATGTAAAATTGTAGCAAAAATTTCTTTTCTATCCAAATTTGCTTTAGAAAAACGATAAATTTAGGTTAAAGAAGAGATGAATTTAAAGGAAAAAAATGTTAGATGTGATTTTTAGAGAATATGATATAAGAGGGCTTTATGGCAAAGAACTAAATGAAAAAAGTGTTAAGGCTATAGGTTTTTGCTTGGGACAAACCATGCTAAATAAAGGCTGTAAAAATGTAAGTGTGGGCTATGATGCAAGATATAGTGCAAATGAACTTTTTAATTATCTAGTAAGTGGACTTAACAAAGCGGGAATAAAAATCTATGATATAGGGCTTGTGCCAACTCCATTGGGATATTTTAGTCTTTATGAGGGCTTGAAATTTGATGCAAATGTTATGATAACAGGCTCTCATAACCCAAAAGATTATAATGGTTTTAAAATCACTATCAATAAAGAAAGTTTTTTTGGCGTGGAATTAAAAGAGTTTTCAAAAGAAGTTTATAAGCATTTAGATGATGAGATTGAAGAAAATTTAGAAGTAGAAAAATACGATATTTTAAGCCTTTATGTGAAATTTATGTGCGAGCAATTTAGTTTTTTAAAGGATTTTAATTATAAATTTGGTGTTGATTGCACAAATGGTGCGGCTGGAGTGGTGATAAAGCCTTTAATCAAGGCTTTAAATTTAAAAGCTCATGTAATGTTTGCAGAGCCTGATGGACAGTTTCCAAACCATGCTCCAGATCCTACAGAAGAAGAAAACTTAAGTGCGATTAGAGAGTTTTTAAATCAAAATCAAGATTATTCTTTAGCTTTTGCTTTTGATGGGGATGCTGATAGAATGGTTGCTTTGAGTAAAACTCATGTATTTTGTGGGGATGAGCTTTGTTATTTGTTTGCTAAAAATATTCCTAATCCACGCATTTTAGGTGAGGTAAAATGTTCTAAAAATCTTTTTGATGAAGTGGCTAAATTTGGAACTATTTTTATGGGAAAAACAGGACATTCTAATATCAAAAAAATAATGAAAGAAAAAGATATTGATTTAGCTGCTGAAGTGAGTGGACATATTTTCTTTAAACATAGATATTTTGGTTATGATGATGGAATTTACGCATTTTTAAGAGCCTTAGAACTTGTTTATAAAGGTTTTGATTTAGAAAGTATGATTAAAGCTTTACCAAAACTCTATACTACACCTGAAATTAAAATTCCTGTAAATGAAGAAGAAAAATTTAAACTTGTGGAAGAATTTCAAAAAGAGATTGAAAAAGGAGCTTTAAAAGGTGTTAAAAGTCTTTGTGAAATCGATGGAGCTAGGATAGATTTTGGCGATGGATGGGCTTTGCTTCGTGCATCTAACACCAGCCCTTATCTTATCACACGCTTTGAAGCAACTTCTTTAGAAAGAGCAAAAGAGCTTGAAAGTATGGTATTTACTTTATTTGATGATATAAAAGCTAGGCTTAAGAATTGATGAGATAATATTTTGCGATTTAAATTTATTTTAAAAAGGAATTAAAAATGAAAAAAATACTTGTTTTACTTTCGTTATGTGCCTTTGCTTTTGGTGCAAGTGAATGTGATAGAAAAATCGATCGTATCAATAAAGAAATCAGTTTTTCTAAAGCGCATAATGATACAGCTAGAACCTTAAGCTTAGAGCTTGCTTTAAAACAAGTACAAAATGATTGTACTAAAGATCCTATGTTTTATGATAAAAAGTTAGAAGCTAAAAAACTTAAAGAACAAGAAGTGGAAAAAATCGAAAAAGAACTTGATGCTTTAAAAAAACAAAAAGATTATATGAGTAAGGCTGAGTATAAAGCTAAAAAAGAAGCTTTAAAAGAACAAAAAGAGAAAATCAAAAAAGAAATTAAAGAATATATTGATAATCTCTAAAAATTAAAAGGCTAATTAAATTTAGTCTTTTTAAACCCTACCTTTTTTAAGATTTTCTAATAATTCTTCTATATTATAAATTCCTCTGTGTTCTGGTGTTAAAAGATGGATTAAAATATCACCAAGATCAATCACGCTCCATTCTTCACTACTATCTATGTTTAAAAATTCCTCACCTTTGGCTTTAAGTTGTGTTTTAAGCTCATCGATCAAAGATAGAGCGTGTCTTTCTCCTAAAGTAGCTGCGATAATGACATATTTTACAAAGTATTCTTGCTCACTCATGTCAATGGTTTTGATATCTTCAGCTTTTTTTTCATCTAAAATTTTAACGATTAAATCTATTCTTTCTTGCATTCTTTTCCTTTAATTTTTGAAATTGTATCAATTTTTTTGTAATTTTTCATAATATTTTTTTACTTCATCTTTAATTTCTTCACAAACTTCATTTGTATTTAAAGTATTGCGTATAAAAGAAGAAGCGATTTTTTTATCGGTTTTTAAATCTTTGAAATTCTTAGGAATTTCTATATCATTGCGATTGGCAATAACAAATTCTACTAAAGAATTAAGTTTTTCAAAATCATGCCAAAGATGAAGTTTTTCTAAATGATCTGCTCCGATTAAAAGATAAAATTTACTAGGATTATAAAGCTTATAAAGATACTTAACGCTTTCTATACTAGGAACAGGGCGTTTTTGCTTGGTTTCAAAATCACAAATTTCAACTTTTGGCAAATGCCCCCAAAGTTTTTTAACCCATAAGAATCTTTGCTTTTCATCAGCACTAAAACTTTGTTTAAAAGGATTGATATAAGTAGGCATAATAATAAGCTTATCAATATCTAATTTTTCCAAAGCCTCTAAAACAACGCTATTATGACCATTATGCGGCGGATCAAAACTGCCACCAAAAAGTGCTATCTTCATTAAAATTTTAACCTTTTTTTTGTAGAATATTAACATTATATTTTGCAAAAGGAAATTAAATGGCTGTAAAAGTTGCTATAAATGGTTTTGGACGCATAGGCAGATGTGTTGCAAGAATCATCTTAGAAAGAAATGATATTGAGCTTGTGGCGATAAATGATACTACGGATATTGAACTTACAAAATACCTTTTTAAATACGATACAGTACATGGTGAATTTAAAGGCAGTGTTGATAGTGAAGGCGATGATTTAGTGGTAAATGGTAAAAAAATCAAAGTATTTAAAAGTCGCAATGTAAAAGATCTTGACTTTGCAAAATACGGGGCACAAATTGTTTTAGAATGCACAGGGGCGCATTTAACCATCGCAAAATGTCAAGAATTTATAGATATGGGAGTGCAAAAAGTGATCATGAGTGCTCCTGCAAAAGATGATACACCTACTTATGTTTTAGGAGTAAATTCAGAACTTTACAAGGGTGAAAGCATTATTTCTAATGCAAGTTGTACAACAAATTGTTTAGGTCCTGTTTGTCGTGTTTTACAAGATAATTTTGGCATCGAAAAAGGACTTATGACAACAATACATGCTTATACAAATGGACAAAGTATTATTGATGCTAAAGCTAAAGATAAACGCCGTTCTCGTGCTGCAGCACAAAATATCATTCCAACTTCTACAGGTGCAGCAAAAGCTATGAAACTTGTTATGCCTGAACTTAATGGCAAACTTCACGGACAAAGTATGCGTGTGCCAGTGATTGATGTATCAAGCGTGGATTTAACTGCACAACTAAGCCGCAAAGTCAGCAAAGATGAAATCAATGAAGCTTTTAGAAAAGCTGCAACTACAAATTTAAAAGGCATTTTAATGGTAGATGATGATGAAAGAGTTTCAAGTGATTTTATCACTTGTTCTTATGGAGCAATTGTGGCAAGTGATTTAACTCAAGCGATTATGGATGATTTCATCAAGGTAATTGCTTGGTATGATAATGAATGGGGCTATTCAAGTCGTCTAGTAGATATGGCAGTATATATTGCAAATAGGGCTTAATCATGAGTGATATTATTTCTATAAAAGATATTGATTTAGCTAAGAAAAAAGTTTTTATAAGATGTGATTTTAATGTTCCTCAAGATGATTTTTTAAACATCACTGATGATAGACGCATAAGATCAGCTATTCCTACGATAAGATACTGTTTGGATAATGGTTGTAGTGTGATTTTAGCCTCTCATTTAGGGCGTCCAAAAGAAATTAGCTCTAAATATTCTTTAGAACCTGTGGCTAAGCGTCTTGCTAGACTTTTAGATAAAGAAATTATTATGGCAAAAGATGTTATCGGCGAAGATGCAAAAACCAAAGCTATGAATTTAAAAGCGGGTGAAATTTTACTTCTTGAAAATTTGCGTTTTGAAAAAGGCGAAACTAAAAATGATGAAAATTTAGCCAAAGAACTTGCCTCTATGGCTCAAGTTTATGTCAATGATGCTTTTGGAGTATGTCATAGAGCACATTCTAGTGTGGAGGCTATTACTAAATTCTTTGATGAAAAACACAAAGGTGCAGGATTTTTACTCCAAAAAGAAATTGATTTTGCAAGCAATCTTATCAAACATCCAGCACGTCCTTTTGTTGCTGTTGTTGGAGGTTCAAAGGTAAGTGGAAAACTTCAAGCATTGACAAATTTATTACCAAAGGTAGATAAATTAATCATAGGCGGAGGTATGGCATTTACTTTTTTAAAAGCTTTAGGTTATGATATAGGAAATTCGCTTTTAGAAGAAGAACTTTTAGAAGAAGCTAATAAAATTCTTACCAAGGGTAAAAATTTAGGAGTGAAAATTTATCTTCCAGTAGACGTTGTAGCCGCTCCTGCGTGCTCACAAGATGCGCCGATGAAATTTGTTCCAGCGCAAGAAATTCCAAATGGTTGGATGGGTTTAGATATAGGACCTGCAAGTGTGAGGCTTTTTAAAGAGGTGATTTCTGATGCGCAAACGATTTGGTGGAATGGACCTATGGGTGTTTTTGAAATTGATAAATTTTCAAAAGGTAGCATTAAAATGAGTCATTATATCAGCGAAGGACATGCAACTTCTGTTGTTGGAGGCGGTGATACGGCTGATGTGGTTGCGCGCGCAGGTGATGCAGATGAGATGACTTTTATTTCCACTGGAGGTGGCGCTTCTCTTGAGCTTATAGAGGGTAAAGAACTTCCAGGCGTAAAAGCTTTAAGATCTAAGGAAAATGAATGATCTTTGCTGCAAATTTAAAATGCAATCACACAAGAGCAAGCTTTAAAATTTATGCTGAAATTTTAAATAAAACTATGGGAGCAAAATGCGATGATATTATCGTTTTCCCACCTAGTGTAGCATTTTTAGAAAATGAAAATAACTTCATACAAGGAGCCCAAAATTTTTATCCTTGTGTTAATGGTGCTTTTACAGGTGAGCTTGGAAAAGAGCATTTGGACGAATTTGGGATCAAATGTGTTTTAATCGGGCATTCCGAAAGAAGAGCTTTAGGAGATGAAGAATTTATTAAGGCTAAATTTGATTTTGCTAAAGAGCATGGTTATAAAATTGTTTTTTGTATAGGTGAAAATTTAGATACAAAAAATTCAGGCAAGACTTTAGAGTTTTTAAAAAAACAACTTGAAATGATTGATTTAAATTATGAAAAACTCATTATTGCTTATGAACCTATTTATTCTATAGGAACGGGAGTCAGTGCACAAAGTACAGATATCGCTAAAGTGCTTGAATTTTTAGCGAGTTTAACCAAGGTACCTTTGCTTTATGGTGGAAGTGTGAATGAAAATAGTATCAAAGAAATTTTAAGTGTAAATCATTGTAGCGGAGTTTTGATAGGCTCTGCAGCTTTAAAAGTAGAAAATTTTATAAAATTAATCAAAGGATAAAAGATGATTATGAAGGGTAAAAAAGGCCTTATTGTAGGGGTTGCAAATAATAAATCTATTGCTTATGGCATAGCAAAAGCATGTTTTGATCAAGGAGCCCAGCTTGCTTTTACTTTTTTAAATGATGCTTTAAAAAAACGCGTAGAACCTATAGCACAAGAGTTTAATTCTAATTTTGTTTATGAGCTTGATGTAAATAATAACGAGCATTTAGATTCTATTGCTGAAAAAATCAAAAAAGATTTAGATGAGATTGATTTTGTGGTGCATGCGGTTGCTTTTGCTCCAAAAGAAGCTTTAGAAAATTCTTTTTTAGAAACTTCAAAAGAAGCTTTTGATATAGCTATGCAAACTTCTGTGTATTCTTTACTTTCTTTAACACGTGCGGTTTTACCTATTTTAAAAGATAAGGGTTCGATTTTGACTTTAAGTTATCTTGGTGGGGTTAAATATGTACCTCATTATAATGTTATGGGTGTAGCAAAAGCTGCACTTGAAAGTTCTGTGCGTTATTTAGCAAGAGATTTAGGGGTAAAAGGAATTCGTGTTAATGCTATTTCAGCAGGTCCTATTAAAACTTTAGCAGCAAGTGGAATAGGGGATTTTAGAATGATTTTAAAATATAATGAAATCAATTCTCCTTTAAAACGCAATGTTAGTATAGAAGATGTAGGAAATTCGGCTATGTATTTACTTAGCGATTTGGCAAATGGTGTTACAGGTGAAATACATTATGTTGATGCAGGATATAACATCATGGGCATGGGCGATGTTGAAAAAAATGAAGAAGGGCAAACTGTTCTTTGTTGGGATAATCAAAAAGGATAAAAAATGGCAAAGCTTAGCAATGAAGAATTAAAAAATATACTTGAAGATCGCATTAAAAAACTTGAGAATTCTACTTTAAAAGAGGATAAGGTTATCAATGAAGAAAGTGTAAAAATTCTTGCTAGGCATTTATCTTTAGGCAATGAAATTCCAGCTCTTGCTCAAAGATTTTTTCAAATCGCACCTAAAACAAAGTTAGTATGGCTTCATCTTTGTGAATGTACAGGGTGTAGTGAGAGTTTGTTGCGTTCTGAGTTGCCAAGTTTTGATGAGCTTATTTTTGATTTTTTTTCTTTAGAATATCATGAAACTTTAATGGCAGCAAATGGCACTAAAGCCGAAGAGCTTTTAGAGCATGTTTTAGAAGAAGATTTTATTTTAGCGGTTGAAGGTGGTGTTGCAGCCATTGATACCTTTTTTCTTACTATAGGAGCACAAGGAGAGAGTGGCTATGAAATTTTAGAAAAACTAGCCGCTAAAGCCAAGGCTATTTTTGCAGTGGGTACTTGTTCAAGTTATGGTGGTATTCAAGCTGCCTATCCAAATCCTAGTAAAACCTGTGGTATTAGTGAAGTCTTAAGTCAAAAAGTAGCAAATATCCCAGGTTGTCCTCCAAGTGATGTAAATATCATTGCGACTTTAAGTTTTTTTGCTTTATTTGGAGTTTTGCCTGAACTTGATGAGCAAAATCGTCCTGTGTGGGCTTATGGTAAATGTTTGCATGATATGTGTGAAAGAAAGGCGAAATTTGAAAGTGGGATTTTTGCTGAACATTTTGATGATGAAGCTGCAAAGAATGGAGCTTGTTTATTTAAGATAGGTTGTAAAGGACCTTATACTTACAATAACTGCCCTAAAGTGAAATTTAATGCTAAAACTTCTTGGCCAGTGGCTGCAGGACATGGTTGTATAGCCTGTAGTGAGAAAAATTTTTGGGATGAGTTTGGAAATTATGAAAAGCCTATGGCAAATATTTTTTCTTACGCTAAACTTTGTAATGAAGAGTTAAAACAAGAATTTTTTCTAGAAGAGCAAATTAAAATTTTAGAACAAATAGATTTTGAATTTGAAAGCAATATAAAACTTATTTTACAAAATATAGCTAAAAATAAATTAGGTGCTTTGCTTGTAGAAAATTATAAAAAATCTTTTGAAAAAAACTATGCTTTTATAGAACAAAATTTTGATGAAAATCCTATGCCTTCAAAAGATTTTTGGAAATATCTTGAGATGAGTTTTATTTTGGTTAAAGGCGCATTTTTAAAAGATAAGAATGATTTTTTAATTGCGGCAAAAAATTATGCTTTTAAACATGCAAGTCCTTATGATTTTAAGTTAAATATGAACGCTGAAAAACCAAAGCTTGATGTGAGTAAATCTTTTCGTATGACTTTAATCTATCTTTGCGGTGGGCTTGATTTTGAAGGTGTTGCTTATAGCATTTTAAAAGCTTTTGAAGATAATATTGCTAAAATTTCATCATTAAAAGTAAGTTAATTTAATAAAATTTTAGCAATATGAAGTCCTATAAAAGCTACTATATAAGCACTTGTGCAGGTAAAAAGAAAGAGAAAGAGAGTATATTTTAGCTTTCCACTTTCTTTTGAAAAAACTATAGTTGCTGCAAAGCAAGGATTATAAATCATTACAAATAAAATAAAAGCCACTGCACTTGGTATAGGTATATTTTTGGCAATAATTCTTTTTAAATCATTATTTGTTTCATCTACATCTTTTCCTAGTGAATAAAGTACTCCCATAGTTGAGATCATCACTTCTTTAGCAGCCAAACCACTGATTAAAGATACGCTTAATTTCCAATCTAACTCAAGGGGTTTAAAAATAGGTTCTATGCCTTTGCCAAATTGTCCTAAATAACTTTGTTCTATAGCTCTTTCTTGAGCATTAAAATCATTTAAATTTTCTTCATTTTTTGGAAAATTGCTAGCAAACCATATGAGCAAAGAGGCCAAAAGTATGAAAGTTCCTGCTTTTTTAAGATACATTTTGGCTTTATTATAAACCATAAACCAAACTAAATGCCAATTTGGCATACGATATTTTGGCATTTCCATAACAAAAGGTTCATCAAGTCCACGAAATGCTGTCATTCTTAAAAATTTTGCAGCACAAAGTCCTAAAATCGCACCTAAAATATAAATTCCAAAAAGATAATTTCCTGCTTTTTCACTTGGAAAAAAAGCACCGATAAAAAGCACATATACAGGAAGTCTTGCCCCACAACTCATAAAATTGATCACAAAAAGAGTTAAAAGTCTATCTCTTTTGTTCTTAAGAGTACGTGTAGCCATAAAAGCAGGTACCGAACAACCAAAACCAGTGATTAGCGGAATAAAACTTTTACCATGCAAACCAAATTTATGTAAAATCCCATCAAGTAAAAAAGCTACTCTTGACATATAGCCTGTGGTTTCTAAAAGAGCTATGCCTAAAAATAAAATCATTATATTAGGTAAAAAAAGTATCACAGCACCAACACCTGCGATAATCCCATCAGCCAAAGCTGAAGCGATAAAGGCATTAGAAATATTGTTTTTAACAAATTCACCCAAGGCATTAAAGCCTGATTCTATATAATCCATAGGAATTTGTCCTAAGCTAAAGGTGAGTTGAAATAAAAGCCACATTAAAAATAAAAATATAGGTAAGCCAAAGAATTTATGGATAAGTAAGGCATCGATTTTTTTGGTTAAATTTCTTTCTTCTTTTTTGTGTGTGATAATTTTTTTTGAAAGTTCATTAATAAAATATAATAAATCTTCTTTTTCTGGACTTTTTTCGCAAAGTGGAGTGTAAAATTGGGATCTTGGAATAAATTTACTTTCAAATAAAATAATAATTTTTTGCAGCAAAAGTTCTAAATTTTCTTTTGTTTTTGCTGAAATTTCAACAACTTGACTTTGAAATTCTTGGCTTAAAACAGAAGTGTCAAGCTCTATACCTTCTTTTTTGGCTTCATCGCACATATTTAAAGCTAAAAGCATTTTTTTATTAAGACTTAAAAGTTCTGCGCTAAGGATAAGATTGCGTTCTAAATTGGTAGCATCTAAAACATTAACAACAACATCATAGTCATTTTGATTTAAAAAATGGCGTGTGATTTTTTCTTCTTCGCTATATCCATCTAAAGAATAAGTTCCTGGCAAGTCGATGACTTCAAATTCATAGTTTTTGTAAAAAGTTTTTGCACTTGCTTTTTCTATAGTAACTCCGCTAAAATTTCCTACTTTCATATTGGCTTTGCAAAGCGCATTAATAAGAAGACTTTTGCCTACATTAGGCTGACCTACAAGGGCTATTTTGATTTTTTTCATATAAGATTCACTTCTATGGTTTTAGCTTCATCAGATCTTAGGATAACACAACTTGTATCAAGTTCTACCATTATGGTGGCATTTTTTAAAGAGGAGTGAATTTTTTTCAAGTTTTTATTTTTAATAAATCCAAAGCTTAAAAGTCTATTTTTGAGTTCTTTTTTAGCGTTTAAATTGACAATAATAGCCTTTTGTCCATCTTTTAACTCGTTTAAAGTCATTGTAATTCCTAAATTAATAATAAATATTATAATAAAAAAGTGTAATGAAATATCCTTCTTAAAAAAGAAGGATGAATATTTAAAAAGAAAAGTAGTTTAAATTTTCTAGATTGATGATTTGATCTAGAATTTTATTAGCCTTAGTATGATCAAGGTAAATTTGTGCATTGGCTAAAAATTTAGCTTTTAATTCTTCAAAACTTAGTGGATTATCAAAATTACCTTTATTGATAAAAACATCTTTTTGGATTATGCGTCCATCTTGCAAACTGGCTTCTAAATGCCCTGGAAAATATTTTGGAAAGCCTTGAGATTTTCTTTTTTCGTAACTGATTTTTTTAGCAAATTCTAGTACTTCTTTACGCTTTAAATTTTCATAAGATTCAAGAGTGATTTTACTATCAAAGAATCCTAGAGCCATTAAAAAAGGCATGGAAAATTTAGCTTCATAAGCACTATGTGGAGTGTATTTTGCTTCCAAAGGATCACAGATAAAAGAAATAGGAACTTCATCTACAAAACAACGAATACTTTTAATTTCATCAGCTTTTAAACCATCATTTTTTAAAGCAATAGCACAATCAATAAGCCCATGAGCAAAATGACAACTTGGATAAGGCTTGATTGAAACTTGCATAGTTTGCCAAATTTCTCCTAAGGCTTTGCTAAGTTCTGTTTTATCGCATTCTTCTTCTATGCCAAAACATTTAAAGATATTATCCCTACCTTCAAAAATACTCAAAGGCCCACTCATATTGTTTTTAGCAAAATGAGCTACCATAATGCCGTTTTTAATAGCATTGGCAATATGTAAAACTTTTGAATTGGATCCATTGGATAAAAACTCATTAACCCCACTTGCAAAACTTCCTGCAAGTCCTAAAGCATTGATGATTTGTTCTTTGTTAAGATCTAACAAGATTACGCTTGCACTCACACTTCCAAAAATTCCTGCAATAGCAGTAGTATGAAAACCACGCTTATGAAAAGTACCTTTGCTTGCAATGCCTACTCTAGCTGCAATTTCCCAGCCTACTATAAAAGCTTTAATGATTTTTTTTGCATCTTTGCTAACATGAAAACCATAATTTAAACAAAGTGGAGTTAAAATCGCACTTGCATGCAAAATCGCTTCTGTATGCGTATCGTCAAAATCTAACGCATGAGAAGCAATGCCATCTAGCATGGCTGCGTATATAGGATCTAATTTTTGATCATTTACCCAAATAGGAGTATTTTTTTCTGTGCTTAAATTTTCAAAAGCTTTAAAAGCATTTAAAACACATTCTTCTTTGCTTGCTGCTATAGCTGTTCCAAGGCTATCAAGCATAAGCTCTTTAGCTCTTTGAACAACTGTATTAGGGATATTTTCATATTTAAGATTGAAAATAAAATCCGCTAAAATTTCACTATAGAACATGATTTTTCCTATTTTAAGATAGCGCTATTTTTGATTTTTGCCAAAAATTCATCTACAAGTTTTGGCGCATATCCTACATAGGTTGTTGCATCAAGCAAAGCATCGATTTCTTTTTCTTTCAATACCTTAGATACTCTTTTATCTGCAAGTAAAACTTCTTTAAAAGTTTTTTGTTTTTCGATACCTAGCATAGCATTTTCATAAATAATTTCATGGGCATGTTGTTTTCCATAATGATCGCTTAATGCAAACATAACACGCTCTGCTAAAACAAAACCATTAAGAGTATTTAAATTTTTAAGCATTTTATCTTTTTTTACTTCTAAATCGCTAAGAGCGAATTTCATATTTGCTAAAACCACAGAAAGCATTAAAAACATTTCAGGTAAAAGCTTCCATTCCATTTTCCAAACTTGACCATCTCTTTCATGTTCATGTCTTTCAATATCACTTAAAATGGCTAAATTTGCTTTAAAGGCATTGCTTACTGTAACTGCATTTTCGCTTACCGCAGGATTTCTTTTGTGTGGCATAGTGCTTGATCCTACTTGTCCTTTGCCAAAAGGTTCGGCAACTTCATCAATTTCATTATGCGAAAGGATTAAAATTTCATGAGCGATTTTGTTAAAGGTTGCGTTGATATTACCTAGCACAAAACCAAGCTCTATAAAGCGATCACGTGCGCTCTGCCAAGAAATATTAGGCACATCAAGTCCTAAATTTTCTAAAGTGAGTTTTTCTACCTTATTGCACTCATCACTTAAACTTGCTTTAGTTCCTACAGCACCTACTATACTGCCTACATAAAGTCTTTTTTCAAGCTCAAGTATTCTTTCAAAATGACGCTCAAGTTCGCTTAACCAAATAGCCACTTTATGTCCAAAAGTAATAGGCAAAGCTTGAAGTGTTAAAGTTCTTCCCATCATAGCAGTATTTTTATGGGTTTTAGCTAGTTTTGCTAGGGCTTTTGCGATAGCTTTTAATTCGCTTTTTATAAGAGTCATTGCTTCTTTAAATTGTAAAACCAGTCCTGTATCGATGATATCTTGAGTGGTTACTCCAAAATGCACATATTCTCCTAAATTATTATCGCAAGCTTTTTCTAATCCTCTTACAGTAGGAACTAAAGGGTGTTTAGTCTTTTTAAATTCAGCAAAGATAAAGTCCATATCCATAAATTTATAATGAGCTTTTTTTGCGATCTCATCAGCTGCTTTTTTAGGGATAATTTTAAGTTTTGCTTGTGCTTTTGCTAAAGCTGCTTCAACATCGAGCCATTTTTGTATGCGGTTTTGTTCGCAAAAAATAGCACGCATTTCCTGCGTGCTCCATGAGTCTGCTAGTAATCTATGATCAAATACGCTAATTCCTGTCATCTTATCTCCTTATTTTTTAATACTATCAAAAGCTTGTGTTAAATCAGCAATTAAATCTTTAGTATCTTCAAGACCTATATGAAATCTTACAAATGGCCCTCTTGCATTCCAATTTGTTGCAGTTCTAGGTGGAGTAGTTACGGTGGCCAAGCTTTCATATCCACCCCAGCTAGCACCAATTGAAAAGTATTCTAGTTTATCTGCAAATTTAATAGCATCATCTTTGTTATAACCTTCTGCAAATTCTATGGTAATCATACCATTTGCACCTTTATGATCACGCATAAAAATTTTATGATTTGGGTGGGATTTGAGTTTTGGATAGAAAATTGTTTTAATTTCTTTTCTGCTTTGTAAAAACTCTACAATTTCATCAGCACTTTTTTCATGAGCTTTCATTCTCACATCTAGTGTTCTCATACCACGAAGTACTAAGTAAGCATCATCAGGGCTTGTTGTAAAGCCTAAAGCTTCTGGAAGTTTGTCAAAATTTTTCCATTCTTTTTCGTTGATTACTACTATACCCATGGTTACATCAGAGTGTCCGCTAAGATATTTTGTAGCGGCGATAACTGAAATATCCACCCCAAGTTCTAAAGGATTTAGAAAATATCCACTAGAATAAGTATTATCAATGGCTACAGGGATATTATGCGCATGGGCAATTTTGCAAAGTTTTGGTAAATCTATGATTTCATAAAGTATAGAACCTGGACTTTCACATAAGATAAGCTTGGTATTAGGTTTGATTTTTTCTTCTACATCACTTGCATCAGCTTTTAAAAAATCAATTTCAACACCTATTTTTTCTAAAAATAATTCGCAAATCGTTCTTACAGGCCCATAAATTGCATCAGTAATTAAAAAATGTGCATCTTTGCTTGCATAGTTTAAAAGCACCATAGCTAATGCTGCAAGTCCTGTTGGGAAAAGTTGTGCTCTATAGCCACCCTCTAGAGTGCAAATAAGTTTTTCAAGTTCAAAATTGGTTGTTGTTCCTCTAGCTCCATAACTTAAAACACGATCTGTTTTTCTTAATTCTCTGTATTTTTGCCAAGTTGCGTGATCTTTAAAAAGTATGGTTGATGCACGCATAAGCGTAGGATTAACTGATCTTACTTCAGCGCCTTGATCACCTCTGCTACAATGAATAAGTTTAGTTTTTGAGTTCATTTTTTCTCCTTTTTAAAGATAAATATAAGTCATAATAACATTTACAATAGCCGCTACAAGCATAGGAATAGCTGTTCTTTTAACCACGGCAAAAGGACTTACTTTTGCAATAGCTGAGATAGCTAAGATTGCTGGCGCAATAGGACTAACACATCTTCCAAAGCCCGTCATGATTTGAATTGGTGCTATCATGGTGATAGTTTCAACTCCAAAGTGTTTTGCTATATTTGGGATAAGTGGAGCAAAGCTAAAAAATGCCGCATTTCCTGAACCCATTAAGAAAGCACAAACTGCAAGCAAGATTGAAACGGCGATAATAATAGCCAAAACTCCAAATCCTGCATTTTTGCAAAATTCTATTAAAGTATCTACAAAACCTACAGATAAAAGACCGCTTGCAAATACTTGACCACAAACGATGAGTGAAACTGTGATAACAAATAAATGTCCCATTCCTTTAAAGAAAATCATAATAGAATTAAGAGTTTCTACTATACTTTTATAGCGTATCATTTCAAAAATAATAGCCACAAAAGTTGAAATCACCATTGCTACTGGAACATTCATTTTAATTGCGGTACTAGCAGCTGCTTTAACTTCTTCAGCGCTACTTATTCCCATTAAAACCAAGATGCTATCAAGCACGGAGCTAAATCCTAGGATTAAAACCAAAGGAATTATAGGTAAAATCGCATAAATTCTAGGAGGTTTTTTAAGTTCTTTTTCTTTGCCTTCATTTTCATTTAGTTCTTTTTCAATTTCTTGTGCATTGAAGACAAAATTATCTTTTTTATCAAAAAATTTATTGCAAAGATATATTGCAATACTTACAGCTATAATGATAGGCAAGGTTGTAGGGAGTTGATAATGAACAAAATAAATTGCAGGATCAACTTCAGCTTTTTCTGAGGCCATGATCACATTTCCACTTCCAGGTCCATGATCGATATATTGACAAATAGCAATCACACTTAAGGCAGAAAGTTTTGAAACGCCAGAGCGTACAAGTATAGGATACATAGTAACCATAAGTAAAAGTGCCAAGCCTGCGTGAGAAGGGATGAAAAGAACTAAAAATTGCACGATAAAATAAGCAACTATGAGTAAAACATAAGGAGATTTTACGGCTTTTAAAGGTTTTTCAAAAACTTTAAAAAGTGCATAAGAAGCCCCTACATGATCCATATAAGCAGAAAAACCTGCTATAGTCATAAGTGTAAGTCCAAGCCCTGCTAATGTACTTGACATGGTTTGATTAAAAACTTGAAAAATATCAAAAAAACCTAGATTTAAAGAATCTTTGGTAACAATGTGTGGAGAAAGTCGAAAAATAGCAGCTAAGGAAAGTAAAAGCAAGCCACTTAAAAGCAATGCCATGTGAGCATTGATTTTTTTATAAAGCATAAAAATAAGTAAAAAAACACTAAATAAAGAAAAACAAATACCTAGCATATTTTAGCCTTTTTGAGCGATGATCTCTATCTCTACTTTAGCTTTTTTTGGTAGATCTTTTACTGCAAAAGCGCTTCTTGCTGGATAAGGAGCTTTAAAAAATTCAGCATAAATTTCATTAAATGCTACAAAATCATTAATATCAGCTAAAAAGCAAGTGGTTTTAATCACTTTATCATAACTGATACCATTTTCTTCTAAGATAGCACCGATATTTTTTAAAGATTGTTTGGTTTGTTCTTTGATATCAGAGCTTTCTATTTCTCCTGAAGCAGGGTTGATAGGAAGTTGTCCTGATATAAATAAAAGTCCATTTACTTCTCTGTAAGCTGAGTATGGACCAATGGCCTTTGGATAGTTTGACATGAATTCTCCTTTGTTAAATATAGATTAAACAGAATGCATTTTATCACTACAATAATAATTTGTCAATAGTTTATTATCATAATAATAAAATTTTATTTTTAAGAAATGTTTTAAAGTATAAAGAGTAGAATTTAATATCGTATTAATTTTTATTGAAGGCGGTTTTATGGATGAGGGACAAAAACAACAATTTATAAAGTTGACATATTTTTTAGGAGAAGTTTTAGGTGAGCAATATGAGATAGTATTTCATGTAATTACTGAAGATGGAGCTTATATTGCGGCAATTGCTAATAATCACATTAGTGGGAGAAGTTTAGATTCCCCCTTGACTGCTTTTGCAAGTGAGCTTATGCAAAATAAAAAATATTTAGAAAAAGATTTTTTATGTGATTATAAGGCTCTTGTTGGAAAATCAAAATTAATTAGAGGATCTACTTTTTTTATTAAAAATCATGATAAATTAGTAGGTATTTTGTGTATCAATCATGATACTAGCATTATGAGAGATTTAATATGCAAGATGATTGATTTAGAAAAAATTGGAGATATGGGTGATATTTTAGGAAATATTAGTTTTTCTCAAAATGATTCAAGCATAGAAACATTAAGTCACTCAATAGAGGATATTTTAGTTCAAAGTGTAGATTCTAGTTATTTAAATTCTGATTATCAATTAAGTATTACCCAAAAAGAAGAAATTGCTGAAAAGCTATATGAAAAAGGTATTTTTAATATAAAAGGAGCGGTTCCTATCGTAGCAAAATTTTTAAAAATTTCAGAACCTAGTGTTTATAGGTATCTGAAGAAATTTAAAAAATAACTAAAATTTTTTGATAAATTTTAGTATTTTTAGGCTCATTTTCTTTAAAAAATTATTTTTAGATTTTTTGAGTAAAAATTCTGCCACATCTTTGCGTCCAAACATAATAGCAAAAGTATAAGGTGTCATTCCTAAACCATTGTTTTCATCAATATTTGCTCCATACTTAACTAAAAGTTCACACATAGGTAAGTATCCTTTAAAACAAACTCCTGCTAATGGGGTTTGTCCACGATCGTTTTTTTCATCTACTTTTGCACCTTTTTCTAAAAGCATTTTAGCGCTTTCATAAGAATTATTATAAGCTGCAAGCATAAGTAAGCTATCGCCTTTATGAGTTTTTAAATTTACATTTAAACCCGCTTCTATCATGATTTTAAGATTTTCACATTCATTATTTCTTGCAAAATTAAAAGCCATTTTGCAAAGCTCTTCAAATCTTTTTTCTTCTTCTAAACTAAGAGTTGTCATTGTTTTTCCTTAATTATTATAATCTTTAGTTTGCCACCAAAAGTGGCAAGTAAAAATTATTTTTCTAAAGCTTTCTTAATTCCTTTTGCATAATCAGGTGAAATTTTTTCAAAATGTTCTAAAGCTCTAGTGATAATTTTTTCATCAACTCCTTCCATAGAAGCAGCGATATTATGAAAAAGTTGAGTTTTTTGATCATCATTCATAAGATTAAATAAAGCTCTTGGTTGAGTATAAAAGTCATTATCTAGTGGAGCATATCTTTGTGCCACGCCTTCTAAGACTAAATCAGGTTCAAGATAGCTTTTATCTTCTTTTGGGCTGTTATCATAGCTGTTTGGTTCATAATAAGCTGCATCATTTTTATAATTATCAAAATTCATAGCACCAGCGACATTGTAAGTATTCACTTCGCTTTTTGCACGATTTACTGGTAAAAGATGATAATTAGTTCCTATTCTATATCTTTGTGCATCAGGATATGAAAAAATTCTAGCTTGCAACATTTTATCAGGGCTAAAGCCAATTCCAGGAACGATATTGCTTGGACTAAAGGCAGCTTGTTCAACTTCATTAAAATAATTTTGAGGATTTTTGTTTAGAATCATTTCGCCTATATCCATCAAAGGTACAAGACTATGAGGCCAAATTTTTGTTAAATCAAAAGGATTAAATCCAAGCTTTTCTATATCTTTTTCAGCAAGAATTTGAACTTGAACTTTCCATTTTGGAAAATCTTTATTTTCTATAGCATTATAGAGATCTCTTTGATGACTTTCCCTATCCTTTGCTATAAGCTCTGCAGCTTCTTGGTTGGTAAGATTTTTAATCCCTTGTTGGGTTTTAAAATGGAATTTCACCCAAAATCTTTCATTTTTATCATTAATAAAACTATAAGTATGGCTTCCAAATCCATGCATATGACGATAACTTGCAGGAATTCCTCTATCACTCATAAGAATGGTTACTTGATGTAAGCTTTCAGGACATAAACTCCAAAAATCCCAAGCAGCATTATTGCTTCTTAAATGTGTTCTTGGATCTCTTTTTTGAGTATGGATAAAATCAGGGAATTTATAAGCATCACGGATGAAGAATGTCGGAGTGTTATTTCCTACCAAGTCCCAGTTTCCTTCTTTGGTGTAAAATTTAATAGCAAAACCTCTCACATCGCGTTCAGCATCTGCTGCACCTGCTTCACCTGCTACTGTTGAAAAGCGTAAAAATAATGGAGTAACTTCGCCTTTTTGAAAAATTTTAGCTTTGGTATAAGCACTTAAGTCTGCTGTAATTTTTATTTCGCCATAAGCTCCACTTCCCTTAGCATGAACGGTTCTTTCTGGAATTCTTTCTCTATTTTGATGAGCAAGTTTTTCAAGTAAAAGATAATCTTGCATAAGTAAAGGTCCTTTTGCGCCTGCGCTTAATGAATTTTGGTTATCGGCTATAATGTTTCCAAAATCGTTAGTCAATTTTTTCATTGTTTTCTCCTAAATAATAAAATTTATTAATTAGTAAATTATATCTATTAAAAATTAAAATTAACTGAATAATTGCATTTTATTAATAATAAATTTCAAAATAAATTTAGTTTTTTTATATTATAATAATAATTATCAAAATATATTTTAAAAATCACAAAGGAGAATTTATGTCAGTTTTGGTTATTGGTGCAGATGAAATCACTCCTATTAGAGCTGTTTTACATGATTTAGGTGCTAAAAAAATAGAACACTGGGATGCGCGTAATGAAAATAGAGTTAATCGCAAGCCGATTCCTTGTGATACAGAATGTATAGTAATGTTAACAAGCTTTTTAAATCATAATACTATGAAAAAAATCAAAAGTGAAGCTAAAAAGCGTAAAATTCCATTAGTTTGTGCAAAAAGAAGTGTAAGTTGTGTGTATTGTGAATATTGTAAAATTTTTAATCTTAATAAAGAATTTTCTTGCTATAAAGGTTAAAGATGTTATTTGGATTTGATGATAAGCGAGAATTTATACCGCAAATTTATCGCTATTTAAACAATCAAGAGCTTATGTTGACTTTTTTAACTCAATATAATGCGAGCGTTGATAGCGCTCTAAAAATTCCTCTTTTATATGCAAAAAATACCAAGAGTTTAAAAATGATATTTGGAAATTTTTTACATGATATAATGCATGTTTCATTTGGTAAGATTCAAAATATAAATATCAAGCTTAATACATACGCTTTCTACTTTCAAAAAAGAAAAAGCTTAATTTTTAATACTAAAATATCTAAGAATATCGATCTTTTAAGACTTTTAAGAATTTATCTTTATGGCATTTGTTTTGATGCGCAAATTTTATTTAGCTCTTATGTTTATGATAAGGTTTCTTTTCAAAATAATGGAAAAAATATAGATCAAGATGGTGATCTTATTATAATAGATAAGAAATTTGCAATTTTACCACTTTGCAAAGAGATTAATATACGTAATTTAAAAATTGAAAATGAAATTCATGGATTATTGGATTTAATAAAAGAAAATAATTTTGAAAAATTTTATATTGTTTGTCCGCGTAACAAAAATTTCACACATTTTATTGAAATAAAACATTTTTTGTGTGATTTAAACAAAACTATGTTAAAATTAGTTCCGTATAAAATATCAAATCAAATTATAAGGAGAAAATAATGTCAGTAGCAGTAATCTATGGTAGTGCTATGGGAAATACAGAAGGAGCGGCTAATACAATTGCTTCAAAACTTGGAATTAGCGATGTTTTTAATATCTCAGATATTGATGCATCTAAAATAAATTCTTACGATAAATTAATTTGTGGAACTTCAACTTGGGGAAGTGGTGATTTACAAGATGATTGGGATGGTTTTGATTTTTCAGGACTTAGTCTTGGTGGAAAAACTGTAGCTGTATTTGGTATGGGTGATAGTGAAAGTTATTCTGACACTTTTTGTGGTGGCATGGGTAAATTAGCTCAAAATTTAAAAGATGCAGGTGCAAATTTGGTAGGAGAAGTTTCAACTGATGGTTATACATTTGAAGCAAGCGATGCGGTTGTAGATGGTAAATTTGTTGGACTTGCTCTTGACAATGATAATCAAGAAGATCAAACTGAATCAAGAATTGATGCTTGGGTAGAACAAATTAAACCTTATTTTGCTTAATAATTCTTAAAATCAAGAGTCTTTATACTCTTGATTGTCTTTTCTTAAAAATAAAAAAAACTCACTATTTGATTTATAATTTTATTTTCTAAAGATAATTGACAGCGTTCTTTATTTCCAAGATAAGCCGTTCTTGCAAGAAGACTTGTTTTTTGAGAATTGTGATTTTTAGAGTTGATTTGTAAATTAACCTGCATAGTATAGTAGTTTTCCACCATCCATTCTCCATTGCTTTCCAAAGGATCAAAATCATAAAAAAATCTTGCTGAAGTTGTGATTTTTTGAGCATAAGAATGCTTTTTCATATCTACAAGATTGATTAAAATTTCATAATCTGCATTCTCTTTTACTTCTTTTAAGCCTAAATTTTTAAGTTTTAAAGCCAAATCTCTATCCAAAGTAGTTTGAAGTTGGCTAGGATTTTGAAAGGAAATTTTAAAACTTTGTTGTTTTTGTGATCTGATAAAAATGCCTTCATTGCTTGTTTGAATAAAGCTTTGTATGAAAGTTGCATTGGTGCAAGCACTCATAAAGAGTGCTATAAAAAAGCTTAAAATTAAAGCAAATTTAGACATTAGGTTTATTTAATAATAGTTGGAGTAGCGCTAAGACCTAATGAGCGATATTTTTCATATAAGGAAAAAACTTCTTTTAATTCTGCATCACTTACTTTTGGATAATTTTTGATATTTGCATCGTAGTATTTGTTTAAAATTGCGATTTTTTCTTTATCATTTTTTGCTTTTTTTGCCTCTTTGTAGATTAGAGCGGATTTTTCAAAAGCAGATTTTCCATGTACTGGAGTTAAAATATAATTAACTTGATAGTTTTTAAGTTCATCATCAATTTGAGCTAAATGTTCTCTACAATAAGGGCATTCAGGATCCGAAAAAACATAAATTGCAGGTTTATTTTTATCTCCCAAAGCTATTACCATGGTTTCTTTTTGTGCTACAGCTTTAGCATTTTTTGTAAAATTTTCTCTTGCTTCTTGAAATTTTTTCATTTCATATTCTTGAGCATAAGAAATTCCCGTTTTCAAGTCGATAAGATCAGGGGTAATAAGACTATCTTTTGTAAAAAGAATGTTTTCTTGTTTTTGTCCATTTAATTCAACGCTTACAATAACACTTTCAAAACCCGTATTACCAACCTTTTGACGATTTGATACACTAACGGTAGCATTTGGAAATTGTGCTTTAATGCTTTTTGAATAAAAATCACTAATTTCTGAATTACTTGCAGCAAACAAAGATGCTGAACAGGCAAGAATTAAACTTAATTTTTTCATAGTTTATAAATCCTTTAAATAAATTATGTTTAATTCTATAATGATTTTCTAAATGTTTGTTAAAAATCTTTTTTCAGCTTCTTTGCTTACTTGAGGAAATTTGTCTAAGTATTCTAAATAAGCAATAGCATATTTTCTTGAAAGATTGAAATATTCTTTCATACTTTGCACATCAAGACTTTGATTTTTTAATAAATTTAAACATTCTTGCATAAGTTTTTCAAGAGCTTGTTTTTCTATAAAAAGATTGTGTGAAAGTCTTACAACTAAGCCTTTTTGGGTAAGTTTTTTGAGTATATTATCTCCGCTTTTTCTATCAAGTTCTAAAAAATCATAAAGATTATAAGGAGCTTCGGGTTTAATACCTTGTTTTTTTAAAATTTCATATAATTGATTATTATTTTTTTCTTGAAGTTTTTCAAAATCTATGCCTTTTTTAAAATAAATTCCATTTTGAAAATCCAATAAATTTGACATTTCTTTAAGTCCGAGTTCGCAAAAATTTTCACTTGCCCAAGTAATCCTTAAAGCTAAAGAATGTGCTGAAAGCATGGCATAAGGATTTTTTTCAAGTATGAATTTGATGAAATTTTTAATTTCTTCTAGACTTTGTAAATGATATACATTAAGATTTTTTTCATCGACAAATACTTGATTTAATTCTTTTGCTAATTTCAATGCTTTTTGATGAGAGAGTTTAAATCTTTGATAGCTTGAAAGCAAACCAAAGCCGTATTTATGTGCGTCTTTTAAGAAAGAAAAAGCTGCTTTAAAATCTTTATTTTTCAAAAACATTAAAAATTTATTTTTTTGTTCTTTTTTTAAAGGTTCGCTTAAAGGATTTAAAACCTTACCACCGCCTATAACGCGATTGTTTTGTAATAAAATAAAAGCCTCATCAAAACTTAAAAATACATTTTTATCAAAACTAAAATGCACAAAAAATTCATCATTTTCTAGTTTTTTTAATATATTTATTTTGCATTCTATTTGTCTTGAACCCACGCAAAAAATCATTTTGCTATTTTGTAAATTTTTTGCTTTAACTAAAGCATCGCATTCTTTAAAGGCTTTAAAATAACCTTTTTTACTTAGCAAATAACCTTTTTTCAACTCTTTATAATTACAATTTAAACTTAAAGCCACACGGTTACAAGCTTTGATTTGCTCTAAATTAGTATCGTGGTTTTGTATATTTTTAACAATGAGTTCTTTTTGAGTGTCTAAACAGATGATTTTTTCATTTAAAGTGATGCTTCCTTCATTAAGACTGCCTGTAACGACAGTTCCTATGCCTTTTAGAGAAAAAACTCTATCGATATAATAATGAAAAATCAGTTCTTCATCGTTTTCTTTGTTTTCTATGGTATAAAGATAATTTTTTAATTCTTCTATGCCTTGATTATTTTTTATACTGGTGTGAAATACTTTTAAAATGGGATAATCTAAATTTTTTAACTCTTCTAAAATTTCTACACTTTTTTGCTCTATATTTTCACAAAGATCGCATTTGCTAAGCACTAAAATGATATTTTTAATATCAAGAATTTTTAAAATTTCTAAATGTTCTAAACTTTGTTCTTTTAAACCTTCGTTAATATCTACGACAAATAAACAAACACTAAAGCCAAAAGCTCCACTTACCATAGTTTTAACCAAATCTTTATGTCCTGGAACATCGATAAAAGAAATGTTTTTATCTTTTAATTTAAGATTTGAAAAACTTAAATTAATGGTGATTTGTCTTTCTTGTTCTTCTTTTAAACTATCGCCTTCAAAACCATTTAAAGCTTTAATGAGTGAAGTTTTTCCATGATCAATATGTCCTGCGGTTCCTATAATAACAGATTTCATAAGTTTTCCATTTGATTGATTATAAGAATAAGTTTTTGAAGCTCATTTTCTCGTATAGTTCTAAAATCAAGAACAAATTCATCATTTTCAATGCGTCCTATGATATTTTCTTTTCTAAATCGAGTTTGTAGTTTTAAAGCATCTCCTTGAAAAGTCAGTATATAAGTATCTAAACTTTTATCAGGCATAGAACCTCCTCCTACTAAACTTTTGCTTTTTTTGAGCCGGGTTTGAAATTTTAATTCTTTTTGCACTCTTAAAGCTTTTTTTTCTATAAAGGATAAGTCATCATTTAAAAGTTTTAAGGTAATAATTTTTTCATAATCTTTTTGCAAATAAGCTTTTAAGCTTTCGTTTAAAAAAGATAGAGTTAATTTATCCACTCTTAGCATTCTTAAAAGTTGATTTTGTTTAAGCTTTTCTATGAGTTCTTTTTTTCCAAGTATAATGCCTGCTTGCACACTACCAAAAAGTTTATCTCCGCTAAAACTTAAAATATCACATTCTTGCACGAGTTTTTTGATTTTAGGTTCATTTTTAATCAGTTTTTCGTTTAAATTTTCACACCAGCCAGAACCTAGATCATAATAACTCAAAAGCCCTTTTTCTTTTGCTAGTTCATGTAGATCTTTTATATTTACTTCACTGTGAAAACCCATAAGAGCGAAATTAGACTTGTGGGTTTTTAAAATTAGAGCGGTATTTTCACTGATAGCTTGTTCATAGTCTTTTAAGTGTGTTTTGTTGCTAGTTCCAACTTCGCAAAGCTTTACACCTGCAGCTTTTATCACTTCAGGCACACGAAAACTTCCGCCAATTTCTACAAGTTCTCCTCTTGAGCTTATGACTTCTTTATCATAACAAAGAGAATTAAGTACTAAAAAAACTGCTGCAGCGTTGTTATTGACCACTAAAGCATCTTCACATTCAAAAAGCATTTTAAGTTTTTCTAGTACCAAAGCATAGCGAGAGCCTCTTTTTCCATTTTCTAAATCAAACTCTACATTAGAATAATTACAAATGATATCTTTACACGCTTCATAAAGTTCTTCATGGATTACACTTCTACCAAGGTTTGTATGTATAACCACTCCGCTTGCATTAATCACACTTTGTAAATCTTTGCGGTAAAAAGTTTTGATTTCTTTTTTGATTTCTAAAAGTAGTTTATTTTTAGAAATTTCATCTTGGGAAAAATTTTCTTTTAGTTTTGCGACAACTTTTTTACAAAAAAATGCTTTGATATAAAAAGGATAGGATTTTAAACTCTCATCTTCAATAAGAGTGTTAATCTGTGGAAAAGTTCTAAATTTGTTCATCTTAAGCCTTAAGAAAATATTTGGTTATTTTAACATAGAATTTATAAAATGATGTTTTAAAGAGATTAAGGAAGATGATGCAAGATTTTGTTTATATAAAAAATGATGTTTTAATCCCTTTACCTGATGCTATTGAAATTTTAGATCAGACAAATGATAAAGAAGCATTAGTTTGCAATGATAAAAATCAAAAAGCACAAATTTATGCCCCTGAGATTAATTTTTATCTTAAAAATTCTCAAGATGAAATTTTAGAGCAAAGTAAAAATGTTTTAACGCTTTATGAAGCAAGAGCTAGCGTTTATGATTTAGGGCTTGATTTAGAACAAAGTAAAGAAGTACAAAACCGTTTAATTGTCGCAGATGGTGACGCTCAAACTGTAGAGTTTTTAAAAGAACATGGATTTAAGGTTATTGCTTTAAGCAGTGCAGAAATTTTAGCTGTTTTTGGAAGTGTAGGGGAACTTTGTGCTGTGGTTAAAAATCAAGGCGAAGAAGTGGAAATAGATTTTGATTTTTTGCTTTTTAAAGCTAAGGATTTAAGCGTTGTGCGTAAAGATTTTACAAGACAAAGTGGATGTCATAATCTTTTAAATTTTGAAAATCTTGAAGTATTGTTAGAGTTTTTGCAAAGCAAAAGTCCAAAATATCATTATAAAACTTATATTAGCTATAATGCTAGCGTGTGTCAATACCACGAAAGACGCAGTGAGCATTGTGCAAAATGTGCTGAAATTTGTCCTACTGTGGCGATTTTAAAAGATGATGAAAAAAAGCATTTAGAATTTTCTCAAGTGGATTGTTTGGGTTGTGGAGGATGTATTAGTGTATGTCCTAGTGGATCACTTGATTATGCTCCTATGCCAAGAGAAAGTTTTTTTACCCTTTGTGAGTTTTATAAAGATAAAAAAATTTTAATCATTCCTAAAAAAATGTCTTTAGAAAATTTAAATCTTGCTTTACCAAAAGATGTTTTACCCTTTATGATAGAGGGTGAAAAATGGCTTTCTTCTATGCATTTTTTAACGCTTTTGCAAAATAGCGGAGCAAATTTGGTTTTTTATACGGATTTTGTATCTCGTGGTAGCAATGAAGCCATTACGCTTTTAAATGCTTTTTTTGAGAGAAAATTTCAAAAAAAAGCTATTTTTGTTGCCAAAGATGAAAAAGAATTACAAAATGTTTTAAAAGAGCAAGAATTTATACAAGATTTAAAATATGATTTTCATAACAACACCTTAACTACAAGAGAAAATTTTGCCAAAAGAATGCAAGAAATGATAAAAAATGAAGATTTTGGCAGTATAGAAAGTGGCGAATGGTTGCGTTATGGTAAGGTAGAAATCAATCCTAACACCTGTACGCTTTGTCTTTCTTGTGTGGGTGCCTGTAATGTAGGAGCTTTAATCGCTGATAAACAAGAAAATGCTTTGAAATTTAATGCTTCTCTTTGTACGACTTGTGGGTATTGTGAGTTAAGTTGTGCCGAAAAAGATACTTTAAAATTATTTCGTAGTGGAATGGAGTTTAGAGCTTCTTATTTTGAATATCAAACCATGGCAAAAGATGAGCTTTTTGCCTGTATAGAATGCGGTAAAGAATTTGCCACCAAAAAAGCTGTAGAAAAAATAGCCAATTTAATGAAGCCTAAATTTGGTAATGATGAGAATAAAATCAAAACACTTTATTGTTGTGCAGATTGCAAGGCAAAAGTGATGATAAAAGCAATGATTAATTAAGATCAAGAAGCTTTTTCATCCACAGCATAGCTTTAGATATGACACTTCCATGAGTTTCATTTTTAAAAAGTTTAAAATGAGTTTTACAATTAGTTTCTTTGGATATTTTTTCGCTAAGTTTTTGAGCATTGATCTTAGCTACACCTTTGATAATACTTGAATTTGTTTCCAATGAACCTAATCCGATGTAAATTTTAGGGCAAGTTTGTAATTTTATGATATTAGGTAAAAACTCACTATTATCCCACCATAAAGAAGGTGAAATAATAAAATAATGACTAAAAATCCTACTATCATAAAGAAGTGTATCAATGGCAAAAAGTCCTCCAAAAGAATGTCCAAAGAGAATTTGATGGCTAAAATCAATAGGATACATTTTATTGATATAGGGGATGAGTTGGGTTATTAAGAAATTTCTAAATTCTTTACTACCTCCACCTTGTTTATTTAAATTTGTTGTAGGCGTATAATCTTTAGTGCGTTTGTGTGTATCAAAAGCTAAATTATTATCATAACCTATTCCAATAATTAAAAGATTTTCTTTGACAGGAGTGTTGAAAAGATTTAAAAAAAGAGGAAAAAAGGCATTTCCATCGAGTAAATAAATGATTTTATATTTATAATTTGAGTTTTCATTCTTGTTTTTAGCTATAAAAATTTTATATATTGTGCCATTATAATTAAATTTGACATTTTCTAAAATAAAGTTTTGTTTTGCTTGTTTTGAGAGCTTGGGTATCTCTAGACTTGGTTTTGCAAAAGCTAGAAAAAAAGAACAGAATAAAAATAATATTTTTTTCATAATTTTTCTTCTAATTCTTCTTTATTTGTAAGTTTGCTATCAAATTTAACAACAAGATTTTTAGAGTTTTTATAAATATCTACAACTCCTAAATTTTCGCTAAAAGTACTGAAATTTAAAGGTGTTTCTAAAGGTAGATAAAGGTTTTTAAAATCAGCTGGATTTTTTAAGAAAAATAATGCCACAAGCCAAATTAGAGCTAAAACCACTAAAATAATAGCCAAAAGATTTAAGGCATCTAGATGTAAAAATATCCCTCCGATAATACCACCTATAAAACTTCCACCATATCCAAAAGCATTAAACAACCCTAATGCTGCACCTTTTTCATGAACTTTACAAAATTTTGATGCGCAACTTTGCATAATAGGTTCGTGTAAATTAAAACCTATAAAAAAAATCACAACTGCTATGATAAAAAAATCTATAGAATTACTAAAAGTAAAAAAAAGATAAGAAAGTATGAAAAAAACAATTCCTAAGAGTAAAATTTGTTTAGCTAAACCTCTTTTTTCGCCTAAACTTCCAGCAAAGCCCATAGCGATAAAACCTGCTATCATAGAAGCGCTATAAACAATCCAAAGTTTATCAGAAGCAAAGCCTAAATGTTTTACTAGGATAATAGGAATACTTAAAAATGCTATACTCATAAGCATTTTTTGCATGAAATTAGTAAGATTCATAAGGGCTAAATTTTTTTGTTTAATAAGATGAAAAAAAGGAGTTTTTTCATTTTCATGAGTGATTTTATTTTCTTTAGGTACAACGGTATAAAGTAAAATTATACATAAAAGAGACAAAGCCGCACTAAGATCAAAAAGGCTAGACAAACCCCATTTTGCACTCATTAAAGGAGAGATCACCATAGAAGCTGCAAAACTAAGTCCTATAAAAGAACCCATTACCGCCATGGCTTTACCACGATTTTCTTCTGTGATAAAATCACTTATCATTGCCGTAGCCACAGCTCCAATAGCTCCTGCACCTTGGAGCATTCTTCCTAAAAGCATGATGTAGATATTTTCCGCAAAAGAGCAGATTAAAGAGCCTATTATAAAAATAATCAGTCCAATGAGCATGGTTTTTTTACGACCAATTTTATCACTTAAAATCCCAAAAGGCATTTGTAAAATCATTTGGGTTAAGGCATAAACACCAACTAAAAGTCCCACTAAAAATTCATTAGCGCCTTCAAGTTTTAAAGCATAAAGACTTAAAACTGGCAAAACTATAAAAAGCCCAAAAAATCTTGTTCCAACTATGAAAGATAAGGGTAAAACATTATTTAGCATTATCAATTTCCTATTAAATTTGAAATTTAAATTAGGATAATTTTACTATGAAATGGATTAAGCATTGATTAACATCGTTTTATCATTTAATATTTAAAAGCTACGCACAAGGATAAATTTTATAAAATCATATTTTTGTTTTTGATATTATTTTGGAGCTTTTGTTATGAAGATTATCCTAGCTACGAGCAATAAGCATAAGGTTTTAGAACTTAAAGAAATTTTGAAAGATTTTGAAATTTATGCTTTTGATGAAGTTTTAACGCCTTTTGAGATTGAAGAAAATGGAAAAACTTTTAAAGAAAATGCTTTGATTAAAGCAAGAGCGGTTTTTAATGCTTTGGATGAAAAGCAAAAAAAAGATTTTATCGCTTTAAGTGATGATAGCGGCATTTGCGTAGATGTTTTAGGAGGAAATCCAGGAATTTATTCTGCTCGATTCAGTGGTCAAGGTAATGATAAAAGCAACCGTGATAAGCTTGTAAATGAAATGATAAAAAAAGGTTTTAAACAAAGTAAGGCGCATTATGTTGCTGCTATTGCTATGGTAGGTTTGATGGGGGAATTTAGCACGCATGGAACAATGCATGGAAAAGTGATTGATACAGAAAAAGGTGAAAATGGTTTTGGTTATGATAGCCTTTTTATTCCAAAAGGTTTTGATAAAACCTTAGCCCAGCTTAGCGTGGATGAGAAGAATAACATCTCTCATCGTTTTAAAGCTTTAGAGCTTGCAAAAATCATTTTAAAGATTTTAAATAAAGGATAAGAAATGAAAAATTTTTTAAAATATATAGCTATTATTGTTTTAATATATGCTCTTTATGTTGGTTTGGAAACTTGGCTTTCTTAGAATAAATAGTGATTAAAAAGCTTGGTAATAAGAACAAACTTCCACTTAAAAGCAAAATCATTACAAAAACGGTTAAAATTCCAAAATAAATTGTTGGAATGAAATTACTACTCATCATCACGCTAAAACCTAAAACTATGCTAATGGTGGTATAATAAAGTGCCGAACCTATACTAAGGTGAGAAATCATAATGGCTTCTTCTAGGCTTTTGTTTTTAATTTCTTCTCTAAAACGATAAATATAATGTATAGCATCATCAACGCCTATACCTATAGCAATAGCAGCTATAGTAATACTCATCATATCCAAAGGAATACCTAAAAGCCCCATAAGAGCAAAAACCACACTTAAAGGAATAACATTTACCAATATAGCCGCAACTGAAAATTTTAAATCCCTAAAAACAATGATAAAAAGTATGAAAATAGCTAAAATTACAAATATAAGAGTATCAAATTGTGATGAAAAAAGACTTTGAAGCATATTATTATAAAGCACCATTATGCCTGTGATTTGCACTTCTACTCCATCGTTTTTTACAAGCTCGTTGAGCTGTTTTTTAAGATCTATTAAAAACTCATTACGTCTTAAATTCGGATCAGAATCAATAATACGCATACTAAATCTTAATTCATTATTTTCTATACTTACAAAAGGTGAGAGCAAGTCTTGTTTAAATTTAGCAGGTAAATTCTCATTTAAAAACGCAAGAGCAAAATCATCTAAATCTTCTCCATCGTTGATATTTTTCCCTAGGGTTAAAAGACTATTAAGACTTAAAACTGAACCTACAAATTCTTTGTTTTCTAAAAATTCATGAACTTTTTTTGCAATGCGTGTTTTTTTGGAGTCAAACCAATAAGTTTCTTGTGTGGCTAAATTTTCAAATTCGCTTTCAAAACTATCAAGCGCATCGCTTGTATTTTGATCGTTTTTATTATTTGGAAAACGAATGATTACTTCTAAAGGCAAGGTTCCACCTAGATTTTTATCAATAACCAAAAGTCCTTTTTTGATTTCACTACCATCTTTGAAATAATTTACAAAAGAATTTTCAACTCTGAGTTTTGAAATGCCTATTAAAGCTAAGATTATAGCAAGAACTGAAATTCCATAAATCATGCGACGCTTTCTAGGATCAAGAGCGGTTTTGGCGCAAAAGGCTAAAAGATTAAATTTAAATTCTTTTTTATGATAATTTTTTGGTTTTAAAAGAACTAAGATGCTTGCTAAAAACAAATAACTAAAGATAAGAGCTAAACCTATACCTATACTCATCATAATACCAAGTTTTATGATAGGTTCGATATTTGATAGGATTAAAGAAAAAAATCCTATCATCGTTGTAACAATGGCATAAAGGCTAGGATTTGCTTTGGCTAGTAAGGTTTCAAGCACTATGCGCTCAACTTTAGCTTTGGGATGATTTTGGGTGCTTTCGATAAAATGCGTGATCAAATGAACAACTACACTTAAGGTGATAATTAAAACCAAAGCAACGTAATTTGATGAAATAACCGTGATTTGAAAATTTAAAAGTGCAAAAACTCCACTAGCTGCACTTAAGCTTATAAAACAAATAAAAAGAGGTAAAAAAACAAAGCGCCATGAACGGAAAAAATAATAAAGTGCAAGTCCTAGTAAAAATACAAGAGAAACACCATAAAGCACAAGATCAAATTTTATATAAGCTATCATATCATCAGCGATCATGCTTACGCCACCAAGGTAGAGCGTATCTTTGTTTTTTTCATAATTTCGAACTATGCTTTTAATAGTATCTAGACTTTGTTTCGTGATAACTTTTTGCTTGTCTTGATGTTCTTTTATGGCAAGACGAATTTGATCTTTTTCTTTTTCATCGGTAGCAAGATCGCGTTTTTCTATAAGGTTATTATAAACTGTATCAGGCTTTAAGTAAATAATAAGCCCTGTTACTTTTCCATCTTTTGAGATGATATTATTTTTGTAAAAGGGACTATTTAAAATTTCATTTTGAGCTTTTGTGCGGTTTATGTCTAGGCTTTCTATATTTGGAATATTTTTTAAAAGTTCTTTTAAATCCGTATTTTGCGAACTTTGAAGCAAAGGGGCATTGATGATACTAAAAACGCGTTCTACTAAAGGGGTTTTTTCTAATTCTTCATGAAGTTTTTTTAATTTGGCTAAATTTTCATTTGAAAAAGGTTTTTCATCATAGGGTTTAAAGGCTAAAAGTAAAAAATTATCACTTTTATAATGTTTTGAAATTTCTCTAAAAGTTTTTAAATCTGCATCATCTTCTAAAAGCAAACTTTCAGCACTTGCATCTACGCTAAGCTTAAAAGCAAAAAAGCTTAAAAACAGGCATATAAATAAGGTTCCAAAAAAAGTACTTTTTGGACGAGAAATAAAAAACTTTAAAAGCTTTGCAAACATTATTCTATGACAATACTTTTAAGTTTTTGAAGTAGGGCATCAAAGCCTTGGTTGGCTAAAATATCTCCAAATTGCGATCTATAAGTTTGTACTATACTCACACCTAAAACATCTACATCATAAATAAGCCAGTTGTTATTATCATTGTAAAATTTGAAAATGATATTTTTTTCTTCCCCATCTACTACCATAGAAGTGGTTAAAAAATAGCGTTTTTCATTTTTTAACTCACCATTTTTGACCTTTAAAACTTGATCTTTATAAAGACTGAGTTTATCGGTAAAACTTTTTTTAAGACTTGCTTCAAAGGCTGTGGTAAATTTTTCTTGTTCTTTTGGATTTAATTTAGAATAATTTTTCGAAAGACTGAGTTTTGCCATGAGTTTATAATCTATTATACTATCAAAAAGTTTAAAAATTCCATCAGCAGCTTGTTTTTTATCTTCTTTGCTATCTTGTAAAAGTTTTAAGCTTGCATCAATGTTTTTTTGCATAGTACTAGAAATTTCATCTAGCTGCAAGGCAAAAGCATTAAAAAATAAAGCCAAGATTAAAAATATTTTTTTCATTATTTTCCTTTATTTGCTAAGTTCATTGCGTCTTTGCTCGTAAGCATCACGCAAGAATGGATATAAATTAGGCGTGTTGTGATAAATTTCATCAATTTCATCAAGTCTAAAACTAAGTTCATTGCCAAATCCATAAGCACTTATAGCTATACTTGCCCAAGTAGGATCAATGTAAGCGGTAAAACTTGCATACCAAGTTGCAGGTAAAGTAAGAGTGTCTCTAAGATTACTAGGGCCAAGTATAGGTAAGACAATATGAAAACCGCTTCCTACGCCCCAGTGAGCCAAAACGGTTCCTAAGTCCGCGGGATGTTTTTTAAGACCCATTTTTGATGCCACATCCATAAGTCCACCAAAGCCCATAATGGTATTGGCGGTAAATCTTTTAAATTCTTCTCCTGCTTCTTCAAATTTAAACTGCAAAACATTGCCTACAAAACGCAAAGGAGCAAGTAAATTATCAAAGAAATTTCTTACTCCTAATCTTATAAATTCAGGGGTGATGGCGTTATAGCCCTTAAGAACGGGACGCAAACCATAATCATACAAAGCCACATTAAAGCTTGTCATAGCTTTGTTATATCCTGAAAGCGGATCGTTTACTTGATAGTTTTGGTATTCTTGTTCAAAATCATTTAAATTTTGTTCTTTAGCAAAAGCAAAAATAGTAAAAAAAATTAAAATAAAAGATATAAATTTTATTCTCAAGCAAAAACTCCTAAAAATTTTAAAAGTAAAATTATAGCAAATTTTTAATCAAGATTTATATCCCAGTAAAAATCCACCCATTCAGTAGCTTCTTTTGCTTTAAAATCAGGCTCCAAAAGAGCAGTTTTTTTGTAAAAAATGGTTGCAATTTTAAGTTCTATATGAGGAAATTTTTCAAGCAAAACTTTTTTTATTTCTACTAAACTTTCTCCGCTATCTACTATATCATCAATGAGTAGAATTTTTTTGTGCTTGCTTAAATCAGGAATATTAAAAATTTCAATAGTATCAAGTTTTTTTGTATCATCGTAATGAATTGAGTTTAAAGCAAAAAGCTGACGTGTTTTTAAAGCTACTGCTAAAGAGTGTCCTAAACTCATTCCTCCTCTTGCTATAGCTAAAAGTGCATCAGGGTTAAAATCTTTTTTAATTTCTTTAGCAAGAATTTTTACATCTTCTTTAAATTCTTCATAGGAGTAAAATATCATTATATATCCTTAATTTATTGTAGTGCCATAAGTAAAAAATTACCCAAAGATAATAAACTTAAAACTATAATGCCAAGATTGATTTTATCCCATTCGCGTTTAAAAATTCTTACAAGCAAATAAGAAAGAAAACCAAAAGCAAAACCTGTGGTGATAGAGTAAGTAAAAGGCATCATGATAATAGTAAAAAAGCTTGCTACAGCTATAGCACTATCTTTAAAATCTATATTTTTAACTTCCATAAACATTAAAATTCCAACCATTACAAGTACGGGGTATATTGCATTTGCAGGAATGGCTTTAAAAAGTGGCAGTAAAAAAAGTGTAAAAGCAAAACAAATAGCTACAACTAAAGCTGTAAGCCCCGTTCTTCCTCCACTTTCAACACCTGTAGTGCTTTCTACAAAAGCAGTAACTGTAGAAGTGCCTGTCATAGCTCCTAAGGCTGATCCTGTTGCATCTGCCATTAAGGTTTTGCTTAGTTTTTTTTCTCCATTTTTTGGATCATCAAAAATCTTTCCTCTTTCACCCACACCTGTGATAGTTCCTATACTATCAAAAAGTTGAGTGATGAAAAAAGTAAGAATTATAGGTATCATAGTAATATTTAAGGCGCTTTTGATATCAAGTTGTAAAAAGATGGCTCCTAAACCATTTTCCATGCTAAAATTTGGCAAAGAAAAGATTAGCACAGGAAAACTTGCATTATCTAAATGAAAAATCCAAGCGATAATAGAGCTTACTAATACCCCCAAAATAAAAGCTCCGCGAAGTTTTATAGCCCAAAAAAAGATGATTAAAGCTAGGGTAAAAATTCCAAAAAGCACATGAGGGCTTTTGAAATTTCCTATGCTGACTAAAGTATCTTTATTATGTATTATCACACCCATTTGACTTAAGCCTAAAAATGCAATAAAACAACCTATGCCCGCACAAATTGCAAGGCGTAAATCTTTTGGGATATTGCGGATTACCCAAAGGCGAAAATGTGCAAAAGAAAGTATAAGAAAAATAATACTTGAAATAAAAACAGCTCCTAAGGCACTTTGCCAAGCTATGTTTTGACCTAAACAAACCGCAAAGGTAAAATAAGCATTTAAACCCATTCCCACACTCATAGCTACAGGAGTATTGGCAAAAAAAGCATTAAAAGCACTTGCAACTATGGTGATTAAAGCTGTTGCGGTGATTAAAGCTTCTATAGGCATTCCTGTATTTCCTACTATGCTAGAATTTACAGGGATAATATAAACCATAGCCAAAAAAGTAGTAAGCCCTGCTATAACTTCAGTTTTAAAACTCGTATTGTTTTCTTTGAGTTTAAAAAAGTCCATTTTTTCTCCTTAGTAGGTTTTTAGCTCGTTATATAAACTATCGCGTTCTACAGGAATAAGATTTGAAGTTTTTATCATATCGATAAAAGTTTTTAAACTTGTGCCTTTGGCAGATTTTGCACCACCTGCGCTTTGTATGCTTTCTTTTTCTATAGTGCCATCTAAATCATTAGCCCCAAATTCTTGTGCTACCATGGCTAAATTTAAAGTCATTGTTGCCCAGTAAGCTTTGATATTTTTAATATTATCAAGCACTAAACGAGCAATGGCAATGGTTTTTAAAATTTCTTCACTATCCATGATTTTATCAGTTTGTATAAAGCTATTATCCCTTTGCCAAACTAGAGGGATAAAAGCATTAAATCCACCGGTTTGATCTTGAAGATCACGCAGTCTTAACATATGATCGATCCTGTGATGTCTTTCTTCTATATGTCCAAAAAGCATGGTAGCATTACTTTGTTTGCCTTTTTCATGCCAAAGTTTATGAATTTTAAGCCAATTTTCACTGCTAACTTTTCCATGACAAATTTTCTTACGCACTTCTTCATCAAAAATTTCAGCTCCACCGCCTGGCATGGAATCAACGCCGTATTCAAGCATTTTTTCTATCACTTCTTCATAGCTCATTTCAAAACGACGATGTAAAAAATCAATCTCAGCAGCAGTCATAGCTTTTACATGAAGATTAGGATATTTTTCTTTTATCATTTTAAAAATTTCTAAATACCACTGCCAAGTTGTATCTTTGTTATGAGCTGAAACGATATGTACTTCTTTAGTTTCTCGTTTTACAGTTTCATCGACGATTTTCATGATTTCTTCATGAGTCATCAAATAAGGATTAGGATTTTTTCGGTGTGCTGAAAAGGCGCAAAATTTACAGGTATCTGCACAGATATTAGTTGGATTGATATGGCGATTGATATTAAAATAAACTTTTTTTCCATGAAGTTTGGCGCGTTTTTTATGGGCGTATTTGCCTAGGGTAAAAAGATCTAGATCCCAAAGTGCATTGGCTTCTTCTTGGTTTAATCTTTCTTCATTTTCTAGTTTGGTAATTAAATTTTTCATTTTAATTTTACTCTTTTGCTGTTTTTAAATAAAGCATTATAATTTTTGCTTACTGAAAAAGAGTTTATAGAAAAAGCCAAAATAAAAGATATTTTTGTTAAGATTATTATTAAAATATTAAAATTTAAAAGAGAGTGGAAATTTTGTTAAATAAAGAATTAGAAATTTTTAAAAAAAATCTTAGTTCCTATACCCAAAGTTGTAGAAAATTTTTTCTTAAGCAAGGGGCGTTTAGTTTATATCATTCTAAAAATATGGATAATTTCATAAAAAAAGCTTATGATATAGTTCTTAAAGATTATTTTGATGATTTTTCACCTCCAAGTGATAATATCCCTTTTTGTGTTTTAGCAAGCAAAGCATATGCAAACAATAGTCTTTGTTTTAATGAAAGTATTTCTTTGATTTTTGTCTATAAAGATATTAAGGCTTTTCATTTAAAACCTATGATTAAGGCTTTTATTGAAATTTTAAATGATACACATTTGCAAATTGACTCTGTTATCTTAGAATTTAATGGACTTTATAATGCTAGCAATGAGCTTAAGACTTCTATAATACAAACTCGTTTCATATGTGGTTCTAGGATTTTATTTAAAGGGATTAAGACGAAATTTGAGAGTATTTTAGAAGAAAATAAAAATGATTTTGCCAAGCTTTTGCTAGAAAATTTTAAAGAATTTGATATTCCATTTATAAAGCAAGAATTTAATATCTTAAAAGATTTTGGCGGATTAAATCATTTAAGATTCTTAGAGAGTTTGCTTGTTCTTTTTAAGACTTCTCCAAAAAATTATGCTTTAAATTTTATAGATGAAAAAAATTTAAGCGAGTTGCGTTTAGCTGGAGATTTTTTACTTTCTTTAAAATCAGCGATGAATTTATTAAGTGCTAAAGATGAGGATGAGTTTTTACTTATTAATGTTCATGATTTGAGTGAATTAATGTATAAAAAAGCTAAAAAACATTTTGGAGCAAATGAGTTGTTGGTTCAAAAGGCTTTGCAAAGTATGCATACTATAGGTTTTTATACACACTTTCTAGCAAAGCAAATTCAAGATGGATTAAATCATACCCCTAAACAAGAGTATAAATTTAAAACTCTTATAGAAGTTTTAGAATACTTATTAAAACTTGAAGATAAAGAGGTTATTTTCGATCTTAACTTGGTTTTTGCCCTAAGAAGATTGAAATACGGTAAAAAAGATATAGAAAAAGCTTTAATACTTTTTGAGAAAATTTTTTATAAAAGGCATAGTTTTTGTGTTTTAAAACTTTTGCTTGATAGTGGAATTTTAAAAGATTTATGCAAGCCTTTTTGGACAGTTCGTTTTTTAAGTGATGAAGAAGGAAATTATAGTTTTGATGAGCAAGTTTTTCTTATGTTAAGTGAATTTGAAAAATACGAAGATGAGCTTGAGATACTCCAAAAACTTAAAACCGATGAAAAAATGATTTTAAAGCTTGTGATACTTTTAAGCGCTATAGAAAGTGAAAATGAAATTTCTTTAGCAGGCATATATAGAGCGTATTGCTCCAAATTTGATTTAAAGAATGAAATTTTAGAATGGGGTCTTAAAATATTTAAAAACAATAATGCCTTAAAAGATCTTGTAGAAAAAGAAGATATATATAATCCTATTGTTGTAAGTAGTTTGGTTTCTAAATTAGAAAATTTAGAAAATTTAGAGCTTTTATACACTTTAACTTGGCTAAAGGCTAAGGCTTTAAATTACAATGCTTTTTATTTTAGAGTTCTTGATAAACTTTTAGAAAATGCAAAACAAGGTTTTGAAGATGAAAATCTACTTGAAGAAAGCGCAAGAAGAGTAAAAAAAGAATTAACGCTTAAAAGAAGTAAGATTTTTTTAGAGCAAGATGAAATTTTGCAAGATAAAATCATACATATCAAATCAAATCTTTTTATTATAAAAAATACTTTTGAAGATATTGTTATGATTTCTAAATTAGCCAAAGAAAATGATTTTAAATTTTGGTTTAGCAATGAAACAAATCTTAGTTTGCAAATTATTGCACCACTTCATTTTAATATTGCCATTATTTTAAGTTCTTTAACAAATTTAAATCTTATTTTCATGAATTTTTTTGAACTTTTTGATGATAAAATTTATTTAAGATTTGAATATGATAATATTATCAGTGATGAGCAAAAACTAAAACTTTGCGAGCTTTTAAATTCAAATCTTTCTGGTTTTAATTTGAAAAAAATTAAAAAGCCAATCATTAAAAAAGATGAGTTAAAATTAGACTTAAATTATTCTAAAATGTATGCCAAATTAGGTCTTAATACTAAAGATCAGCAAGGTTTAATGGCGTATTTGATGAATGTTTTTAATGAACTTGAACTTGTTTTATGCGCAGCAAAAATTCAAACCATAAGACAAAGGACGCGTAATATTTTTATTTTTCAAAAGAATGAAAAACTAGAACATAGCGAGCAAAAGTTAGTTAATTTATTAATAAGTGAGTAAAAAAATGTGTGGAATCGTAGGCTATATAGGAAATAATGAGAAAAAACAAATTATACTAAATGGACTTAAAGAATTAGAATATCGTGGCTATGATAGTGCGGGTATGGCAGTGATGCAAGAAGGTGAGCTTAGTTTTTTTAAAGCTGTAGGAAAACTTGAAAATTTGGCGAATAAATGCACGGATTTTGAAAGTCAAGGTTATGGTTTTGCTATAGGTCATACAAGATGGGCAACTCATGGTAAGCCTACTGAAATCAATGCACATCCTCATTTAGGACAGTATTCTTGTGTGATTCACAATGGTATTATAGAAAATTATAAAGAAATCAAAGATAAACTTGAAAAAGAAGGCGTGAGTTTTTTAAGTCAAACCGATACTGAAGTTATTGTCCAGCTTTTTGAATTTTACGCAAGAAATTTGGGAGTTTTTGAAGCTTGGCAAAAAACCATCAAAGAACTTCGCGGTGCTTTTGCTACTTTGTTAGTAACAAAAAAAGATCCCAATCATGTGTATTTTGCAAAAAATGCTGCTCCTTTGATTATCGGTAAAAATGCAAATAAAGAATGGTATTTTTCTTCAGGTGATGCACCTTTGATAGGAAGTTGTGATGAGGTAATGTATCTTGAAGATTTAAGCTTGGGATACGCGAGTAAAGATGAGCTTGTTGTTTATGAAAATGATGTTTTAAAATCACTTTGTTTTTCTAAGCTTTCAGGCGATAAGGCTTATGCAAAAAAAGACGGCTTTCGCTTTTTTATGGAAAAAGAAATTTATGAACAAAGTCGCGTGATGAGTGAAGTTTTAATGGGACGTATTCAAGGCGATGAAGTCGTTTTTGATGAGCTAAACAATGAAGATTTAAGTCAAGTAGATGAAATCACGCTTTGTGCTTGTGGAACAAGCTATCATGCTGCAATGGCAAGTGCTTATTTGTTTGAAAGAATTGCTAAAGTTAAAGCTAAAGTAGAAATTGCAAGTGAATTTCGATACCGTGAAGCAATTATAAAAAAAGATTCTTTATTTATCGTTATTTCTCAAAGTGGAGAAACAGCAGACACTTTAGAGGCTTTAAAGATTGCAAAAGAGCAGGGCGCTAAGACTTTTGCAATTTGTAATGTGGATAATTCTAATATAGTGCGTTTAGCACACCTAAGTCTTTTAACTCGTGCGGGCATAGAAAAAGGAGTTGCTTCAACTAAAGCTTTTGCCACTCAGGTTTTAACACTTTGGATGCTTGCTATTTTTATGGCGCAAAAAAGAAATTTAAATGTTTCTGCTGAAATTAAAGCGCTTTTACATACTCCAAATTGTGTGAGTGTAAAACAGGCTTTACATGAAAAAATTCATCGTTTATCCAAGCGTTATTTAGATGGACATGGCTTTTTCTTTATAGGTAGAGATGTGTTTTATCCTTTGGCCTTAGAAGGAGCTTTAAAACTTAAAGAATTATCTTATCTTCACGCTGAGGGTTATCCTGCAGGAGAGATGAAACATGGCCCTATTGCTCTAGCTGATTCTAAACTTTATACTATAGCTTTAATGCCAAAGCATATGCTTTATGAAAAAACAAAATCAAATGTTGAAGAGCTTATAGCTAGGGATTCTACAGTGCTTAGCATTTCGCCTTTAGAATTTGATTTGAGTGATGATTTTATAAAAACTAATGAGCAAGATCACTATATGTGTGAATTTTTTGAAATGATGGTAATTACTCAACTTTTAGCAATGGAAATTTCTATAAGACTTGGCAATGATGTGGATATGCCAAGAAATTTGGCTAAAAGCGTAACGGTAGAATAGAAATGAAAAAATTTTTTTGTTTAACTTTCGTTTGTAAACTTTTTGCTTTAAGTGAATTTGAACTTCATCATATTGATAAAGTACATAAGCTAGGGTATAGTGGAGATACTATTATAATAGGTGTAGCCGATGATGCTTTTAATCAAGATCATATTAGTTTAAAGGATAAGATTTTAAAGTCTACTTATCCTACTGATACAGCTGGGAAACAGCTTATACCTGATTTGCAAAAATCAACACACGGAAGTCATGTAGCAGGTATAGCTGTTGGAGCAAAGATAGACGATAGTAAACCTTATGGAGTGGCTTATGGGGCAAAATTTTATGGAGCTGGGGTGTTTCCAAATGGCTCTTACACTCAAAATCCTAATATTTATAATTTTTTCAAAAATGTGAGTATTATTAATAATAGCTGGGGTATTAAATTTTATCCTTATTTTAATCTTAGAGCTTCAAATTCTGGATTAGTAGATTGTACTCAAACTAATCAAGGGAAAAGCTATAATATCTGTAATACTCCTTTGGAGTATGTTATGAAAGCAGATAAAGTTGCTAATGATATGATGAGGCTTAGCAAGGATAAGGGAGTATTAAATGTATTTGCTGCTGGTAATGAAGGAATTCTTAGCCCTGCTTTGCATGCGATTTTACCAAGTTATGATGAATCTTTAAGAGCTTGGTTGGCTGTTGGAGCTTTGGATGCAAATGAGATTACTTTAGAATCAGATGGGACTTTAACAATTAAAAGTCAAAGTTTGGCCGATTTTAGTAATGGTTTTAAGGGAGCTACGAATTTTTCTTTAGTTGCTGCTGGGGTAAATATTAATAATGTTGATTCAAGCACTAATGATAACTTTACAAAAAAAAGTGGAACTTCTATGGCAGCACCTATGGTGAGTGGAACAGCGGCACTGGTCAAGCAAAATTTCCCCTTTTTGGATGGTAAGCAAATTGCTGATATACTGTTAAGTACAGCAAATAAAAATTATAAGGCTCCAAAATTTACTGTTAAACAAGTAACCGATGGAACAAATCAACCTAAATTTCTTATTGTGTATATTTCGCAAGATCCACCTAAGATAGAAGATGAAATAAAACGGGATTTAAAACAGCTTTACAATGGAATGCAAGTTCAAGTTAATGGACAATGGATTGATTATAGTGATTATATTTGGGATAATAGAGATAGTGCGCAGTCGCAAAAACTTAATACTTCCACTATTAGTTCTATTAATGGAGTAGTTAGGGTTGAAAAAGAAGAATTATTTGGACAAGGAATTTTAGATGCACAAAAGGCATTAAAAGGACTGAGTATTTTAGATGCAAACAGACTCAGTGACCAGGATGTATTAAAATATGATCAAGAACCTAATACAGCTTATTATACTATAAATACTGCAGGTTATGATGCTGAATTTTCTAATGATATTAGTCAAAGAAAATGGGATGAAAGTACTCATTTATCAAGCACTATTAATAAACCTACACATTTAGCTAATCTTAACATAGGATTATCTAAAGAAGGTGAAGGTATTTTGATTATCAGTGGTCAAAATACTTATGAGGGTGCAACTTTAATCAAACAAGGAGAATTAAAGCTCAAAGGAAAAGTTAAAAATAATGCTTATGTAGAACAAGAAGCAATGCTAAGCGGTAATGGTATTGTAGGGCAAAATTTAAACAATAAAGGCATAGTTAGACCTGGAAATGAAGATTTGAGTGATTTAACCGTGCAAGGAACTTATACTCAAGAAGGAGTTGACTCTAAATTACAACTTGATTTTGGTAATTATAAAAATTCTAAACTGATTGCAAAAACTTATGATATTAAGAGCGGGAATTTAGAATATATTCCTTTACCTAAATACTATATCTTAAATAAGCCAGTGAAAATTAATTTAGGAGATTTGGAAAAAAGTTTATCATCTTTTAATCATGTTTTGGTGCAAAATACTTATGCTTTAAATTTTGATTTTGTTTTAAGTGATGATTTAGTGAGTATTAATAAAACCTTAATAAAACCTAATTTAAAACCCAATGCTTATGAAATTCCTAATACAAGCTTGGGAAATGCTTTAAGACAATTGCGATCTAGAGCAGACTTGAGTCGGACTTATCAGGAATTTTTTGCTTCTTTAGATAATGGAATAGATGTAAAGACTAAATTAAATAGAATAGAAGGTTCAGAGTATTTAAGCACTTTTAGTAATCATAATCAATCTAATTTGATACAAAATAACATATTGTTTACTCTTCATCCTCTTAATATTAATAATTTTGCACAAAACAATAATATGTTACTTGCTAGTGCTTATTTACCTAGAATTTTTAGTAATGAAGAATATTTTTGGCACCTTACTCCAAGCTATAAATACTATAAAGATAAAGATTTTTCAGGTCAAAAAACAGGTGCTAATATCTCTTTAGGAGAAAATTTCTCATCAGGCTTTTTAGCTTATGCTTTATCTCTTTCTAGCGCTAGATTTAATTTTAATAATGGTAGTGATTTGAAGAGTTATAATATGGACTTATTGTTTAATTATAACCATGATTTAGATTTTATAAAAATATTAAGTGGATTAGGTATAGGTGTAGGATTTAATACTCTTAATCGTTTTGTAGTAGAGCAGCCAATTGAAGGCAAGTATAAAACATTGCAAACTTCAGCCCAGCTTGGTGTAACTAAAGATATTATTTTAGGTCAAGATTTTATTTTTAATCCTTTAATGTATTTTACACATAGTTTTTTTTATCAAGAAGATTTTAAAGAAAATAAAAGTCCTTTTGCTAAAAATTACGAAAGTTTAAAACATCATAGCATAAATACAAATTTAGGTTTTAATCTTGCTAAAAATATAGAGCAAGATGATTATCAAGCTTCTTTTTCTACTTTTGTAATTTTTGAAAAAAGAATTTATGGAAGAACTTTAGAAAATAAGGCTAGTTTTGTTGATTTTCCTATTGCTTTTATTCAAAAATATAAATTAAAAGATAATATTTTAAGTCAAGGTTTTAATTCAGAATTTTTATATAAAAACAATGTATTTTGGCAGTTTATGTTAATGAATAGATTTTCTCATAATGCCTATGAATTGCATTTAATGAGTTCAATAGGAAAACGTTTTTGAAAGTATTTATTTTTTTAGCTTATAATAAATAAAATTTTAATCAAAGGAAAAAATTATGGAATACAGAGTTGAACATGATACCATGGGTGAAGTTAAGGTCCCAAATGACAAATATTGGGGAGCGCAAACTGAAAGAAGTTTTGAAAATTTCAAAATCGGTTGTGAGAAAATGCCAAAGGTTTTAATCTATGCTTTTGCAAATCTTAAAAAATCTTTAGCTTTAGTCAATAACAAACTTGGCAAACTTGATGATGCTAAAAAAAATGCTATAGTTCAAGCTTGTGATGAGATTATCGCAGGTAAATTTGATGATAATTTTCCACTTGCGATTTGGCAAACAGGTTCAGGTACGCAAAGCAATATGAATATGAATGAAGTTATTGCAAATCGTGCCACTGAAATCATGGGCGGGGATTTTCGCAAAGAAAAGCTTGTACATCCAAATGATCATGTTAATATGAGTCAAAGTTCAAATGATACTTTTCCAACAGCTATGAGTATCGTTGCAGTTGAGCAAGTAGAGAAAAAGCTTATCCCTGCGCTTGATGAGCTTATTGCAACTTTTGAAAAAAAAGTAAAAGAATTTGATGGTATTATCAAGATAGGACGCACGCATTTGCAAGATGCTACGCCACTTACTCTAGCACAAGAATTTAGTGGATATCTTTCTATGCTTTTGCATTCAAAAGAGCAAATCATCGCTTCTTTACCAACTTTAAGAGAACTTGCCATAGGAGGAACCGCAGTAGGAACAGGGCTTAATGCACATCCAGAATTAAGCCAAAAAGTAAGTGAAGAGTTAACTCAACTTATAGGTACGAAATTTGTTTCAAGTCCAAATAAATTTCATGCTTTAACAAGTCATGATGCGATCAATTTCACTCATGGAGCTATGAAAGGTTTGGCTGCAAATTTAATGAAAATTGCAAATGATATTAGATGGCTAGCTTCAGGTCCAAGATGCGGTCTTGGTGAGCTTATCATCCCTGAAAATGAGCCAGGAAGTTCGATTATGCCAGGTAAGGTAAATCCTACCCAGTGCGAAGCTGTTACTATGGTTGCTGTACAAGTGATGGGAAATGATGCAGCTATTGGATTTGCAGCAAGTCAAGGAAATTTTGAGCTTAATGTGTTTAAGCCTGTGATTATTTATAATTTCTTGCAAAGTCTTGATTTGTTGGCTGATTCTATGCATTCATTCAATATCCATTGTGCTGTAGGCATAGAACCAAATCGTGCAAAAATCGATCATAATCTTCATAATTCTTTAATGCTAGTTACCGCTCTAAATCCACACATAGGTTATGAAAACGCTGCTAAAGCAGCCAAAAATGCCCATAAAAAAGGTATTTCTTTAAAAGAAAGTGCAATGGAGCTTGGTTTGGTTAGCGAAGAAGATTTCAATAAATTTGTTGATCCTACTAAAATGATAGGTCCAAAAGCCTAGAACATAAAACTTGCCTTTTTTAAGGCAAGTTAAATTAAATTCTTATCTTTTAAAATCACATACATTCTTAAAGTTGATACAAAAAAGGTTAAAATCGCAGGACCTAGTATAATACCCCAAAAACCAAAGGTAGAAATTCCTGCTATCATAGCCAAGAAAATTAAAAGTTCGTTGATTTTGGTTGGAGTTTTTACAAGTTTTTTGTTGATCCATTTGATGATTAAAGGTTTGATTAAAGTATCTGCTATAAAAGAAATTACAATTACAGAATAAATAAAAATAACAAGAGCTGAGTTAAGATTGTTTGAGGCAAATTCATAAAGACTTACAGGCACATAAATTAAAGCTCCTCCTATAGCAGGTATGAGAGAACTTACAGCAAAAATTACTCCCATTAAAATTCCATCATAACCATAAAACATTGTGATTAAACCAAAAAGTGCACCTTGAAATATCGCTACAATCACCATAGAGTAAAGCACAACAGCCATAACATTACCCACTTCGCTTAAAACATCATCGAGTTCTTTTTTATCAATAGGAATGATGGATTTAAGATAGATAACAAGTTCTGTTCCATATAGATTTGCAAAGAAATAAAACACGCAAATTAAAACCATATCTATAAGGAATTTAGCTCCTGATTTTGTAAAACTTGAAGCATAACTTAGGATTTGTTTGGAAATGCTATTTAAATCTATAGAAGCTAAAAATTCTTTGATTTTAGGTTCTAAAAAATTAAAGCTTTCAGGCAAGGTAAATTGATAGTTTTTGACATAATCAAGTGTTTGTGTGACTAAATTGATATCAAAATTCTTTAAAGCTTTGGCAAGTTCTATCATGGCATAAACAAAAGGTGCAAAAAAAAGCAAAACCATGCAAGCTGTTGTAAGAATGGAAGCTAAAAATTTATGTCCTTTAGTAAGATTTAAAAATTTCGCATTGATGTTTGAGGTAGCTACCGCCATTAAACTAGCTATGATAATCACAAGTAAAAAACCTTTAAAAAGATAAAGCAAAAGAAATAAAATAACTAAAATAAAGCTTATAAGAAAGATTTTTCCATTTTGCAAAATTTACTCCTCAAATAAAGTTTTTTCATAGTTTAATTTTAAAGCACTATAGCTTTTTGTGCTAGCTATACGCCCTTTTGCAGTGCGTTCTATATAGCCATTAGCAAGCAAATAAGGCTCAATTACATCTTCTATGGTATTTTCATCTTCGCTTAAAGCCGCAGCAATACTTGCAAGCCCGATAGGTTTTTGCTTAGCAGCGGTTAAAAGTTCAAGATATCTTAAATCCATCGCATCAAAACCAAGCTCATTCACTCCTAAAGAATTTAAGGCTTCATTAGCTCTTTTTTCTGTGATAATCTCTTCATCATTAACATCAGCAAAATCTCTTACCCTTTTTAAAAGCCTTAGAGCTATTCTAGGGGTTGAACGACTTCTTTTAGCGATCTCAAGTGCGGCTTTTTCTTCGCAAGTTTTATTAAGTTTTAAAGCTGCTTTTTGCAAGATGAGAGCAAGTTCGCTATCTTTGTAAAATTCTAATCTAAATTGCATACCAAAACGATCTCGCAAAGGATTACTAAGCATACCTGCACGCGTTGTAGCTCCTATAAGAGTAAATTTTGGCAAATCGATTTTTATGGTTTGGGCGGCTGGACCACTACCTATGATAATATCAAGGCGGTAATCCTCCATCGCAGGGTAAAGCACTTCTTCGATAGCAGGGCTTAAGCGATGAATTTCATCGATAAAAAGTATATCTCCTTCGCTAAGATTAGTTAAAATAGCGGCTAAATCCCCGCTTTTTTCTATCATAGGAGCGGCGGTTGTTTTGATATTTGCACCCATTTCATAGGAGATGATATTAGCTAGTGTTGTTTTTCCAAGTCCTGCAGGACCGCTAAAAAGTATATGATCTAAACATTCATTGCGTTTTTTAGCTGCAGCTATAAAGACATTTAAATTTTTTTTAATGCTTTCTTGACCTATATAACCATCAAAATTTGAAGGACGCAACGAAGTTTCGTAAGTTTCATCAAAGGAGTATTTTTCTATTTCTACTATTCTATCCATATCTTTGCTTATATTTTGGAAAAATTAAAATAAGATTTTAGCTAAAATTTGCTAGAATTTACATTAAACTTTAATGATTATGGTTTAAAAATGGGAATTTTAACAAAATTAGAATTAGATTATGAAATTGACGATATAGAAAAATTTTTACAATTTTTTAGAACCATGTGCGATAGGTTTGAACCTTTAATCATCAAGCTTGGAAGCGATAGTGTGCGTTATAAAGAAGCTATAAAAGAGCTTGAAACTTTAGCACACAATACCGCTTGGGCAGCAAGACGTTTAAATCTTGAAGAAGTGACTGATTTTTGTGTATTTTGTGAAGAGATGATGGCGCAAGCAAATCGCTTTAACGGACCTGCTAGTGATGAATTTACGGATTGGATGCTTTTGATGAGCGATCAGTTTGAAAAATATTGTCGTTCATATGAAAATGATGATTCTGTTTTAGCGGTTTTTAATCCTTTAATTGTTAATGTTCCAAATATTATTTCTAAATAAGGGAGCGACTTGGCTTCGACAGGAGTAAGTCTGCTTAGATGGCATGTCGCTTTGGGCAAAGCGTAAAAAGCCCAAATAAAATTAAACGCAAACAACGTTAAATTCGCTCCTGCTTACGCTAAAGCTGCGTAAGTTCAGTTGAGCCTGAAATTTAAGTCATACTATCTAGCTTAATTTTCGGTCATTTTTGATAGTGTAGCCTTGCGTTTGACAAGCGTTGAGGTGAAATAAAGTCTTAGCCTTGCTTTTGAGTTTTGGAAGATGAGCGAAGTAGGGTGAAGTAGTCATCTTTGCTAAGCATGTAGAGGTCTTTGTGGGATTATTTTTGGACAGGGGTTCGATTCCCCTCGCTTCCACCATCACGCTAATTTTAAGTAAATCATAAGTTTATTTCAAATTTTTAGAATTTTTTATATGAAGTTAAGATCGATTTATTACCCTTAAAACTTTGATATATTAAGTTTTATAATTTTTCATTAAAAATTATAGTTTTATTTTTAAGCTTATTTTTAGGGGGGGGGTATAATTTCTTCTTTAGTTTAAATTTATTGAAGGAGAAACTTATGAAGAAAATTGCTTCGAGCAAGATATTGCTAAGCTTAGGTGTAGCAACTTTGCTTTATTCGGGTGCTTTTGCTGAAGAAATCAATCTTGCACAATCTTCAGATATAGGAAAATATTTTGAAGAAAATGGTAAGGATATCAATCTTAAAAATCCTGATAATTACAAAGGAAAAGATTTAAGTATCAAAATGGGCATTGGGGATTTACCAAGCGATGGCTATGATAGCGCTGATTATCGATTGAACATTGATATCGGTAAAAACAATACTTTAAGCTTTACGCATAATAACAATCAAGAACCTGCTTATGTAACAAATCTAAACGCTACTGCTAAAAAAGTTGAAACAACAGATATAATTTTACAAGCTTTTGCACCTTCGGTGATTAATGGAGATTTGACTATGACTGGCTCAGGAAAGGAAGCCATTACCGAGGATGAAGAAAAAGGCTCAGGTATAATTCTTTATAATGGAGCAGGTGAAACACAAAGTGCTAATGGTAGCTTAACTATAAATGGAAATTTTACCGCCGATAAAACCCTTTTTGCTACTTATGGAAATTTTGTTAAGGTAAATGGAACTGCAAATCTTACAAATTCAAATTTTGGACTTATCAAACGCTCTTATACAGACTTAGAAGCAAATAATGTAATAATGGTTCAAGCTAAAGATTTCAATGAAGATATTTTAAAAGCAAAGAACAATGCAGGTGCATTACTTGTAAAATTTTTAAATGATTATGTTTCAACTGATCTTCATGGCAAAGATGAATTAGAAACAGGAGCTGTTATAGATATTAGCGATGAAGAGAAATATGGCGATGGAGAAAAAGGCTTAGTAGATTATAAACTTAGTGTTCAAAACTGCGGTGGCAATAAATGCTTGGTAGTTAATGGAGGTGCTACTGCAGCAGCTAAAAATAAGCTAGTTCAACTTCAAGTAGATATAGATACTATCGATAAATTACTTAAAAATGAATTTGATTCCGATGAAGGTGAAGAATGGGAGCAAGCCAAAGAAGCCCTTAATAAACAAAAAACTGAACTTCAAGCAATGTTAGATGAAGCTAAGAAAAACGGCGGTAAAATCGATGATGAAAAATACGTTGATTTAGTAAATAAAAACTTAAATTTAAATCTTAGTACTAATGATAAAGCTTCTATCCTAGCTCTTCGTTCTATCACAGAACAATTAGGAAGTATAGGAGCAGATTTAGCAAGTAGAGAAGGTGTAAAACTAGCCCTACAAATCAAAAAAGACACAGACAATACAGGTAAATCTGTATCTAATCTCAATTCAGCTTC
>NZ_RYYM01000120.1:0-324 GCF_004379075.1 Campylobacter sp. US25a
CCCCAAAGGGGCAAGGCTAATAAGCCTTGACAGTAATTATACAAATTAGTATAATTATAAGTATGAGTCGTGTCATATAGTTCACCCCCTTTCTAGGGTGTGATTATGCCACAGGGTTGCAGCCTTGTGGCAAAACCCTTAATGTAATTATACCAAACAAATTCTTTAACTTCTGAAACAATTTATGAAAGATTTTTGTATAAGTTTTAATATTTTAATGAAAATTTAGGTGTAAGCTATAAACAAGAAGCCTTTCGAGCTAGCTAAGAATACTTGGCTTTAGTTAGGAACCTCCTACTTCTAAGCGTTAGCGAAAGTAGGAGT
>NZ_RYYM01000121.1:0-319 GCF_004379075.1 Campylobacter sp. US25a
TATATTAGCATAGTCTTTGATTTGAGAGATAAGTTCTTTAGGATTCATCAGTAACTTTGTCCTGTATATTTTTCATCACTTTTTATAAATTTACCATTAGTAAAATAATGAAAATGTCCTCCTCCTGCACTTTTACGACTAATGCTAGAAAAGCTAAATCCTCTTCCTTCATCTCCAAATAATCCATAGCTTTTTACTTTATAATCTATCATAGTATCAAAAACAACAGGATATTTTTTACCCTCACACACATAATAAGTTGTCATACCTAAATAAGGTCTTAATTTTTTATAGTTTTCTTCACCCATATATGCTTTAA
>NZ_RYYM01000122.1:0-319 GCF_004379075.1 Campylobacter sp. US25a
CATCATCTAAAAAAGAAATAATCACTTCATCTCCTATTCTTGGAGTATGAAAAAAACCTGAATGATTGCTTGCTATACTAGAAGCTACTCTTAAAAAAGGAGTGTGATGGTAAGATTTGTAAGTATTGCTTGATAAATTAGAAGAATTTGTATCTATATCATTTGTAATAAAAGTATTATTATCTAATTCTTCTTGATTGGCATAAAGATTAATCCTTACCTTAACCCTTCCATGCTCATCAGTATAAATAGTATTTCTCTCACTTTCTATATCCTTACTCTCTCCTATAACAATACCTTGAGTGCTATTAGGAGCTTT
>NZ_RYYM01000123.1:0-296 GCF_004379075.1 Campylobacter sp. US25a
AATATAGCAGATGCTAGTTATGCTATGCTTGATTTAATCTATGAGAATGATGAAAAATGTTTTTTTGATAGTGCTTTTACTACTCATTTGTGGCTTTATGCAGATGGGATAAAGTTAGGGTATGATATAGAAGATAAACATATTCAAAATGAATCTTCAAAAAGTTTAATTTTAAAAAATAAACGTGAAATAGGAGATCCTACAGCTTATTCTACCATTATAGAAGATAGATTTTCTGCTGATCTTGTCTTTAAAAAAACTAGAAAAGACAATGAAGCTTTATATGAGTATCAAGT
>NZ_RYYM01000124.1:0-292 GCF_004379075.1 Campylobacter sp. US25a
AAAAACAAATGAAAACTTTAGAAGAAATGCAAGCTATGGATGAAGAAGCTATAAGGGAGTTAGGTTGGGAGTTTTTTGATCTTATTAAAGATAATAAACTTAAAGAAGTGAAAGAGTTTTTAAAAGATTATCCCGTGCCTGAAGTATTTTTAGAGAAACGTCGTAAGGTATATTGGTATGATCATCCTATACCTTTTTTTAGCCCTAGTTCTACCTTAGCTTGGGCAGGGATCGCTTATGATAAGAGTCAAAGTTTTGAAATGATGGAGTATTTTGAGAGTTTAGGACTTAA
>NZ_RYYM01000125.1:0-290 GCF_004379075.1 Campylobacter sp. US25a
GTGATATTATCAGCTACCATGCTTGTATTTTTATCACTTTCAAATCCTATGGATTCATTACTTGTAAAAAGAATATTGTCTTTGCTTTTATAATCCATCTCTTTCTCGCTTAATACTTGCATTTTATCGCTGATATTAATATCATAATGCCCCTCAACCACCTCCTTTTTATTTCCCTTCACATTTCTTGTCTCATCCTTATGGATAATAGTGTTTTGATTAGCACCTATTTCTATGTCTTTGTTTTCTCCTACAAACTCATGAGAGTTTTTAGCCACTCTTACTTTATT
>NZ_RYYM01000126.1:0-288 GCF_004379075.1 Campylobacter sp. US25a
GGATGATTACACCAATATATCTTACAACATTTCTCTAAAAATACTTCAGGCACGGGATAATCTTTTAAAAACTCTTTCACCTCTTTAAGTTTATTATTTTTAACAAGTCTAAAAAATTCCCAACCTATCTCCGTTACCGTTTCTTCATCCATAGCTTGAATTTCTTCTAAAGTTTTCATTTGTTTTTCCTTAAAATAATTTTTTAAAAATCTTTTTTTATTTGTTAAAATTTTCCAAAGCTTTATCCAAATCTTTAGCCTCTAAAAGTGATCGAAGAATTTTGCAAAT
>NZ_RYYM01000127.1:0-285 GCF_004379075.1 Campylobacter sp. US25a
CACAATGAAAACAAATATGCTAATCAAGAAATGAAATGGATAGAATATTGCAAAAAACAACTTTTTTCGCTTAATAGTGAAAATCCTATTCATAAAAATAAAAGCTCGTTTGATATGGAAGTGCCTTTTGTAAGCATTTCTTTTGGGTCTTTGATTTATGATAAAGAAAGACTGGCTAAAAAAGGAGTTAGGCAAATTTTTGGAGTGGGTTTAGCAGAATCTTGCAGGCGATATTTTTATGAGAAATGATTTGATTTTAGATAATTAAAGAATATACTACAAACT
>NZ_RYYM01000128.1:0-284 GCF_004379075.1 Campylobacter sp. US25a
AAACATTAAAGCAGCAAGAATAATTACATATGTTCTAACTTCTCTTTTAAAGCTATCTAGTTTGTTTTCAAGCTTATCAACTGAATTTTCAAGCTTATCAAGTTTAGCACCTATTGAATATTCAAGCTTATCAAGTTTAGCACCTACTGAATATTCAAGCTTATCAAGTTTAGCACCTACTGAATATTCAAGCTTGTCAACTGAATTTTCAAGCTTATCAAATCTAGTATTCAAAAGATCTATAGTTGGTAATTTAGAAATGGCTTCTTTAAATTCTCTAAAAG
>NZ_RYYM01000129.1:0-282 GCF_004379075.1 Campylobacter sp. US25a
TAAAAGAATATTCACTCTCATAAAAATGTTCATTATAATAAGCTTTGTTATTAAGTTCTTGTTCATAAGGAACTTTACTAGAGTGTAAAGATAAAAGATTTAAAGGAGTGTTAGCATTAATACTAGAATGCGTAAAAGAATTAGTTCTTAAGCTTTGCTCTTTATAAATAGAAGAAATACAAGCTTGATTTAAAATATTATTAACATTAGGATTATACTCAATTTCTTTATTTTTTACATTTTTATATACATCACAAAAATAAATAGTGTTCTCATCTTCAT
>NZ_RYYM01000012.1:0-45209 GCF_004379075.1 Campylobacter sp. US25a
AAGTCAAAGAATGAAGTTAAACCTGTTTGGATAGCTGCAAGCGGAGAGAGATATTTTGATACGATGAAATAAAGGAGAATGACGCTAAATACTACCACAATAATGACAACAATAGCTTGAATAAATGCAGCTTTATGAATAGGTCCGTTTATAATATCAGCACTTTCAGTAATACAAGCTGTATAAGCAAGAACTTTAGTACAAGTTCCAAGTCTTTCTTTTCCATCAAGTTTATAAGTAAAAAAATTATTATCTCCATTAGCCTTATATGCATTTAAAACAGGAGAATGATCAATAGATGGATTTAATAATTCTTTATTGGTTGCAGCAAATATTTTATTTTTTTGATCAAATAAAAAAGTATTTCCAGGAGTTTTTGCAACTAAATTTTGTAAATTCTCTGATGGTATATCAACACCTAGCACTCCTATGATTTTACCATCTTTATAAATAGCTTTAGAATATGTTATTACATATTGTTTTAAATTTGTATCTAAATATGCTGGCGTAACAAAAATATCATTTGTTTTTAAAGCTTCTTTATACCAATCTTTTGTCTTTATATCTAAATCATCACGCAACTCAGGCATTTTTATGTCATTGGATCTTTGACTGAGTAGAACTTTTCCATTTGTTAAACCTAAATAAATATTTAATGCGTTTATGCTATGACGATAGTGTTTTAATATAGGACCGACATTGTTAATAATATTTTCTTCAGTATTTAAAGATTGATAAGGTAAACTTGTGATATCTTTTTCTAAGTTTTTAGTAAAAAATTGGTTTGTAGAACGGAAATTTTCAACTACAGATTGCGTGGCTTGAAGCAAGTCCATTTGATTTTTAAGAGTGGTTTCATGTAATGAGGTTTTTGTGAAATAAAAACTTACAATACCTAGAACAATTAAGGCAAAAATTGCAATTAAATTTGCAATGAGAGAAAGTTTGATTTTTATACTATTCATTTTTTTCCTTTTTTTGTATTTATTTTTAAATTTAAAATTAAATCTAGTATTATTTTATCAAAAAATATAAAATATTTTTTGACTTTTATCTTGAAAATTTAAAAATTTAATTATATTAATTGAAAATTATATGTATTTTTCTAAAAAGTAGCATTAATATAAAATAATAAAATATTTAGTTAAAAATTGAATTGTATGAAATTTATATTTATAAAGGATTAGAATGGCTTATACGATCATAGAGGTAGAAAGAAAAACAGGAGTTTCTAGTAGAACACTTAGGTTTTGGCTAGATAAAGGTTTATTTCCCTTTGTGGAAAAAGATAAAAATGGAGTGCGTTATTTTAGTGAAAAAGATTTAGAATGGGTGATTTGGGTGGATTGTTATAGACAAATTGGCATGAGTATCGAGGATCTTAAAAGATATATTTTTTTATGTGCTAAAGGAAAGAGTACTGCAAAAGAGAGATTAGAGATTATTTTAAAATTAAAAGAAAAAACACTAAAAGATATGAAAAAATTGGAGAGTATTATAAAAAAACTTGATTTTAAAATAGATTATTATGAAAACATGGTTATGGAAAATAAAGATGAGCTAAATCCTTTAAGTAAAGATTATATTAAACGGAAAAAACGAGTAAAAATTTAAAAATATTTAATTTTATTCTTGACTTACACTAGATGTTAGGTTTTATACTTTTAATTAACATGATAGAAAAATGTTTTTAATAATTAAGAACTATCAGTTTTTAATAAAAAATAAAAAAGGATAAAAATGCAAAAAAGAAAATTAAGAAATTTGGAAGTAAGTGTCTTAGGACTTGGTTGTATGGGAATGAGCTTTAGTTATGGAGAAGCTAAAGATGAAAAAGAGATGATAACACTCATTCATAGGGCAAAGGATCTTGGTATTGATTTTTTTGATACAGCCGAAGTTTATGGTCCTTTTATTAATGAAGAATTAGTAGGTAAAGCAATAAAACCTTTTAGAAATGAAGTGGTATTAGCAACAAAATTTGGTGTCAGGATTGAGGGTGCTAAGCAAATTGTCGATAGTACACTTAGTAAAATCAGACAAAGTCTAGAAGGTAGTTTGAAGCGTTTGCAAACAGATTGTATAGATCTTTATTATCAACATAGAGTCGATACAAATGTTCCAGTTGAAGAAGTTGCTAACTTAATGAGCGAGTTTTATAAGGAAGGAAAAATTAAAGCTTGGGGTATGAGTGAAGCAGGGGTGCAAAGTATTAAAAAAGCTCACGCAGTATTTCCGCTTAGTGCGGTTCAAAGTGAGTATTCTTTATGGTGGAGAGAGCCTGAAAAAGAACTTTTAAAAGTTTTGGAAGAATTAAATATAGGTTTTGTTCCTTTTTCTCCTTTAGGAAAAGGATTTTTAGCAGGTAAATTTGATGCAAATTCTACTTTTGAAAATAATGACTTTAGATCGCAAGTTCCACGTTTTAAAAGCGAGAATTTAAAAGCTAATTTAGATTTAGTTTATGCATTAGAAGATATAGCAAAAGCTAAAAATGCTACTTTGGCACAAATTGCTCTTGCTTGGGTTTTGGTGCAAAAAACATTTATTGTGCCTATTTTTGGAACAACAAATTTACGAAGGTTAGAAGAAAATATTAATGCTGTTAATATTGATTTTACTCAAGAAGAATTAAATCATTTAAAGAGTATTTTAGAAAAAATAATAATCAAAGGGGATCGGTATGCCGGTGAAGCAGCTCTTAGAGTTGGGAAATAAAAAGTTTGGTTTATTTCTTATTGTAATGGTTTTATGTAGTTTTGTTAAAGGAGTGTAAATGCAAGAACTTGAAAGTAAAGGAATTCATGGAAGTTTTAAAGGCGATAGTAAATTTTTTAGCAAAAATGTAAAAGTTTCTATGATGTTTAAATCAAATGAGTGGAGAAATTTTAGCGGGGCTTTGGTTGAATTTGAAGCCAGTGCTAGAAGTGCATGGCATACTCATCCTCAAGGACAAACCTTAATCGTAACAGAGGGTGAAATCATCACAAAAGTTCCAGGTCAAAAAGCCTTTATAGCCAAAAAAGGCGATGTGATAAGCTGTCCTATAGGAGTAAAGCATTTTCATGGTGCGACTAATACAAGTAGTGGAGCACACATAGCACTTACAGGCGAGAAAGAAGGTAAAAATGTAGAATGGCTTGAGCTTGTAAGTGATGAAGAATATGAAAATGCCTTAAAAGAAGCAAGAGAGTAAAGAAATTTGTAAATAAAACGCAAAAATTTTATAAAAACTTTTATGTTTTTTTGGAGTATTTTAAATGCTCTTTTTTCGCAAATTTTAAAAACCACAAAGGATAAAACCATGCAATTAAGACAAAAAGCAAGAGAAATTTTTGAAAAACTCTTAGGAGGAGCAAAAAAGGATCAACTTTTTGCAAGTGATAAAGAGTATTTTATCAATCACATAAATTTTACTTTTGACGAGAGTTTTGTAAAAGCAAATTTGGATACACAAAAATATTTTTTAATCACCCTTGCTTCTACTTTAGCAGTAGGTGGAAAAATAGAGTTTAAAGCTTTACTTCAAGGTGCAATCAAGAATGATATAAGTCCTATTGTCATCAAAGAAGTGATTTATCAAGCTACGCCTTATGTGGGTTTTGCTAGAGTATGTGATTTTTTAAGTCTTTGTAATAAAGCATTTAAAAAACTAAATATTGCCTTATCTTTGACTTCACAAGACACCACTACGCAAGAAAATCGCAAAATAAAAGGCAGGGAAATACAAAATGCTATTTTTGGTGAAGCCAATATCACTAAAATGATAGAATCTACCCCAGAAGATAAAGCTTTTATAAATGATTTTTTGAGTGCGAATTGTTTTGGAGACTACTATACACGCACAGGACTTGATCTAAAAACTAGGGAGCTTTTAACCCTTGTGTATCTTATCTCACTTGGTGGGCTAGATAATCAAGTAAAAGCCCATATACAAGGTAATCTTAACATGGGACAAAGTAGAAAAGATTTGCTAAATATCATTGCAGCTCTTATTCCATATATTGGCTATCCAAGGGCTTTAAATGCAATTGCTGTGTTAGATAGCTTGACTTTATAACTTGATTTGCAGTGAAAATAAAATTACTTGTAAATTTAAGAGAAATATATCTAAAAATTGTAAAACATCTTAGATAAGATTGAGATTTGTTATAAAAAATGATAAAATAAAATGAAGATGAATTAAATTCATAGCAAATGTAAAAAACGAGTAAAGATTTGATATAATTTCAATTGATAAATAAAATTTATAATTTAAGAAAAAATGATTTGGAAAAATAATACACTAACACAAATTTTGGATATTGATCGTAATATCAACAAAAATATTGATATAAATAAGGAAGATAGAGGTTTTTTATCTCAAAATATTTTAAATGAGTTAAGAAATTTATTAGAACATATAGCATTATATGTTTATAATGTTGATAAAAATCAACAGCTAGATAATGTTTATGAAAACTTGCAATCAAGCTTAAAATACATTGGAGATAAAAGAAAATATAAAGATATAAAAAATTTTCATCATTTGCTTAAAATTTCAGTGTCTCATTATACACCTAGCGAAGAAATTGCTGAAAGATTAATGTTGAAATATTTATTCTATTTATTTCAAATTAGGAGTTTTTGTAAAAAAAATTTAGGCATTGAAATATTAAATAGTTTACAAGACTTTCCAACAAATCTTGATACATTAAGTTTTCAATACTATGAGTGTGTTGTTGATAAAATTAAACAAATAAGTGTATTTAATGATACTAAAACAGATAAGTTTTATATTCAAAAAGTCAAGCCATTTATAATTAACAAGGAAATATATTATGAAATAACTTTTACTATTGCAAAAGACAATGTAAGCAAATTTGATAAACTAATCGCCTTTTCAAAATATTATATTCCTAGTAATTATTCCGTAAAATTAACTTTGTATTATACAAATATAAAATTACTAAATCTGCAAATACCTATTATTTTAATTTCTGAATGGAATATAGATATTCGTCCTTGTGAGTTGACTAACTTCTGTTTAATATTTTCTTCAACAAGAATATCTTTTACAAGAACTGTAAAATATGAAGATTTTATGCAATTTCTAACAGAAGAAGAACTTAATTTACTTGATATTGTAAACTTAAAAAACAAAGAATATAATAAAATAAAAAATAATTTTAGCGAAGATAAGCTAAAACATTTGTTTAATTGTTTAGATATGGCTAGAGAGATAATTTTAAAAAATAAACCTGGAGTAAATATTCTTAGATATATATTATATACAATGAATAATCAAATTATCAAAAAACAAATTTCCAAAAAGGAAAACAACTATCAACCTAATCCAAGATTATCAAATTTATTTTTGAAAAATGAAAGCATTCCATTTGATAAAATGCCATTTTGTTCTAATCCAGTCGGACATATTCCAAAATTAAATGTTTTATTTGAATGTATTAATTCAATCGATAGAAAGCATGAATTATTAGCTAGGAAAATTAAAAATAATTCAGAAATAAATTGTTCTTTATATACCAGCTTAGAAGATTTTAAAGAAGATGATATTGGAATGTTAATAGAAAAATATAATGCTGCATTATATAATAAGCATAAAAAAAATAGATCAATAAAAATACTTCATGATAAATTTTTATTTATAAATGAATATCAAGACACGCTAATAAATATAATCCAATTGTTGAACAATTTTACAAAAAGTGGTCTTGATAATTACAAAGAAAATATAAATGAATGGTTAAAAAAATGCATTCGGTTGGATTGTGAAGAAAAAAAGGGTTATTTAAGTAATTTATTTTGCAATTCAAAATTAGCATTAATATATGGAGCAGCTGGAACTGGAAAAACAACATTAATAGAACATATATCTAGTTTTTTTCAGGATAAAACTAAGTTGTATTTAGCAAATACAAATACAGCAGTTAATAATTTAAGACAGAGAATTAATATTCAAAAATCATCATTTTACACCATTGCTTCATATAAAAATGTTATTTCAAAAAAATTTGATATTATATTTATTGATGAATGTAGTACTATTAGTAATAAAGACATTATTAGTGTTTTGCAACAGACAGAATGTGAAATTTTAATTTGTGTGGGCGATATTTATCAAATCGAATCTATTGGATTTGGAAACTGGTTTTTGTTTGCTCAAAAATTTTTTTCAAATATTAAATTAGAATTACAACATATTTACAGAACACAAAGTAAGAAATTGCAATTACTATGGGAAAAAGTTAGATTGCTTGATGAAAGTATGCTTGAAGCTATTGAAAAAAATAATAGTTCTGAAAATATTCAAAATTTTAATTTTTCTCGAGGTGTCAATGATGAGATTATCTTATGTTTAAATTATGGAGGTATATATGGAGTTAATAATATAAATAAATTTTTACAAGAAAAAAATCCTCATAAATCATTTTATTTTAATGGATTATTCTATAAGGTGGATGATCCAATTTTATTTAATGAAAATTCATCAAAGCTTGGTGAAGAAATTCATAATAATCTTAAAGGAATTATCACTAATATTGAAGAAGATGAGAAAAATATAAAATTTACTGTCAGGATTAACAAAATAATACAAAATACAAATAATAATTTTGAAATAATAAATAAAGATGATAAAGGTACTGAAATTAAATTTAATGTTGCTAGATTAAATTCAGATGAAGAAGATGATAATAGCAATATTGTTCCTTTTCAAGTGGCATATGCTGTTTCTATACATAAAGCTCAAGGTTTAGAGTATAATAAGGTTTTAATTATTATCGCTAATGAAATTGAAGAACAAATTACACATAATATTTTTTATACAGCAATTACTAGAGCTAAAAAAGAATTGAAAATATATTGGTCTGCAGAAACTGAAAATAAAATATTAAAATCTTTAAAAATAAAAGATATAAATAAAGATTTTTATTTGTTTAAAAATAACATTCAAATGTAAAGGTGCTTAAAAAATTCTCAAATTTTTAAATTTAGTATTGATTTATACTAGTCATTAGTCTTTATAATTTAAAAAATTCAATAAAAAACAATGCAAAAAATAAAATTAAAACAAAGGTGCTCTTTACAGCTTTACCGTATGGGAATGAGTTTTGATTATGCAAGACAATAAAAGCTTTTCAGAAATAGAGTAATTATCGTGACTAAATTCGGCTCATTATAATAGAACGTAATAGTTAAATTTGGATAGTTTATCAAAAATTATTATAAAAAGTGTTACAGAGAGCAAAATTAAACATGGTGCATAAGTGAAGTAGATATAAAAATCCTTACAATTTAATTTTTCCATTTGTTGCAACACAAGGAGTATTCTTTATGATAGCGAGGTAAATGAGTTTTTAGTGTAAAAAGATTATTTTACCTATTAGAAAACATTGGTTTGAAGTGTAATGAATTGAAAGTATTATCAAAAACACTAAAATATATAAATTAAAAGAGATTAGGCAAAATAGCCGTAAGAATAGGAAAATAACTTTACAATTTTCTTAAAATTTTGCAATATTTTTTTACATTTTTTCGATAAGAAAAAAGCTTAAAGTCATTCTTTTTTGCTACAAATTTGGTGTTTTTGTGAAATAAATTTTCAAGCTTTTTTCTTGTTTTTTCAATTTGTTCAAGTGAAGTAGTATTAAAAGAATTTAAGATAATTTTTATTTCTTTTTGCTTTAAAAAATTTAGAATATCAGTATTTTGTTTACCTAGCCAAATTTCAAAACCAAATTTAAGTCCGACTTTAAAACTAAGCATATCAAAAAGTGTTTCACGCATAGAATTTAACAAATAATTTGACATTATAAATTGTTTTCTTAAAAGAGCTTTTTCTAATTTTGTAAAAGTAAAATAAAACTCATTGCATATTTCATCAAAATCTTTTTCTGTTGGTTTCTTAATGCAAAAAACATTCTCATTTTGAGTTTTCTTAAATCTTTGATCTTTATCTATAAGCGCTTTGCTTAAAGGTTCAAATTTATAATAATGTTTCAATGATTTTAGGGGGATAAATTTAAAGTCTATTCTCACTCCATTTTTAAAAATTACCAAAAAACTCACCCAATTTTTAGGCAAATCAGCTTTATAGAATTCAAAGCTTTCAGGCGCTTGATAAAATAAAATTTTTCCAAAATTTTTAATAAATTTAGGTAATTTTGCTTTTTTGATATCTTTGCTTTTGTTTAGGTTTAATAATTTTCTCAAATTTTTAGATTTTAGAAAAAATGAAACATCATAATCTTGATATTTATCCTTTTTAGCTTTCTTATTTACTCTTGAACCTTCAAGTGTTATAAGACGAATTTGTTTATAAATAAAAGCAATATTTTTAATTTTTTCTAAAATTCTTTTTTTGCTTTGCATCTAAAAATTCCTTTTAAAAAAATTTTAAAAGTTTTATATTTATATAATAATGATTTTTATCCATTTTGATATACTTTAAAAATATTAAATTTTTATAAATTTTTAATATTTTATTAAAAATTCTATCCTTGTTTAAGGATAAAAAAATAAAATCTCTAAGAAATCTTCGCTATAAAAATTTGTTTTATTTTATATATTCCATTCATTTAAAATCGCCCCTTTATCACACAATTTCTTTATATTTAGAAGTAGCTTTGGTTGTATAAATTCTTTTATATTTTAAAATTTCTAAAGATTTTTAACATTATAAAAAAAATACGTTAAAAAATCAAAAAATTTTAACACATCAAGTATTTTTCTAATTTTTAAAAAATTATTTTCTCTCTTGACTTATAGCTACTCTAATGTTTTATAATTATAAAAAATCAAAAAAGGAGCAAAAATGCAATACAAAATTTTAGAAAACAATCGCATCGCAAGTAAAGGCTATGCAATGCTTAGTAAAGATGCGAAATTCACACCCTTTGAATTTAGCCGCCACGCTATTGGCGATAATGATATTTTGATTAAAATCCTATATGCAGGCATTTGTCATAGCGATATTCACACCGCAAGAAGCGAGTGGGGAGAAGCTACTTATCCTTGCGTGCCTGGGCATGAGATAGCAGGAGAAGTTATCGCTGTGGGTAAAAATGTGAGTAAATTTAAAGTAGGAGATTACGCAGGGGTTGGTTGCATGGTAAATTCATGCGGTGAATGCGATGCTTGCAAACGCTCACAAGAGCAGTTTTGCGAAAATGGCAAAACCATCTTTACTTACAATAGTTGTGATGTATTTCACGGCAATGAAAACACTTATGGGGGCTACTCAAACAACATAGTTGTAAGTGAAAAATTTGCCATTTGTGTGCCAAAAAATGCACCGATGGATAAGGTTGCACCTTTGCTTTGTGCGGGCATTACCACTTACTCGCCTTTAAGATTTTCTAAGATAAAAGAAGGTTCAAGCGTTGCTATAGCAGGATTTGGCGGACTTGGTATGATGGCTGTAAAATACGCTGTTAAAATGGGTGCAAAGGTTAGCGTTTTTGCTAGAAATGAAAACAAAAAAGCCGATGCTTTGGCTATGGGTGTAAGCTCATTTTACACAAGCACTGATAAAAACGCCGTAAAAGAACGCTTTGATTTAATCATCTCAACTATTCCAACGCCTTATAATCCTGCAATTTATTTAGATTTGCTTAAATTTGGTGGCGAAATGGCTATAGTTGGCTTACCTCCTGTGGAAGATAAGGTAAATATAGGCATAAACGAGCTTGTGCATAAGGCAGGTAAGAAGGTTTATGGTTCGTTAATTGGCGGTATTGCTGAAACTCAAGAAATGCTTGATTTTTCTTTAAAACACGAAATTTATCCAGAAACCGAGCTTATCACACCGCAAGAAATCGATAAGGCTTATGAAAATCTAACCTCAGGTAAGGCTAAATTTCGCTATGTTATTGATATGACAAAAGAATAATTTAATACTTATTAAAAATCACATCGCTAATGTCAAATCCCCTTTGCTTAGCGATGTTTAAAAGCTCTTTTATACTTTTTTCATCTATTATATTTCTTGCTAAAATCCAAAGATATTTTTTATCAGGACTACCCACAATGGCAACTTTATACTCGCTATCAATAAAAATGATTTCATAATTTACTCTATTAAAAAGGTTCATAAAGATATTAAATCTCACTGCTAATTGTCTATTTGAAACGATTTTTGCCTTACCTTTTATGCTTGAAATTTCATTTTCTTTACTGCAAAAATTTTCAATTTCTACATAAGGAATGCCATTTTTATATTTAAGTTCGTATTTTGCCTTTGAATTTAGGCAAGATTTTTGAAAAAAAGCAGGTTTTCTAGCCATTTCAAGCCATTCTCCCATATAATTTTGTAAAGAAAGTTCGCCAATTAATTCAAGCATTTTTTTCCTTTTTGTCTTTCTCGCCCCATTTGCACATAGCTTGTAAGATAGGAATTAAACTTTGTCCGCGTTTGGATAAGCTATATTCTACCTTGGGTGGAATTTGAGCGTATTCTTTTCTGATAATTAAACCATCGTTTTCTAGTTCTCTTAAGGTATTGGTTAAAGTTTTAAAAGATATGGAGCTTAAAAAGCGTTTGAGTTCATTATAACGCACGATTTCATAGCGAAATAAGCAGTATAAAATACTCATTTTATATTTTCCATTAATTAATGCTAGAGTATAGTTAAATCCACATTCTTCGAAATTGCACTGAGAATTCTCTTTAGTCATTTAACATTCCTTTAGTATAGTATCTTACTTTATTTTCTGTATTGAAAATGATATTATGCTAAGTTATAATTGTATCATAAAATTTAAAAAAGGATAAAAATGAAAAATATACTCTTGCTTAATGGTGCTAAAGAATTTGGAAGTTCAAAAGGACAGCTTAATTTAACATTGCATAATCATGCTTTAGAAATTTTAAAAACATTAGGATACGAAGTAGATCAAACTCACATAGATCAAGGATATGATCCTAAAGAAGAGATACAAAAATTTATAAAAGCTGATGCTGTGATCTATCAAATGCCAGCTTGGTGGATGGGCGAGCCTTGGATAGTTAAAAAATATATCGATGAAGTGTTTGGTTTGGGTGCTGGAGTGCTTTTTAAAAATGATGGAAGAACTCATGAAAATCCTAGTAAAAACTACGGAAAAGGTGGTTTAGATCATGGTAAAAAATACATGTTTTCTCTCACTTGGAATGCACCTCTTGAAGCCTTTAATGATAAAAATGAATTTTTTGAAGGAAAGGGTGTAGATATGGTGTATTGGCATTTGCATAAGGCTCATGAATTTATAGGTATGAAAGCTTTATCAACTTTTATGTGTAATGATGTGGTAAAAAATCCTCAAGTGGAAAAATATCTAAACGAGTATGAACTACACTTGAAAAAAATTTTTTAAAAAATTTGACTTAAAAATTTCAAGGTGTAACATTGACTCGAACAAAGTATTTGTATATCTTGCTTGTTTTAGCTATGTTTTTATGGGGCTCATCTTGGCCTACTTCTAAGATTTTATCAGCTTATGCTGATACTTCTGTGATTACTTTTTGGCGTTTTTTCTTTGTTTTGCTAGGTTCTTTGATGGTATTAGGCTTTTTAAGAATTCCTTTAAGGCTTGAAAAATCTATTTTAAAATGTGTGCTGATAGCAGGAATTTTAAATGGGCTTTATACTTTTGTATTTTTTATTGCCATTAAGCATGGTTTAGCTGGAAAAGGCGGTGTTTTGGTTACAACTATGATTCCTATTTTTTCTTATTTGATATTTATGATAGCAATGTTATTTCAAAAAGATAAAAAATCAACTCACAAGATCACAAAGAGTGAAATTCTAGGCTTATTTTTAGGTTTATTATCTGGATTTTGTTTGTTAAATTTAGGGAGTTTAGAAGATTTATTTGGTAAATTTAATATTTTGTTTTTAACTTGTTCTTTTATTTGGGCTTTGATAGCAGTGTTTAATCATAAAGCCAAAGGAGCTCACCCTTTGGCGATTAACTTTTATATTAATCTCATTTCTGTTTTAATGTTTTCTTGGGTATTGTTTGATGTAAAAAGTTATGAAATTTTTCATTTTGAATTTAAATTTTGGATCAATATGTTTGTTGTAGCCTTTTTATCAACTGTGGTAGGTACTAGTATTTATTATTATGGGATTCACATTTTAGGGAGTGTTAAGGCAAATTCTTTTGTTTTAATCACTCCTGCTAGTGCTTTAATTTGTAGTTATTTTATACTAGATGAGGTGCCAAATGCACTTACCTTGTTAGGTTGTGCCTTGGCTATAGGTGCTATATATTTTATCAATATTTATGGTAAAAAAGCTTAAATCAAATTTTCAAAATCAAGATTGATTTTTTGATCCATAGCTTTAAATTTCATTTCTCTTTGTTTATAAAGCTCTAAAGCTTCTTGCATACTAATGTTTTGAAATTTAAAGCTAGAGCCTAACTTAGCTTGTGCGAGTAAGCTTAGATCATTTTCTATAACCGTGGCTATTTTTGTATAACCTCCTGTGCTTTGTCTTCCTGCCATTAAAATGATAGGAATACCACTTTTTGGCACTTGTATGCTTCCAAAAACCGCAGGATCTGAGATGATATCTGCTGAGTTTTTATGCTCTATACTTTCGCTAGATTCTGCATAAATTGCCATTCTATCGCTTTTTAAACCTACTTTATAGCTAGTATTTAAAAAAGTATCTATGCCTTTTTGAGTAAAAGCATCTTCATTTGTTCCTAAAATAACGTGTATGATAGGCTCTTTAGAGCTTTTAAAAAGAGGATTTTCACATTCTCTAGCTTCTAAATTAAAAGGTATAAAAGTATCATTAGTTTTTAAAATATCATCTTTTTGTAAAACCCTTCCTTTAAAAATTCCAACTCCCATTTTAGCATCGCTGGATTTAGAGTTTAAAAAACTTTTTACTTCAAAACCACCTGCTATACATAAATATCCACGAAAACCTATTTTTGCTAAACCGAGTTCTAAAATATCGCCTTTATTTGCTTTATATACCTTGTAAGTTTTGATTTTTTCCTTATTAAGCTTTGCCTCAAATTCAGCTCCACTTAAAACAAAATAATTCTCATCTAAAAATTCGTATTTTCCACCTTTTAAACAAAGCTCAATTCCTGCTTCATTTTGTTTGTTTCCAAGTAAGATATTTGCCATTCTTAAAGCATCTTCATCCATAGCTCCACTTCTTGCTATGCCAAATTTAGCAAATTTTTTTCTACCAAAGTCTTGCAAACTTGAATTTATAGATGCTTCAATGATTTTTATACTCATAAATTTCCTTTTGATAGACTTTTTTAGCAACTTGCTCTTGGATCTCAAAAAATTCATCTTTTGAAATAGCTTTAAATTTTAAAAACATACCCGCTTTTAAAAGAGTAGGATTTTTTTCATCTTCTTTATCAAAAAATTCCAAAGGTGTTCTAGCAATAATTTGCCAACCCCCTGGGCTTGATATAGGATAAACTCCTGTTTGCTTATCAGCTATGCCTACACTTCCAGCTTCTATTTTTGTTCTAGGGCTTGAAAGGCGTGGGGTAAAAAGCCTTTCGTTCAAACCTCCAAGATAAGGAAAACCTGCCATAAAACCTAGCATAAAAACAAGATAATAAGGCTTAGTGTGAAGAGATACAAGCTCTTCTTTTGAAATTTGATTGTGTTTGCACACAAATTCTAAATCCAGTCCAAATTCTTCATCATAACAAAGTGGAACTTCTATACAAAGACTTGAGTTTTGCTCCGTAAGTTTAATATCCTTTTTAATTTTTTCTAAAAAATCAAGCAAAGAATTTAAAGAAAGCACGCAAGGATTAAAATATATAAGCAAGCTTGCATAAGCACTTACTAACTCATCAATACCATAAATTTCACCTTCTTTTAGGGCTTTTTGTATCCTTTGTTCCGTGCTTAAAACATAAGCATTGATTTGAGGTGAAATTTCTTGCTCAAAACGTAAAAGCAAAGCCTTGCTTCCGCTAAAATGCACACTAAACATTGCTAAAACCTATATAAAATTTTCCAAAGCACAAATTTGAATAAGCACTTACTAACTCATCAATACCATAAATTTCACCTTCTTTTAGGGCTTTTTGTATCCTTTGTTCCGTGCTTAAAACATAAGCATTGATTTGAGGTGAAATTTCTTGCTCAAAACGTAAAAGCAAAGCCTTGCTTCCGCTAAAATGCACACTAAACATTGCTAAAACCTATATAAAATTTTCCAAAGCACAAATTTGAATTTGTTCTTTTTCTAAATTTTCTTTGATTTTTTTAACAAATTCTAAAGCTTTTACATTATCCCCATGAACACAAATGCTATCCGCTTTTAAATCAATTTCTTTGCCATTTATGCTTGTAACTTTGCTTTCTTTTATCATTTTTATCACGCGTTTGATAGCTAAATTTTCATCGTGTATTAATGCCCCTTCTAATTTTCTTGAAACTAAAGTGCCATCATCATTATAAGCACGATCTGCAAAAACTTCATTAGCATATCTTAAACCTTTTTTCTTAACCGCTTCATTCATAGCAGAATTACTAAGCCCTAGAAAAATAATATTTTCATCAAAACTCGCCACTGCCTCACAAAGTGCTAAGGCTAAATTTTCATCAATAGCTGCCATATTATAAAGTGCACCATGGGCTTTAAAATGCTGTATTTTCATACCTTTTGCCTTGGCAAAGCCAAATAAAGCTCCTAGTTGATACAAGGCATAGTTTTTAGCCTCTTCAAAGCTTATTTGCATATTGCGTCTTCCAAAACCCAAAAGATCAGGATAAGATGGGTGTGCTCCTATGCAAACACCATTTTGCTTGGCTAAATTTAAGGTTTTATCCATCACACAAGGATCACCCGCATGAAAGCCACAAGCGACATTTACTGAACTTACAAATTTTAAAATTTCTTCATCCATTCCCATTTTATAGGCGCCAAAACTTTCCCCTAAATCACTATTTAAATCCACTTTGAACATTATTTGACCTTGTATATTTAATTATTGATTTTATTATATCTAAAGAAGAAATTTAAATAAGCTAAAAGTATTGAAAAATAAATAAAAAAGTTACAATAAGTAAAAATAATATTTTAAGCAGGCTAAAACCTGCTTAATTTTAATCCTTCCTTGTTTTTGCATCAACTACGAATAAAGGTTTATAGAGCAATTTAAATCCGCTAATAAAACTTAAAGTATCGTCACTTGTAAGCCAATTGATAAATTTTTTAGCTTCAGTATAATTGACATTTTTGCAATGCTTAGGATTTGTTGCTATAACAGAATAAAAATTTTTAAGGCTATCATCACCTTCATTTACAATGACTAAACTTGGATTTCCTTTTTCACTGGCTTCATATTTGATATAAGTGCCACGATCAGTTAAAATCACACCTTTTTTTTCTTCAGCGATTTTAATGCTTGCTAGCATACCTTGTCCACTTTGTTGATACCAGTTTTCTTTTTCAGGCACACCACCAAGATCTTTCCAAAGACTTTTTTCTTTATTATCAGTACCTGATTTATCGCCTCTTGAGATGAAAGTGAGTTTTTCATTTTTGATAAGCTCTAAACTTTCTTTTAAATTTTTGCCTTTAAATTTAGAAGCTATTGATTTATCTGCAATGATGATAAAATCATTATACATCACAGGGGTTCTATCCACGCCAAAACCTTTTTTTATAAATTCTTTTTCTGCTTTTGGAGAGTGCACAAAAAGTACATCAGCATTGCAATCTTCACCCATTTTTAAAGCCGCACCTGTTCCTACTGCAACCCATTTTAAGGTATTGCCGCTTTCTTGTTCATAAAGAGGCTTTAGAGCATCTAAAAGTCCTGTATTGTCAGTGCTTGTTGTGGTTGCCATTTTAAGTTCTGCTGCACTTGCACTTAAAGCTAAAGCAAGGGCTAAAGAAATGATTTTTTTCATTTTTTCTCCTTATAAATTTACATAAAAAAATATTTTAGCATAATTATGCTAAAATTACTTATTTTAAAAAGGATATTTTTGGATTATATTTTTGATGGTTTTAAACAAGCTTTATTTTTACTTTTTAATGCTGATGAAAGTGTAATTTCAGCTATAAAAACTACACTTTTAAGCTCAAGTATTTCTATAGTTTTAGCTTTGCTCATAGGTTTTCCTTTGGGATTTATCTTGGGCTTTTTTGATTTTAAATTCAAACGCTTTATAAAACTTATCATAGATACTAGCCTTTCTTTTCCAACAGTTGCGGTAGGACTTATACTTTATGCACTGATTTCAAGTCGAGGACCTTTGGGAGAATTTGGACTACTTTTTACTATAAAGGCTTTAATTTTAGGGCAGTTTATTTTAGCACTTCCTATAGTGATCGCACTTTTTTCAAATTTGATAGAAAATATGAATAAAAAACATTTTTTACTTATAAAATCTTTTCACCTAAGTCCTTTAAAACTTGTTTTAATGATGATTTATGAATTACGTTTTGCCTTAATTAGCGTCGTTGCGCTAGCTTATGGACGCATTGTAGCAGAAGTAGGAGTAGCGATGATAGTGGGTGGAAATATTAAATACGACACTAGAACCATAACCACGGCTATTTCTCTTGAAACCAACAAAGGCGAATTTGCTAGTGGTATAGCTTTGGCTTTGGTTTTAATTCTCATTGCCTTTTGTTTAAATTTCATTACACACAAACTCAAAAGAACATAAAATGATAGAAATTTCTAATCTTTTTTTCAACTATCAAAACAAAGAAGTTTTAAAAATTAAAAATTTAAAACTTGATACTAGTAAAATTAGCATCTTAATGGGATCGAATGGAAGTGGAAAATCTACATTTTTAAGAATATTAAAATTTTTAGAAGGAGATTTTTCAAAAAATATTTCTTATTTTGGAAATTTTAAACTTAATAATAAACAAAAGCGTGAAATTTATTTGCTTTTTCCAGAGCCTATTTTGTTAAATCGTAGCGTAAGGGCAAATTTTTTATTTACTTTAAAAACTTATGGGATTAAAGAAGATATCGAAGAACGTATAAAAGAAAGTTTGATGTTTTTAAATTTAGATGAAAGTCTTTTAAGTAAATATCCTAATGAACTTTCATCAGGACAAAGTCAAAAAATAGCTTTTGCTATAGCTTTAAGCGTAAGAGCGAAGTATTATTTACTTGATGAACCGAGTGCTTTTTTGGATAAAAATACTACGCTTTTATTTAAAAAAGCTATTCTTAAAATGCACGAAAATTTCAATACAGGTTTTTTAATCGCAAGTCATGATAAACATTTTTTAGATTCTTTGGCTCAAAAAAAACTTTATTTACACAGTGGAGAAATTTTAGAATTTGAAAATACTAATGTTTTTGAGCTAGAAAATCAAGGTGTGAAATTTTGTAATTTTATAGATTTTAGTAATTGTAAAAAATATAAAGATTTTAAAAAACCTCCAAGTAAAATTGCTATTGATCCTTATAAAATTTCTTTTTTTAATTCTAAAAATATCCCAAAAAATAATTATGAGTTTATTTTAGAAAAATGTTATATTATAGCACTTAGAAGTAGGAAAAGTGATGTTTTTATAAGGGTAAGTTGTATGGATAAAATTTTAGAATTTGCTTTAGAAAAACAAGAATTTTTAAAATTCGATTTAAAATTATACGAAGAACTCAGTCTTTATTTTTGTGAAGATGCAATATGTTTCTTAAATTAACATACATTATAAAATTTAAATAAAATATTACAAATATTCCCATTTTTTATAAAATTTATCTTAATTATTTTTTAAATTTGTATTTAATATAAATAAACTCTTATATAATGTTTAAAAATAACCATAAAGGAGTTTTTATGCTTAATCAAAATAATCAAGAGCTTTTTAAGCCAAGTAAAGAATTTTCTCGTAATGCTCGTATAAAAAATTTATGTGAATACTATGATTTATGCGATGAAGCCAAAGAAGATTTTGAAGGTTTTTGGAAAAGACAAGCACTTGAGAAGATCGAGTGGTTTTCGCCTTTTTCAAGAGTGCTAAATGAGGATAAAGCTCCATTTTATAAATGGTTTGAAGGTGGAACTTTAAATGTAAGCTATCAATGTCTTGATCGTCATATGAAAACAAGACGCAATAAAGCTGCTTTGATTTTTGAAGGTGAAATGGGGGATTATGAAGTTTATACTTATAGAAGATTATTGCATGAAACTTGCAAGGCAGCCAATTTGCTTAAAAAATTCGGAGTAAAAAAAGGCGATAGGGTTGTAATTTATATGCCTATGATTCCAGAAACAGCTATAGTAATGTTAGCTTGTGCAAGGATTGGGGCTATTCATAGTGTGGTATTTGGAGGGTTTTCTCCTGAAGCCTTAAGAGATAGAATTATAGATGCAGGAGCTAAACTTGTAGTAACGGCTGATGGTGCTTTTCGTCGTGGCAAACCTTATATGTTAAAACCTGCAGTAGATAAGGCTTTAAGTGAAGGGTGTGAAAGTGTAGAAAAAGTACTTATAGTTATACGCAATAATGAACCTATAGAATATATTAAAGGAAGGGACTATGTTTATAATGAACTTGTGAAAAATGAATCTTATAAGTGTGAACCCGAAATCATGGATAGTGAAGATTTGTTGTTTTTGCTTTACACTTCAGGATCAACAGGCAAGCCAAAAGGAGTTATGCACGCAAGTGCAGGATATATACTTTGGGCACAAATAACTATGGAATGGGTTTTTGATATTAAAGATTATGATAATTATTGGTGTAGTGCTGATGTGGGTTGGATTACAGGACATACTTATGTAGTTTATGGGCCTTTAGCATGTGGAGCAACGACTATAATGCATGAAGGAACTCCTACTTATCCAAATTCTGGGCGTTGGTGGAGAATGATAGAAGAGTATCAAATAAGCAAATTCTACACTTCGCCAACTGCCATAAGAATGCTTTATGCTGATGCACCTAATGAGCCAAGAAAATATGATTTAAGCACGCTTGAAGTGCTTGGAACGGTTGGAGAGCCTATCAATCCTAGCGCTTGGAAGTGGTTTTATGATGAAATAGGGGGAGCTAAAAGTCCTATAGTCGATACTTGGTGGCAAACAGAAACAGGTGGGCATATGATCACGCCTTTACCAGGCGCTACTCCTTTAAAACCAGGTTGTGCCACCTTGCCTTTACCAGGAATTTTTGCAGAAGTTATTGATGAAGAAGGCAATAAAAAAGATGAAGGTGAAGATGGATTGCTTTGTATAACCAAACCTTGGCCTTCGATGATTCGTGGAATTTGGGGTAATGATGAACGTTATATAGAAAGTTATTTTTCTCAAGCTAAAAAAGATGGAAAAGCTGTATATTTTAGTGGCGATGGTGCTTTTTACGATAAAAATGGTTATATTACCATCACAGGAAGAACAGATGATGTGGTTAATGTTGCAGGACATCGTATAGGAACGGCTGAAATTGAAAGCGCTATTGCTAAACATCCAAGTGTAGCAGAATCAGCTGTAGTGAGTATTTTGGATGCGATTAAGGGCGAGTCACTGTTTGCTTTTGTGGTTTTAAGTCCTGCATCCAGTTGCGATCTTGGCGGAGCTATAGAAACTTTAAAAGAACTTAATGACATTTTAAGAGTAGAGATAGGACCTATAGCTAAAATAGAAAAAATTCTTTATACTCCAGGTTTGCCAAAAACTAGAAGTGGTAAAATAATGAGAAGAATTTTAAGAACTATAGCAAGAGGTGAAGAAATCAAACAAGATATTTCAACACTTGAAGATTCTGGAGTAGTAGAAACCATTGTTAAATTGGCTAAGGCCGAGTTTGAATAACCAAGGTAAAAAGAACTTTGCCTTGTTTTGTTGCATAAAAATTCATAAAAATAAGCTATAATGATAAAAAAATAAAAGGAAATTTTTATGCTTCAAACTTGTATTTTCCCTGCGGCAGGTTATGGGACGAGATTTTTACCTGCAACAAAAACTTTACCTAAAGAGATGTTGCCTATCTTAACTAAACCTTTGATTCATTATGGGGTTGATGAAGCTTTGGAAGCAGGAATGGAAAATATGGGCTTTGTCACAGGGCGTGGAAAAAGAGCTTTAGAAGATTATTTTGATATTTCTTATGAACTTGAGCATCAAATTTCAGGTACAAAAAAAGAATACTTACTTGATGAAATTCGTTCTTTAATCAATCGTTGTACCTTTACTTTTACAAGACAAAATCAAATGAAAGGTTTAGGTGATGCGGTTTTAAAAGGTAAACCTTTGGTTGGCGATGAAGCTTTTGGTGTAATTTTGGCTGATGATTTGTGTGTCAATGAAGAAGGCTTAAATGTTATGGCTCAAATGGTAAAAATTTATGAAAAATATCGCTGCACCATCATAGCTGTGATGGAAGTACCAAAAGAACAAGTTTCAAATTATGGAGTAATTTCTGGAAATTTTGTAGAAGAAAATCTTATCATGGTTAATTCTATGATAGAAAAACCAAGTCCTGATGAAGCTCCAAGTAATCTTGCTATCATAGGAAGATATATTTTAACTCCTGATATTTTTGGAATTTTAGAAAATACTAAAGCAGGAAAAAATGGCGAAATTCAACTTACCGACGCGCTTTTAACTCAAGCAACCAATGGTATGGTTTTAGCTTATAAATTTCAAGGGAAACGCTTTGATTGTGGAAGCGTAGAAGGCTTTGTAGAGGCGACAAATTATTTTTACGAGAAAAGTAAATGTTAAACAATACACTTTTTTTTAAGCAAAGTGAAATTCACACTATAAGTTCTTATGCAAATCGTATTAATGATGAGGTAAAAAGTGGAGATATAGGGTATTATCATCTTATTGACACAAGTTTGAATTTAATCGATAAGAGCTTGAAATTTATTCAAGATAAAGAATATGTAAAAAATGTCGTTTTAGTTGGAATGGGAGGTTCAAGTTGCGGTGTAAAAGCCTTGCGCGATATGCTTTTTAATGAAAAAAGTAACCAAAGAGAGCTTTTTATACTCGATAACACAAGCTCACATTCTTTTAATAAGACTTTAGAAAAAATCAAGCTTGAAGAAAGTTTGTTTTTAATCATCAGTAAAACAGGTAGCACTATAGAAGTCGTATCACTTTTTAAACTTCTTATTGAACATTTTAAACTTGATATGCAAGAATTAAAAAAATACTTTGTTTTTATTACTGATAAGGATTCAAAACTTCATAAAGAAGGTGAAAATTTAGGTATTAAATGCTTTTTTATCCCTGCAAATGTAGGAGGTCGTTTTAGCATACTTTCAGCCGTGGGTATAGTTCCACTTTGTTTTTGTGGCTATAATGCCAAAGCTCTTTTAGAAGGAGCTAAAGCTTGTTTTGAAGATTTTTTTACTCGCAAAAAAGATGAAATTTTACAAAAGGCTTATCATTATTGCACACACAAAAATGCCAATATCAATGTGCTTTTTTCATATAGTGATGCTTTTAAAGGCTTTAACGAATGGTATATCCAGCTTATTGCTGAAAGTTTAGGTAAAAAGCAAGGCTATAAACGCATAGGTTTAACTCCTGTTGCACTCATTGGAGCAAGAGATCAGCATAGTTTTTTACAACTCATCATGGATGGACCTAAAAATAAAACTGTAACTTTTTTAAAAATCAAAGACGCTCAAAAAGCACCTATTATCCCTGATATTCATTTTAAATTTTTAGATTCTTTAAGTAATAAAGTCAATCTTCACGAACTTTTAAACGCCCAATGTGATGCAACTATGCATGCTTTAATCGCCGAAAATTTGAGTGTTGATGTGATAGAACTTGAAAAACTTGACGCTTGGCATGCGGGATATTTGATGTATTATTATGAACTTTTTACTTCAACTTGCGGTGTTATGCTAGGGATTAACACTTATGATCAACCTGGTGTGGAAGTTGGAAAGTTGATCTTAAAAAATATATTAATTTCTTAATCAAAATTCATTAAAAAAAGAGTATAATGATTTTAAGTTAAAATTATAATAAAAATTTTTAATTAATAATAATTATTATTTAAGAATTTTATGTTATAATTTTAAAAATCAAAAAAAGGAGTCAATCATGTCAGTTACAAAACAATTATTACAAATGCAAGCAGATGCCCATCATCTATGGGTTAAATTTCATAATTATCATTGGAATGTAAAAGGTTTGCAATTTTTTTCTATACACGAGTACACAGAAAAAGCTTATGAAGAAATGGCAGAACTTTTTGATAGTTGTGCTGAAAGAGTTTTACAACTTGGCGAAAAAGCTATCACTTGCCAAAAAGTTTTAATGGAAAATGCAAAAAGTCCAAAAGTTACAAAAGATTGCTTTACTCCGCTTGAAGTCATAGAGCTGATCAAACAAGATTATGAATATCTTTTAGCAGAATTTAAAAAACTCAATGAAGCAGCAGAAAAAGAAAGTGATACCACAACAGCTGCTTTTGCGCAAGAAAATATCGCAAAATATGAAAAAAGTCTTTGGATGATAGGCGCTACTTTACAAGGTGCTTGCAAAATGTAATTTAAGGGGCTTTATGCCCCAATTATACTAACTAGGTTATAATATCCTTTTTTTAAAGGATAAAATTGAAAGTACTTAATTTTTTTTATGAAAACCATCCTAAATTTGAAGTAAGTTATGAAAGAAAAATTCAAATTTCAAAACTAAATATTATCATAAAAGGCCCACGATTTTGTGGTAAAAAAACGCTTATTTTTAATTTTTTATCTCAATTTAAAGCAAGTGAAATTTTGTTTTTAGATTTATATGATACACGTTTTGAAAAACAAAGTTTAGAAAGACTTTCTGATTTTCTGAATGAAAATTTACAAATTAAAATTCTTTGCCTTTATAATTTGGATTTTATTCCTAATTTAGAAAAAATTAAAATTCCCATCATCTTAAGTACAAATATAAAAGATTTAAATGTAAATGGGTTTGAAGAACTTGAACTTGATTATTTTGATTTTGAAGAATTTATTAGTGTAAGTAAGAAAAATTTACCTATAAATAATTTAGTAGGTCTTTTTTTGCAAAGTGGACGGAGTAAATTTGGAGAAAAAAACATACTTTTAAGACAAAGCTTTACTCTTTTAGAATTAGAAATTTTAAAGTATTTAGCTTTAAATTTGGGTCAGCAAATCAGTATTTCTAAGATATTTATAGAACTCAAAAAAAGATTAAAAACTTCAAAAGATAGTGTTTATCAAGCTATAAAAAAATTAGAAAATACTTATGTGATTTATACTTTAAAACATGATGAAAAAAAACTTCAAAAGATTTATTTTAAAGATTTTGGCCTAAGAAATAATCTTTGTATTTCAAAGGATTTTTCACATTTATTTGAAAATTTAGTTTTAAGCGAGTTGTTTAAATTTAAAGAAGAATTTTTTTATAACAAATACTTTAACTTTTATAGTCAAATATCTAAAATTGCTTATATTTCAAGTCCAACTTTAGATATTGATTTGATTAAATTACGTGCTAAGAAAATTTTACCAAAGGCTTTAGAACTTGGAATTTTTCATGTGATTTTTATCACTCTTTCAAGTGAGAATAGTTTTTTTGAGCAAGGGGTTAAATTTGAAATCATATCTTTTGATAAATTTTCACTTGGATTTTAGGCGTTGTTTGATTTTGTATCGTATTTTTCAAGGTTGTATCTTTTGATGATTTTTGTAATAAGATTGATATAATATCCCTTGTGTTCAGAATAAGAATCTAAAGTTTTAATAGCCTCTAGCCCTGTTATCTCTTTGCCTTCGCTTTCAAATTTAGCTCTTACATCGCGAAACTTTTCATAAGCAAAATGACGATTTAAATTTAAAACATAAGAGTCAACACTATCTTGCAGACTATCAAAAATTTTAATTTTGTGTTTTTTATCTGGATGTCTTAAATCAGGAATTAAACCTTTCTCACCCCAAGTCCATTCTCCAAAAAGATTGTTTGCTTCTCTTGCGAAGCGACTGGTACCTGTAGCACTTTCAACTAAAGCTTGGGCTATACCCATGGATTTTGGAATTTTTTGAATACGTTTTTTATATTCTGCAAAATCATAAAGATTTTCAATACGATATTTGTTTTTTATCATGATAAGTTTTTCAAGATTTGTTTGGTTTGAAGTCCTAAAGCCTGTTTTGTAAGCATCTTTAAAAAAGGCTTCGATAAAGGACCTTTCTTGTTCAATTTTTTTAAAGCTTTGATCAAACATTTCATTCATTTTTATAAAAAAAATTTGTCTTTTTTGATCTATATCAAGTTTGTAATATTCCTCTCCAAATCTATTCTTTAGATCATCAGCAGCAAAAAGTGGGATTAGAAAAAGACTAAGAAAAATTATAATTGGCTTCAAAACAATACTTTACCTTTCCTTTAAAAAACAATTCTTCATTTTTATATGCAAACCCTACCTCTTCACCACTTTTAGGAGTTATTTTAACTTTATTTTGTACTTTTTTATTTAAAAATGCCAGATAAAAACAAGCCCCCATTCCTGTGCCACAAGCTAAGGTTTCATCTTCAACTCCGCGTTCATAGGTGCGAACTTTTAAATGATTTTCATCTAAAATTTTTACAAAATTAACATTGGCATTATATTTTTGTCTCATTTTTTGACAAAGCATTGTATCAAATTCATCTAAATTTTGACAAAAATGTACTAGATGTGGAACTCCAGTGTCGCAAAGTTGCCAAGTTTTTCCTAATTCTTCAAAAGTATTTTGCACGCTTTTTATTTTGCCTAAAGATACTTCAACTTTATCTTGATTTACCTTTGCTTTTATTACTCCTGCACCGGTTAAAAAACTCATGTTAGGATTTATTTTGTTGATATGATGTGCAAAATGTGCCGCAGCCCTTGAGCCATTGCCACACATAGTAGCCCTTGAGCCATCATTATTATAAAATTCCCATTCAAAGTCGTATTTTTCATGAGGTAATATCACGATAAAGCCATCCGCACCTATGCCTTCATAACGATTACAAAGTTCTTTAGCTAAAGCACTTCTATCTTCTTTTCTATCAGCATTTGTTATGACAAAATCATTCCCACTTGCACAATATTTATAGAATTTCACATTTTTCCTTTAGAAATTTCTTGTATTACTTTAACACATTCTTGCCTAAAATCGGCATAAGAATTAGTATTTTTAATGATAAAATCTGCTTTTTTAAGTTTTTCTTTAATATCTATTTGAGAATCAAGTCTTGCTTTTGCAGCTTCTAAGCTGAGCTTATCTCTTTGCATAATTCTTTTAAGGCTTAATTCTTTAGGTGTGTAAATTACAATGACTTTGCCTAAATTTTCATAAGCACCGCTTTCAAAAAAAAGAGGAATTTCTACAAAAAAAGCTTTATTTTCCTTATCTAGAATTTGCATTTGTTCTAAAATTTTAGCTCGAATTTTAGGATGAGTGAAATTTTCTAAGATTTTTTTAGCTTCTTTATTGTTAAAAACAATTTCTCCAAGGATTTTTCTATCGATTTTCTTTTCTTTTGTGAGCAAATTTTTTAAGCTAAAGGGAGAAAAAATCTTTTCAAGTTCTAAAGCATTTTCATCTAAAATTTTATGAGCGATTTTGTCTGCGCTAATGCTTTTAAAGCCTAAAGAATTCGCTATTTCTATAAAAGTGCTTTTACCACAAGCAATTGAAGCGGTTACAAAAAAAGCATTTTTCATCTTATGCCTTATTAAAACTTTTTTCGTTAAAATACCTTTTTAGTTCTTAAAGGAAAATAAATGAAAATTTCATATGAAGATGCGGGCGTAAGTATAGATAATGGAAATGCCTTTGTAGAGGCTATAAAACCTTTGGTTAAAGAAACTTTTAATGATAATGTTGTAGGTGGAATTGGTTCTTTTGCTGGTGCTTTTAGAATGCCAAGTGGTTTTAAAAAGCCTGTGATTTTAGGTGCAACAGATGGGGTTGGTACCAAGCTTCGCTTGGCAATTGATGCTAAAAAATATGATACTATAGGGCAAGATTTAGTAGCAATGTGTGTGAATGATTTGATTTGTAATTTTGCTACGCCTTTGTTTTTCCTAGATTATTATGCTACAGCCAAGCTTGAAGTAGAAGTAGCAAAGGCTGTTGTATCAGGCATTGCCAAGGGATGTAAGATGGCAAATTGTGCATTAATTGGCGGAGAAACTGCTGAAATGCCTGGAATGTATGCAAAAGATGATTTTGATCTTGCGGGTTTTGCTGTGGGTATGGCTGAAGAAGATGAGATCGATAGAAGTAAATTTGTTAAAAATGGTGATATTTTATTGGCACTTCCTAGTTCAGGACTTCATTCAAATGGTTATTCTTTAGCTAGAAAAGTACTTTTTGAAAGTTTAAAATTAAAATTTGATGACAAGATAGAGGGTAAAAATTTAATTGATATTTTGTTAGAACCTACAAGGATTTATGTGCGTGATTTTCTTACATTAAAGCCTTATATCAGTGCTCTAGCTCATATTACAGGGGGTGGTTTAGTAGAAAATTTACCACGCGTTTTACCTCGTGGTATGGGTGCAACTATACGCAAACATCATCTTAAAACTCCTGAAATTTTTTATATTATAGGACAGGCTGTAGAAGAAAGCGAAATGTATAGAAGCTTTAATATGGGAGTGGGTTTAGTAATGGTTGTAGATCCTTCTAATGTAAGTAGGGTTTTAGAAAATTCAGATGCCTTTATTATCGGCGAAATTTGCATTAATGAAGGTATTGTTTTAGAGTGAAAACAAATTATTATGATTATTTATGTGCTAAAATGTATGTAATTTTGCCCATAAAAGCCCATAAAGACAAACTAAAATTTTATCTTTCTTATGTAAATAAGAAAGATAAAATTTTTAGAGTTAATGTGTGGAAATGGGCGGTTTTGATAAAAATTGCCAAAGATGATAAAACGAAATATTTTTGTTCGAATGTATTAAATAAAGGGTAAAAATGCACAATTTAAATGAAGCTTTGTTTCAAAAAAAGATAAAAGAAATTCGCTTAAAAGCAATAGCGAGTATTATTTGTGGGTTTTTAGGTATCATTCCTTATCTTGGAGTTTTATTTGCTCTTGCGAGTTGGATTTTATTTTTTATTGTGCTTTATGATTTAAAAATCTATGGCGGTGCTAAAAATTTGTTTAAGAATTTCCTTATTAGTGTAGGGATTGGATTTTTTGGTATTCTTATTAATATAAGTTCTTTATTTGTGATTTTGGAATCTAGAAATGGCTTTTTTGCTAACTTTTATTTTAATCAAGATTATGTGGTCATAGGCATTTTTTGCGTGCTTTTTGTTATTACTTTGGCTTTGATTTTTCCTTTTTTTAAAGCTTTTTCTTATGAAATCACTAGAGTAACAAAGCAAAAGTATTTTATTTATGCTTTTAATACTTGTTTTTTAGGGCTTATTACTTTGATTATCGGCATAGGCTTGGTGTTTTTGCTAGCAAGTTTGGTTTTTTGGATTTTAGCGTGGGTCAAATTTAAAGAATTTGATGAGCAAGAACTTTCAAATTTAGGAGAAAGATTAGCAAAAGCACAAAAAAAGGTTTTTGATTTTGATTTAAAATGGATTAAAATCACAATGGCTTCATTTATAATTTTAAACTTGCTCGTTTTAACATTTTCGTTTATATTAGAAATTATTAGCTTTGAAGATCTTAGGTTTTACTACACAAAAAAAACTTTACTTTACACAGCCATAATCCTAGCTTTGCTTAGTGTGTTTTTGTTTTGTAAAAAGATAAAAAATTACAAACTTTTTATTTATTTTTTCATATGGCAAGGTTTAAGTGTTTTTGGTAGTTATCTTCTTTTTGTTCCTGATTTTATGGTAGATCAACAACCAGAAATTGTATATGGAAGTTTAAACATAATATTAAGTCTATGCCATATTATTTTTGCTTTTTTATTTTTTAAAATTTTGATTCAAATTACAAAGGAAAAACTTTTTTATCTTATTTTTGCATTTTATGTTTGCATAAAAATTTTGATAATATTAATTTTCTTTATTTTTATGATGGTTGATAACTATTATATATTTACAAAAAGTCCTATAAAGATGCTCATAGATAATTATAAATTACTTTTTCAAGTTGTTTATTTCGTTTCATTTTTAATTGTTTGGCTTATGCTTAAAGGACAAAAAAATGTAAAAATATGTTAGAATGATGAAAAAATACTATTTTACGTAGATGTTTATTAGGATATATTCGTATGTCTTAAAGCTCTTTATGGGGTGTTAAGTAATTATAATATTTAAAAATTAAAAAATATATAGTTTATCCACATTTTATAGTTTAACTTCTAAAAATTTGATCATCTCTTTTTTCATTTTTTAGAGCTAGAAAACATATGAGTGAAATTGCTTTAAAGTTAGTTAGAGCAGTTGATACTAAATATTTTGATAAGAAATTAAATAGATTGATTTTACTTAAATTAAAGACTTTTTGCCTCGTGATATAAAATTAAGTGATGAATTTTTAGTTAAATTGATATTAAATATGAAAAAATTATAAATATTAATACTTTTTCAAATAATAGTGAATATAGAGGGTTTGATTTTTTCACAAAAGATTTGGATAGAACTTGCAAAAAACTTTCTTCAATATTTATACTTTTAAATTTTTGATGCAAATCCTATTCAATATAGCATTGAGCAAAGTTCAAATAATAACAAAGCATTGCTTCTTTAGTGAGTATTTATAAAAGTTGGATTTAGTTGTTATTGATACAAGAAATTTGCATCTTTATGATATTTTGTAGTTTATGGATTTATTAGCGGAAGCTATGGAGTAAATTTGATAATTTAATAGTGAAGCCGGCTTAGCAAAAAGAATATAGAAAAATTTATAAAATTTTTACTTAAAAAATAGAAAAGAATTTAATAGATTTATTTTCTAGAAATATTGCTATTTTTGTAGTGTTTTGTTCTTTTGGCACAGGATTGGTTTGTGCTAGATAAAAGGCTACAAGCACATTTACAAGCATAGCGATAAGTAAAAGAGGAGTGGTTCGTTTTATAATATCCATTGGAGCTACTTTTGCAAATCCAGCTAAAGCTATGATTCCGCCTGCTATTGGTGAAGCTGCACGACCTAAACAAGATGCAATTTCTATAGGTAAAACTAGAGTAATAGGTGCAATGCCTAATTTTGTAGCTATATCAGGAGCTAGTTTTCCAAAAGCATTAAAAGCAGCAATTCCACTTCCCATAATCACTGTGGCAAAATAAACTAAAAAGCTTAAAATAGCTATACTCAAAAGAATTCCAAACCATGCAAAATTTCCTGTTCCAAGATTTGAAACCGCGTTAGCAAGGATATTAACTCCACCAAGTGCTTTAATGCCTTCAGCAAATACTCCAGCGGCGATGATTATGCTTACGACTGAGATAAAAATTTCAGCCATAGCTTTTAAAATCACCATCATATCTTCGCCTAATTTTCTAGCATTTCTGTGTCTTGCAAATTCAACAAGAAAAACTAAAGAAATGCTTACAAAATTTGCTGTCACAACATCGAGCTTGATAGTAAAAAAATATGCTGTAAATAAAAATACAACAGGTAACCAAGGAAAGAGTATGTAAAAAGTAGGGCATTTAGGATCAATGATTTGCGGAATTTCAACTTCATCATTTAAAACACCTTTTTCTTTATCTCTTTTATCAATCCAAGCAAAATAAAAAGGAATCAAGATGGCAATAACTACAACATAGGCAATCACACTATAAATTTGGTAATTTAAAAAAAGCCCTACGACATTATCACTTTGTCCTACCATATCTGCCATATTGATTGAATTTCCATCTTTTGGACCATAATCAAGTGCAATTAAAGAAAGCACGCATACAGCTGTAATAGGACGGATTTTAAGTGAGATTAAAACAGGATAAATACATGCTAACAAAAGCAAAAGCAATCCAGCATAGCTAGAAATGACAATTTTTAAAGCCATCCCAACAACAAAAGTTCCACTTAAAATCAAGTATTTATTTTTGATTTTTCCTAAGGGTTTATTTGCTAAAAAAGCAAGTTTTGCCGAAGCATTGATATGTTTCATATAAGCAGCAAAACCTGCCACACTCATGATAATAAGCCCTACTCCAGAAAGCTGGCTTTTAAAAGTCGCTGTGATAAAAGCATAGCTATCAAGTAAAACATTCAAAAAGCTTGCATGTTCTCTGCTCGGGGCTTTTGGTATAGGTGTTCCTGTGATGTAAAAAGCAAAAATAAGCAATATAATACCTGAAAGGAAAAATACAAAAATGGGATTGTATTTTTTAAGTATATAATAAGCAACGACAATTACCGCTAAAAGTGTAGAACATATCATAAAAATTGGCATGATTTCTCCTAAAGTTATTATTAGCTTTTATTTTATTTTAGCTAAAATTTAACTAATAAATATTTTTCATTTGAAATTTTACTTATTTTTTGCATTATAAAATTAATAATATGTATAGTTTGGTTACTGAAAATTTTATGTTTGCATAAAAAATGATTTTTATATTATAATTATAAACAAATCATAAATATCAAAAAGGATCTAGTGTGGCAAGAATTTTGGCATTTGATATAGGAATAAGCTCTATTGGCTGGGTATTTAGTGAAAATGATGAATTAAAAGATTGTGGAGCTAGGATTTTTACAAAAGCTGAAAATCCTAAAACAGGAGAATCCTTAGCCTTCAAGACGCCTTGCAAGAAGTGCTAGAAAACGCCTTGCTAGATGCAAAGCAAGGCTAAATCACTTAAAACATTTAATCGCAAATGAATTTAAGTTAAATTACGAAGATTATCAAAGCTTTGATGAAAGTTTAGCTAAGGCTTATAAAGGCTCTTTAATTAGCCCTTATGAGTTAAGATTTAGAGCTTTAAACGAGCTTTTAAGTAAGCAAGATTTTGCAAGAGTGATTTTACATATTGCAAAAAGGCGTGGCTATGATGATATTAAAAATAATGGTGATGAAGAAAAGAGCGAGATTTTAAAAGCTATCAAGCAAAATGAAGAAAAACTAGTAAATTATCAAAGTGTGGGTGAGTATCTTTATAAAGAGTATTTTCAAAAATTCAAAGAAAATTCCAAAGAATTTATAAATGTTAGAAATAAAAAAGAAAGTTATGAACGCTGCATAGCGCAAAGTTTTTTAAAAGATGAATTAAAACTTATTTTTAAAAAACAAAGAGAATTTGGCTTTTCTTTTTCAAAAAAATTTGAAGAAGAAGTGCTTAGTGTAGTATTTTATAAAAGGGCTTTAAAGGATTTTTCTCATTTGGTGGAAAATTGTAGTTTTTTACTGATGAAAAAAGAGCGCCAAAAAATTCGCCCTTAGCCTTTATGTTTGTAGTACTTACAAGAATTATCAATCTTTTAAACAATCTTAAAAATACTGAAGGAATTTTATATACAAAAGATGATTTAAACGCGCTTTTAAATGAAGTTTTAAAAAATGGCACTCTAATTTATAAACAAACAAAAAAAGCTTTTAGTTTTAAGTGATGATTATGAATTTAAAGGAGAAAAAGGAACTTATTTTATTGAGTTTAAAAAATATAAAGAATTTGTAAAAGCCCTAGGTGAGCATAGTTTAAGCCAAGATGATTTAAATGAAATAGCAAAAGTATTACCCTTATAAAAGATGAGATTAAGCTTAAAAAGGCTTTAGCAAAATATGATTTAAATCAAAATCAAATTGATAGCTTAAGCAAATTGGAATTTAAAAACCATTTAAATATAAGTTTTAAAGCCTTAAAACTTATCACTCTTTTAATACTTGAAGGTAAAAAATACGATGAAGCTTGCAGTGAGCTTAATTTAAAAATAGCAATTAATGAAGATAAAAAAGACTTTTTGCCCGCATTTAATGAAACTTATTACAAAGATGAAGTAACTAATCCTGTGGTTTTAAGGGCGATTAAAGAATATAGAAAGGTTTAAATACCTTACTTAAAAAATACGGTAAAGTGCATAAAATAAACATTGAATTAGCAAGAGAAGTAGGTAAAAATTACAGCCAAAGAGCTAAAATAGAAAAAGAGCAAAACGAAAACTATAAGGCCAAAAAAGACGCCGAACTTGAATGTGAAAAACTAGGCTTAAAAATAAATAGTAAAAATATTTTAAAATTAAGATTATTTAAAGAACAAAAAGAATTTTGTGTTTATAGTGGGGAAAAGATTAAAATTAGTGATTTGCAAGATGAAAAAATGCTTGAAATTGACCATATTTACCCTTATTCTAGAAGTTTTGATGATTCTTATATGAATAAAGTTTTAGTTTTTACCAAGTAAAATCAAGAAAAACTTAATAAAACCCCATTTGAAGCCTTTGGCAATGATAGAGTAAAATGGCAAAAATTAAAGTTTTAGCAAAAAACCTACCTACTAAAAAGCAAAAAAGAATTTTAGATAAAAATTACAAAGACAAAGAACAAAAAGACTTTAAAGATAGAAATCTAAACGATACTCGCTACATTGCAAGGCTTGTTTTAAACTACACTAAAGATTATTTAGATTTTTTACCTTTAAGCGATGATGAAAATACAAAGCTAAACGACACACAAAAAGGCTTAAAAGTACATGTAGAAGAAAAAAGCGATATGCTAACATCCGCTTTAAGGCACACTTGGGGCTTTAGCACTAAGAATAGAAACAATCATTTTCATCACGCCATCAATACAGCAATTATTGCTTATGTAAATAAATTCTATCGTAAAGGATTTTTCAGATTTTAAAAAAGAGCAAGAAAGCAACAGTGCAGAACTTTATGCAAAAAATTAGTGAATTAGATTGCAAAAATAAAAGGAATTTTTTGAGCCTTTTAGTGGTTTTAGGCAAAAGCTTTTAGATAAAATTGATAAAATTTTTATCTCAAAACCTGAGAGAAAAAAGCCAAGTGGAGCTTTACATGAAGAAACATTTAGAAAAGAAGAAAAATTCTATCAATCATACGGCGAAAAGAAGGAGTTTTAAAAGCCCTAGAACTTGGTAAAATCCGTAAAGTAAATGGTAAAATAGTTAAAAATGGCGATATGTTTAGAGTGGATATTTTTAAACACAAAAAGACAAATAAATTTTATGCTGTGTCAATTTATACCATGGATTTTGCTTTTCTTTGTACAAAGATAGTTTGATTTTAATTTAAATTAAAGATATGCAAGAGCCAGAACTTGTTTATTATGAAAGGCTAGATAACTCAAATGCTAGCCTAACTGTTTCAAAACACGATAATAAATTTGAAACGCTAAGCAAAAATGAAAAAATATTGTTTAAAAATGCAAATGAAAAAGAAGTCATTGCAAAAAGCATAAGAATTGAAATCTAAAAGTATTTGAAAATATATAGTTTCAGTGCTTGGAGAAGTGACAAAGACTGAGTTTAGACAAAGAGAAGATTCTAAAAAATGAGTTACGATGAAACTCATAGTATAAATGGTGTTTTTACTCCTTTTTTAGGGCATTCTCAAAGTGCAAAAATCACAAAAGAGCAAATGAATGAGCTTATAAATTTGGCTAAAAAAGCAAGCTTAAATGATGGTAAAATATTGAAGCTGTTGCGGCGGCGTTGTATTTTAAAACTTTATTTGGTGCTTCTTTTTCAAGAGATGAGCTTTGCTTTGAAAATTCTGCTTTAAATTATGGCTATGTAATCATTAGGGCTTGTATTATTAGAGCAATTTGATAAAATGGAGCTTTTGCTTGGTGGCATAGTTTTTAACGAAAAAGTTAATAACGAAACTAATTTAACGCTTTTTGATATAGATAGTCATGGAGAATTTAAATACAAAAATTCAAATAATGAAGAAATACAACTAAATAAAAAACAAGAAAAATACCATCAGCAAAATTTATTTGAATTTTAAGCAGTTTTAGAGGATTATAACCTCGCAGAATCCTGCAAGCTCTTTATTTTAGTCCCTTTTTAAATTTCTTATGAGATTATAGCATAATATTTGCTATTTTTATCAAAAAACCTTGAAATTTTCATTATCTGGTAAATGTGTATTTTACCATAAAGAAATTTAAAAAGGGGCTAAAAAATCCTAGTGGATTGAAACTCCGCTAGGGCTAATTACTCTACTAAAAGGAGGTTGCAAATTTGAAACTTATTGAAATTTAGGGTTGATTAAAATCGAAATAAAATTATTTAAATAATTTTAAGGTATAAAGATAATATCCACTAAACTTTCATTTTCTAAAATTTCACATTCTTTTGGTACCACCATAAGGGCGGCTTTATTGTTAAGATTGTTTATAATCGCGCTAGAGCCTTCTTTCTTGCCTTCAAGATTGGCTAAAATGCGTCCATTTTTAAACTCTATATTGCAAGCGACAAATTCCAAATAAGGTGTTTTTTTCTTGTAGCTTCCTTGTAAAAAGGCCTTGCAAATATAGTCTTTAGGCTGAAGTAACCAAGAGTTTAAAATCTCTCTTGCGTAAAGATTAAACATTACCATAGCCGAGTAAGGAAAACCTGGTAATGCGATAATGAATTTTTCATTAGCCTTAGCTATTTTGATATGTCTGCCTGGTTTTATGTCGGCTTTATCGATGATGATTTCATATTCTTTTACAGCTTTTTTTAAAAAGTCAAAATCCCCCATAGAAACCCCGCCTGTTGTAATCAAAATATCACAACTTTGCAAAGCGCTTTCAAGGGTCGAAAAAGTAGCCTTTTCATCATCTTTTAAAAGAGGAAAAACCCTTGTATCGCAATTTAAATTTTTAGCTAAATTAGCTATGGCGATATGATTTGAAGAGCGGATTTGAGCGGGATTTTCTAAGGCTTCTCCTAGATCTTTGATCTCACTTCCACTACTTAAAACCCCTACAATAGGCTTTATAAACACACTAATGTGAAAAAATCCAAGTTCAGCCAAAAGAGCTATCTCGCTATAATTTAACCTTGTGCCTTTTTTGAGTAAAATTTCATCTTTTTTATAGTTTTCTCCTACCGCACGCACGGCAAAAGCTTGAGGAACTTTTTTTTCTATAAAAAGAGTATCATTTTCTACGCGTACATTTTCAACAGGGACTAAAGTATCGCTTCCTTCGCTCATGAGTGAGCCTGTAAAGGTTTTTACACAAGTGACATTTTGCACGCTAAATTGTGGCATAGTGCCCGCAGGTGTGAGGCCTAAAATTTTTAAAGGCTTATCTTGATCTTCAAATTTGATCGCATAACCATCCATAGCCGAAGTTGGAAATTCAGGCTGATTTTTAAGGGCTTTTATGTCTTGAGCTAAAATGCGTCCTAAACACTCTGTAAGAGCTATTTTTTCAATCTTTTCATAAGTTTTAATATGAGAGTGTAAAATTTTTAAACTTTCTTCATAAGACATTAGCATTTTTTATCCTTTTAAAAGTCCTGCACCGCAAAGTTTGGTTGATCTTTCTTTGGCATAAATTCTTTCTTTGTTTATCACATCATACTTCCAAATGGGTGCACTTGCTTTAAAATCTTCAACAAATTCATTAAGAAGTTTAAGTCCTAATTTTCTTTGTTTGCTTAAAATTCCTGCAAAATAAGAGCTTTCATGAACCGCCACATCGCCTATAGAGTGAGCAAAAAGCAAGCTAATACCATCAAAATCTACTCTTTTTTGCCACTCATTAAACCATTTTTTTAAAAGCGGTTCATAAATATCAAAACTAAGTGCCTCAATGCCTCCTTCTTCACGCACAATACCACAAAAAGTCAGCAAAGCACCGCAGTTTTTATCCTTGGCAAATTCATACCATTGGCTATAAATTTTAGGAATATCTAAAGAACCTCGATAAAGTGTAAAATGTTCCATTTAACCCCCACAAACTGGCGGTAAAAGTGCTATTTTATCACCATCTTTTAACTTAGTGTTTTCATCAAAAATGATTTCATCGTTTAAAGATACGGCACAAAGTTCTAGCCATTCTTTTAAACTCTCATCTTTTTGCAAAATTTCTTTTAATTCTTTTAAATTTTTTACCTCAAACTCTAAATTGTCTTTATTTATGGGGCCTAAAAATTCCACTTTTACCATTTTATTCCTTTACTTCTAAATTTCCCATCATTCCTAAATCTTCATGTTCTAAAATATGGCAATGATACATTCTAAGTCCTTTAAAATCTTGTTTCATTCTAAGTCTTAACTCTTCATTAGGACGCACATTTATAGTATCTCTTAAGGCTCTAAATTCGGCTTTTTGAACTTTTCCATTGAGTTTTGATGAGATGAGTTCAAATTGCGTGCCGTGTATGTGGAAAGGATGATCCATGTGAGATTTGTTTATCACTATCCAGTCTTCAACTACTCCAAGCTTGGAGCTTAAATCAATGCGTTTTAAATCATAGCTTTTGCCATTGATTAAAAACATAGACGCAAGAGCGATTTTTAATTCGCTTTCACTTTTTCCCATCATACCATGCATTTGCATATGATCTTCACTCATGATTATTTCTTTAAATTCCTTAGGTTCTTCTGAAGGTTTGAAAATTTTTAAATTTTTTGGAAGTTCTACATTTTCTTTTTTTAGGTTAATATTGGCTAGAAATAGGGTATTAGGTTCTTCTTTTACCATCATTTTATCCCTATCATAATAAGCACTTTCTAGCTTAAAATTCCCATCTTTTGGAGCGTCGATTAAAACTTCTATGCGAGAAGCAGGACTTAAGAAAAGTTCTTCTTTATAAATAGCTTTTTCTATAAGTCCACCATCAGTACCAACAAGTATAAACTTAGCTCCTTGTATGCGTAAATTTAAATATCTTGCTGCAGTAGCATTATAAATGCGTATGCGTTCGTTTGTGGCGAGTTTGATTTTAGGTTTAAATTGTCCATTGATGAGTACAAATTCTCCTTCTCTACCATTTAGCCAATCATTTAGGTTATTGTTTGGAATTTGAGCGTTTTCATCAAGACGCAAATCGCTAATCATCAAATCTTTTTCTTTTAAATGACTTAAAGCATCTTTTTTTGCTTTGATCACAAAAGCCCCTGCTAAACCCATAAAAACTTGTTTAGAAGTGGTATAATGAGGGTGTGGATGATACCAGTAAGTTCCTGCGCTATCTTGAGGAATTTCAAAACGATATATTCTTTCTTCTCCTGCTAAGATAGGATCATGTGGGCTTCCATCTTGATCAGGTGGCACAGGAACGCCATGCCAATGTATAGTTGTAGCTTCTTTGAGTTTGTTTTTGACTAAAATTTCAAGTTTATCTCCTTCAAAAACTTCTATTTTTGGAGCAGGCACGAGGCCATTGTAAGTATAAAATAAGGTTTTTTTACCTTTGATAAGCTCCATATGATTTTCTTTGATTTCTAGGGTAGCACGAAAAATATTTTTTTCTTTACTTTCATTTTTGAGTAAAGGCAAGGCTTTTAAAATTTCTCCTTGGGGGAATTGTTTTGGATCTAAAAGCTTTAAATTTTTTGGAGCAAAGTTTATAAAAGAAGTATCTAAGTCATGATTTATAGAATGATTTTTATGCATGGAGTGCATATCGTGCATAGGATTTGCATAGGCTACACCCATACTTGCTAGAGTAAGTGCATTAAATTTTAAAAAATTTCTTCTATTCATTAGTTTTTCCTTTTGCTTGATTTTTTGTATTATAGTCATTATTTTTTTAACTTTAGTAAATATTTATTTTGAAAATTTGGTTTAATTTTGTTATGATTTTAGCAATTTAATCAAGGAAAAATAATGTTTTATGAAAAAATTCAAACTCCAGCTTATATTTTAGAAGAAGATAAATTAAGAAAAAATTGTGAGCTTTTAGCAAGTGTTGGTGAAAAAAGTGGTGCTAAAGTGCTTTTAGCTTTAAAAGGTTTTGCTTTTTCAGGAGCGATGAAAATTGTTGGAGAATACCTAAAAGGTTGTACTTGTAGCGGACTTTGGGAAGCAAAATTTGCTAAAGAATACATGGATAAAGAAATTCATACTTATTCACCTGCTTTTAAAGAAGATGAAATAGGTGAAATAGCCAGTTTATCTCATCATATAGTGTTTAACTCTTTAGCCCAATTTCATAAATTTCAAGCTCAAACACAAAAAATTTCCTTAGGCCTTCGTTGTAATGTTGAATTTTCTCTAGCCCCAAAAGAACTTTACAATCCTTGTGGAAGATACTCAAGACTTGGAATTCGTGCTAAAGATTTTGAAAATGTGGATTTAAATGCTATAGAAGGACTTCATTTTCACGCACTTTGTGAAGAAAGTGCTGACGCTTTAGAAGCTGTTTTAAAGGTCTTTGAAGAGAAATTTGGTAAATGGATAGGGCAAATGAAATGGGTGAATTTTGGAGGAGGACATCACATCACTAAAAAAGGCTATGATGTTGAAAAACTTATTGCTTTGTGTAAAAATTTCAGTGATAAATATGGTGTACAAGTTTATCTTGAACCAGGTGAAGCGGTGGGTTGGCAAACAGGAAATTTGGTGGCTAGTGTAGTAGATATCATAGAAAATGAAAAGCAAATTGCTATTTTAGATACTTCAAGCGAAGCACATATGCCAGATACTATCATCATGCCTTATACAAGTGAAGTTTTAAATGCTAGAATTTTAGCCACAAGAGAAAATGAAAAAATTTCAGACTTAAAAGAAAACGAATTTGCCTATTTGCTTACTGGAAATACTTGTTTAGCGGGTGATGTAATGGGAGAATACGCCTTTGATAAAAAGCTTAAAATCGGCGATAAAATTGTTTTTTTAGATCAAATTCATTACACCATTGTGAAAAACACAACTTTTAATGGTATAAGACTTCCAAATCTCATGCTTTTAAATGCAAAAAATGAACTTCAAATGATAAGAGAATTTTCTTATAAGGATTATTCTTTAAGAAATTAGTATTATTTATAATTTGCATAAAATGTTAATTTTACTCGGAAGAGAATCAAAGATATAAATTTTATGCAAAGTATTTTATTTTTTCAAATATAAAATCAACTTAAATATCTAATTTTCAATACTTTGGTATGATTTTTTAATATTTTAAATCCTTGTGGAATTTTATTGAAATTCAGTGATTTTTAAATTAAATAGTATTAAGATAAATCGATTTAAAAATCGGCTTTAAAATGAATATTAGGTATATTTTGCATAATATTCATTCAAGCAAAATTTAAAGCTATTTTTGAAAATTTTGAATGCATGGGGGCTTTAATGGATTTGGAAAAATTAAGATTAGCTAGAAGTCTTTATTATCAATGTCTAGGAGAGCTTTTTGTTTTTTCATTTTCTGAAGAAAGATTGTCAAAATTACAAGAGTATTTAAAGACAATGCAAGAATGTTTATTTGATGAAAATTTAAAATCAAATTTTGATATCTTGCTTAAGCATTTAGATGATGAAAATTCTATACAAGCATTTTTTAAAGAATACGATTTGCTTTTTTTAAGTCTTAAAAACAGCATTCCAACGACTTTTTCTTACATAGAAGAAGGTTTTGAAAATTCAAATCCTTTACTTTGTGTGCGTCAAATTTTAGTCAAAAGTAAAATAAGACGCAATGAAAAATTTTTTAAAGAAAGTGAAGATAGTGTTGGATTTTGTTTATTGTTGATGAGTGAATTTTTAAGGCAAAATGAAGATGATTTAGCCAAAGAGCTTTTTGAAAAAGTGATCAATAAAAGCATTGATGAGTTTTTAGGCGATGTTTTCATGAATAAAAATGCGAATTTATATAAGGAAATTGCAAGTATTGCATCGGTTTTTACGGAATTTGAAAGACTTTGCTTTGAAGTGGAAAAACCTGCAAAAATAAATTCTAAAAAAGTGCAAAACGATCTATCGCGTTCAGAATTTTTAAGAAGAGAAGCAAATAAACAAAGGAGGACTCGTGAAAAATCGCAGGGAATTTCTTAAAAAATCTGCTTTTGCCTTAGGGGCTGCTGGAGTGCTTGGTAGCACAACTTTAGCTCTAGCTAAAGATGAAGAAAGAAAAGATTTGGTTAAAGGTAAAAGTAAGAAAAAAGAAGTGCTTTTTCAAAGAAGTGCTAATTGGGAAAATTATTATATAAAGGCTGAGTAATGTCAAGTGTAGGTGAAAATATCAAGCTTACGCGTCGTTCTTTTCTTAAAATGGCAGCACTTTCAAGCCTAGCAACACCGTTGCTTGCTAGAAGTGAAACTTTAAGAGAAGCGAGTGCTGATGAGCTTAAAGAAGCTTATGAAGGTAGTAAAAAAGTAAAAACAGTTTGTACAGCCTGTTCTGTAGGCTGTGGGATTATTGCAGAAGTGCAAAATGGTGTTTGGGTGCGTCAAGAAATTGCTCAAGATCATCCTGTGAGTTCAGGTGGACATTGCTGCAAGGGATCTGATATGATCGATATGGTGCGTTCACATGTGCGTTTAAAATATCCTATGAAAAAAGAAAATGGAGAATGGAAACGCATAAGTTATGAGCAAGCTTTAAGTGAGATCGGAGAAAAACTAGCTGCTTATCGTAAAGAAAATCCTGAAAGTGTTATGTTTTTAGGTTCTGCAAAACTTAATAATGAACAAGCTTATTATATAAGAAAATTTGCAGCGTTTTTTGGAACGAACAATGTAGATCATCAAGCTAGAATTTGACACAGCGCAACAGTCGCCGGTGTGGCGAATACATTTGGTTATGGCGCTATGACAAACCATCTTGGAGACATTCAAAGAAGTAAATGTATCATTATCATTGGGGCAAATCCAGCGGTAAATCATCCTGTGGGTTTTAGACATTTCTTAAAAGCAAAAGAAAAAGGTGCAAAGCTTATCGTTGTAGATCCTAGATTTACAAAAAGTGCGGCAAAAGCGGATATTTACGCAAGAATTCGTCCAGGAACTGACATTGCTTTCATGTATGGAATGTTAAAAATCATCTTTGATGAAGGCTTAGAAGATACAAAATATCTTGATGAAAGAGTTTTTGGAATTGATAAAATTCGTGAAGAAGCAGCAAAATGGACAGCTGAAGAGGTGGAAAATGTTACAGGGATCTCTAAAGAACTTTTGGTGCAAATCACTCACGAAGTAGCTAAAAACAAACCAACTACGCTTATTTGGGCTATGGGTTTAACTCAACACACTGTAGGAACTTCAAATACACGTTTAGCACCTATTGTGCAAATGGTACTTGGAAATATAGGTAAATTTGGTGGTGGAGTTAATATCTTACGCGGACACGATAATGTTCAAGGTGCTTCAGATATGGCTTGTTTGAGCGAAAATTTACCAGGTTATTATCCTTTAAATGAAGCGACTTGGAGATACTATGCCAAAATTTGGGGTGTGGATTATGAGTGGCTTTTAGGAAATTTTGTAAGTAAAGATTGGATGCATAAAACTGGACTTTCACTTGCTAGATGGTGGGCAGCGGCTTTAAATGGAAAAGATGGAAATGATGCTATCGATAACGCAGGAACGCCTTTAAAAGCTTTAGTAGTTATGGGAAATGGTATCACTTCGACTGCACAACAAGCTAAGGTTAAAGAAGGTTTGGAAGCTTTAGAGCTTTTAGTTTTAGCCGATCCTTTTGTAAATGAAGCAGGGATTATCGCAGAAAGAAAAGATGGAATTTATCTTTTACCTGCAGCAACACAGTTTGAAACAAGCGGAAGTGTAACAGCTACAAATCGTAGCGGACAATGGAGATTTAAAGTTGTAGATCCACTTTATGAAAGCATGGAAGATCAAGAAATTTTATTTGAGCTTGCTAAAAAATTAGGCTTTTATGAAGACTTTACTAAGACTTTACGCGATGAAAAAGGTGAGATTGTTTGGCCTGAAAATGCAACAAGAGAAATTGCAAAAGCAGTTAGAAGTATAGGACTTAATGGTTGGAGTCCTGAAAGGCTTAAAAAGCATACTTTATACTGGGATAAATTTGATGAGGTAACTTTAGAAGGAAAAGACGAAGTTGCTGGCGAGTATTACGGGCTTCCTTGGCCTTGTTGGAGTGATAAGCACCCAGGTTCTCCTGTACTTTATAATACCGACATTGAAGTAGCAAAAGGTGGTATGGGCTTTAGAAATAATTTTGGACTCGAGTATGAAGGAGAGAGTTTACTTGCTAAAAATGCACCTTTAAATTCACCTATTGATACAGGTTATCCACAAATTACTAAAGATAATATAGAAAAAGTTTTAGGCATTACTTTAAGTGCCCAAGAAAAAGAAAAAATGGGATCAACTTGGTCTTATGATGATAGCAATATCATAGCAACTAAATGTATAGAAAAAGGCATAGTTCCTTATGGAAATGCTAAAGCTAGAGCTGTAGTTTGGACTTTTAAAGATAAAATTCCACTCCACCGTGAGCCTTTACATTCTCCAAGAAATGATTTGGTGCAAAAATATCCAAGTTTTGAAGATCAAAAAGCGCTTTACCGCGTGGATACTAAATTTGTGTCTGTGCAACAAGCTAAGGATTATTCTAAAGAATTCCCGCTTAATCTTGTTACCGCAAGACTTGTGAATTTAAATGGTGCAGGTATGGAAAATAGAGCATCTATGTATCTAACGCGTTTAACACCTGAAATGTTTTGTGAGATCAATCCTGAATTAGCAAAAGAGCAAGACATTAAAGCAGGAGATATGATTTGGGTGCATTCTCCAGAAGGCACTAAAATTCATGTAAGAGTGAAGGTTAATCCAGGTGTAGCAAAAGATATGATTTTCTTGCCTTTCCATTTTACAGGAGTTATGCAAGGCGTGGATTTAACGCACAATTTCCCAGAAGGAACTAAGCCTTATGCAAGCGGAGAAAGTGCTAATACGGTAACAAATTATGGTTATGATATTATGTGTCAGATTCCAGAGACTAAAGGTGGGCTTTGTAGAATCAGTAAGGATGGAAAATGAGTAAGGTAAATTTTGCAAATTTAGAAAAAGAACGCTTGAAATTCTTTTGTGATAATGAGCGTTGTATTGATTGTAATGGTTGTGCGGTAGCTTGTGATGAAGCACATGAGCTTCCTATTCATATTCGCCGCCGCCGTGTGATTACTTTAAATGAAGGAATTCAAGGAAAAGAAGTTTCAACTTCTATTTCTTGTATGCATTGTGATGATGCTCCTTGTTCTATCGTTTGTCCTGTGGATTGTTTTTACATCCGTGCTGATGGTATCGTTTTGCATGATAAAGAAATTTGCATAGGTTGTGGATATTGTCTTTATGCTTGTCCTTTTGGTGCACCACAATTTCCAAAAGATAGTGTTTTTGGAAATAAAGGCATTATGGATAAATGTACTATGTGTGCAGGTGGCCCTGAAGCAACGAATTCAGAAAAAGAAAGAGAACTCTATGGTCAAAATCGTATCGCAGAAGGAAAAGTTCCTGTATGTGCTGCGATGTGTTCGACAAAAGCACTTTTAGTAGGTGAAAGTTCTAAAATAGAAGAGATTTATCACAATAGATTGATGAATAGAAATTATGGCATTCCAAATCCTTCGGAAAGTTTGGAATGGAAGATTGCTTACACAGGAAAGGAACGCTTATGAGAAAAGTATTTGTAACGCTTTTATTAAGCGTAGTGAATTTATTTGCTTATGGTAGCGAGAGAATGGGACAAGATACTCAAATTTGGGATTTTCATCGTATTACAAATATCCCAAATTATGATACTTTTGGCAAACTTTGGACAACTTTGCAAGGTGAATATATAGCTACTATAGCTTTAATCGCTGTTATTGCGGTATTATCTGCATTTGCTTTGCATTATATGGTTATAGGACCTAAGCAATTTTCACACGATGGAAAGAAAATTTATGCTTTTACATTATTTGAAAGACTTTTTCATTTTATCGCGGCAATTTCTTGGGTGATTTTAGTGCCAACTGGTTTTGTGATGATGTTTGGGGCGACTTTTGGAGGCGGACTTTTTGTAAGGGTTTGTAAAAATTTACATGCTTTTGCAACGGTTTTATTTATCATCTCTATAATCCCTATGTTTTTATGGTGGATTAAAAGAATGCTTCCTGCAAGTTATGATATCAGATGGATGATGATAGTAGGTGGTTATTTAAGCAAAGTAAAACGTCCTGTACCTGCAGGTAAGTTTAATTTTGGTCAAAAATCTTGGTATTATATTGCTGTTTTTGGTGGATTTTTGATGATAATTACAGGCGGATTTATGTATTTTCTTGATTTTAATTCCACGGCAATTCAAGGTCTTTTTGGTTTAACTCAAATTGAACTTTTAAGAATTTCAGCTATAGTGCATAATTTCTTGGGTATAGTGTGTGCAGTATTTTTTGGTGTGCATATTTATATGGCAGTATTTGCAATCAAAGGCAGTATCCATTCTATGATTAGTGGTTATAAAGAGGAAGAAGAGGTTTATATTTTACATTCTTATTGGTATAAAGAATTAAGCAATAAAAAACAAATTGAACCTAGTTTTTCTTATGATCCTAATGTAAAAATTTAATTTTTTATTAATCTCTCTTAGTTTAAGAGAGATTTTTAAATTTAAATATTTATAAAATTCTTATACTTAAATTCGATATTTTATATTAAGAGCTTTTTTTCATTAATAAAATAAGTTTAATTAAATTAGATTTTTATTTTGGGGTGAGATTTGATCTAGGCTAAACTCTCTCCAAAGCCTAGTAAGAATTTGTGTTTAAAGATTGACTAAGTAAGGTTTTAACATATTTTATTGTTTGATTAAATTAGCTATAAGAATAAGAACAATTAAAGCAATTATAAATATTGTTCTTTAATCATTCTAATCTCCATAAACACTAGGTTTTTTAAACTTTAGCATTTTTTATCTTTTTTTATTAAGGAATATTATTAATTTTTAAGATGTTTTTAAATTTAGTCAAAGTAAAAGTGATTAAAAATATTTTAAAATAAATTTATTTCTAATTTAATTTCTTAAAAACATTTACATTTTAATCTACACTGCGTAGTAAAAAAGCGTGTTTGTTATATCTCTTTTAATCCTATGCACGGCAGAGATTGCCGTACTATATAGGTTAAAACTTTGAAATTCTTGTGTTTTAACAAGAATTTCGTTGTAAAGAATTCTCAAAAAGTTTAAGATTAAAATTTATACTTAAGTCCTACTTGACCACTTAAGTAAGTTTCATTTTTATTATCTACTTTACCTGCTAGTATTTGTTTAGCACCAAAGCCAAGATTCATACTGAGTTGATTTGTAAAATCTACATTACCCCCTACGATAATTTGTCCATATGTTTTTTTCTTGTTGTTGGCTTCTACGCTAGTAAAGAAAGCATTATTTATAGCTAAATTAGCTGTGTAATCATCACCCCTATTGATAACAAATTGTTCTATTTT
>NZ_RYYM01000130.1:0-282 GCF_004379075.1 Campylobacter sp. US25a
ATGAATATAACTCAAAAGACTTTGATAAAGATAGTATCTTTTTATCTAATATGATTATGAATGTGAGATTGAAGTAAGTAAATGATAGATTTAGCAGGTGTGATTTGTTAATCACAGTAAAGTGTTTTTTGCTTATGTGTTATATTTTATTGTTATAATTTATAAAAAGTGATGAAAAATATACAGGACAAAGTTACTAATGAACCCTAAAGAACTTATCTCTCAAATCAAAGACTATGCTAATATAAGATGCTAGTTATGCTATGCTTGATTTAATCGATG
>NZ_RYYM01000131.1:0-281 GCF_004379075.1 Campylobacter sp. US25a
TATTTGAGTGAATTTTTACAAGATTATATTTGTGATTTAAATACCCCTAAAACTATGACAATTTTAAATGGTATGAGTCAAATTAACACTACTACTGACAAAGTTTTATTGTTTTTTAATAAAGAATTAAAAATACACACTGATAGTTATTTAAAAATGCAATTAGAAAAAGCGATCTATAATTTTAAGAAACTCAAACTCGGTCAAAAACAAATCAATCAGCTCAATACCCTACAATCTAAACTAAAAGAATGCACAAATGAATGAGATAGAACTTAACA
>NZ_RYYM01000132.1:0-279 GCF_004379075.1 Campylobacter sp. US25a
GTTTTTGGTGATGTAAAAAACGGGGCGTATTTACTTAAAGAAAGTAAAGATGCTAAATTTACGCTTTTAGCAAGCGGAAGTGAGGTTTCTCTTTGCTTAGAAAGTGCAAATGAATTAGAAAAACAAGGCTTTGCTTGTAATGTAATCTCCATGCCTTGTTTTGAACTCTTTGAAAAGCAAGATAAAGCTTATAAAGATAGGCTTTTACAGGGTGAAGTTATAGGGGTTGAAGCAGCACATTCTAATGAGCTTTATAAATTCTGCGATAGGGTTTATGGC
>NZ_RYYM01000133.1:0-275 GCF_004379075.1 Campylobacter sp. US25a
TTATAATAAGCTTTTTCTGCTTTAGTCCAAGGAGCTATAGCTCCTTTGATAGGATCTTTTAAATATATACTTTGCCAATCTTTAAATTCAAGTAAAGTAGATTTCTCCCCTGTGTGAAATTCAGGATCTAGGTATTGGGGTTGATAGTCTTTGTAGGGAGAGTTTTGTTTGATATTGTGTGCTTCAAAAAGGGCTTTGGAATATTCTTGGGTGTATTTGCCTACCTTAGCTCCCCCATCACTTAATAAAATTTTATTCGTTTTTTTTTCTACATC
>NZ_RYYM01000134.1:0-275 GCF_004379075.1 Campylobacter sp. US25a
GGAATGTTTGATAAAGATGGCAATACCCATACAGGATTTGCTCAGTTTAATTATCTTTGGTAATCTTATAAAAGATCCTACTTAGTTTAATTAGTTTTTACTCTCCTACTTGTTAAAATTTCATCCTGATAATTTTAAAATTATTAGGATGGATGTTGTTATTGTATTTATTTTTTTATTTTTTTATTTTTTTATTTTTTTATTTTTGTTTTATTATTTAATTTTATAAAAATATAATTATCTTTTTATGCAACTTATAAGATAATATTGGATTT
>NZ_RYYM01000135.1:0-271 GCF_004379075.1 Campylobacter sp. US25a
TATAATAAGCCTTATATTTATGATTGTTATGTTTGGTTATCTTATGGAAATTTTGCGAACACTCAACACAAAAGAAATTTATGCCACAGATAAAGACCTTATTGTAAGGCAAAGATAAAATTTTTGAGATTGGAAGTTTTTATTTTTGTTATCTTTCACACACATTTACTGCTATTTATGCCGATAGTGTAACTATATCTAAATTTGGCGAGGAAATTTATAATGCATATTCGTTTTTAGATCCACTCAGAAGCAATAATATCCAAGAATT
>NZ_RYYM01000136.1:0-269 GCF_004379075.1 Campylobacter sp. US25a
ATAATAATAAATACGAAGCTGTTTATATTGGAGAAAGGGGCGGTGTTGAAGATGAATATTCTTTTGATAGTGAAAAAGAAGCCATTGATAAAATGTTGCAGATGAATTATGAACAAAAAAAATACGATGGAAAAGACATTAAAGAATATCTAACAAAAGAAGTAGCATTAAGAATCATCCAAGAAGAAAAGTTAGAAGTGATTTGGTATGATGAAGCACTTAAACCTTTATGTGCAGGTATTAAACATGATAAACAAAGAGATAAATAT
>NZ_RYYM01000137.1:0-269 GCF_004379075.1 Campylobacter sp. US25a
GGCGAGGATCGCGACCACCGCCGCCAGCAGGTGCACCGTCATGCCGGTGATGGCGGGCAGCAGTTCGGCCGGATCGATCCGCAGGAACGATTCCATCCGCATCCGATCCGGCCACAACACCATGACCATGACGACGCCGAGCGCGATCAGCTTGAACAGGCCCTTCAGGAAGTTCGCCACCGCCTGCTTGCCGAACAGCCGCTTGAAGCCGGCGGCCGGCGAGATCTTGGAGAATTTCGGCTTGAGCTGCTCGCCCGACCACACCAGCT
>NZ_RYYM01000138.1:0-269 GCF_004379075.1 Campylobacter sp. US25a
TCCATGACTTTACTCCTTTTTTTATGATAGTTTTTCTTTTAGCATTTCGATTAATTTCTCATCTAAGGTTTCAGTGTTTGGTAAAACAACATTTAATACCAAATACATATCTCCATAGATGTCACTTTTGCGATTTTGCACCCCATAGCCTTTAAGGCGAATTTTTTGTCCGTTTTTAGAATTTGCAGGTATGGTTATGGTGGCTTCTTTTTTGTTTTCCTTAAGAGTATTAACGGTGACTTTTCCACCAAATAGGGCAGTTTTTAAAG
>NZ_RYYM01000139.1:0-268 GCF_004379075.1 Campylobacter sp. US25a
GATAGTAAATTGGATTTTAGGGTAAATCATTTGCATCTTTTTGAGAGAAAAGAGCGATTACCTGAAATTGTGAAAAACTAAATGATAGGTTCATAGGACACATTATTAATGGTGAATTGAAAATCATCAAAGATAATTATAATCTTCAAAAGATGATTATTCCTGCAGCTTATAAGCAAAGGGTAGTTTTGTACATTCCTTTGAAACTTCAAGAAGAATCAGTTGATACGATAGTTGTAGTTGAAAAAGAGGAAGTTAAAAACGAACA
>NZ_RYYM01000013.1:0-35083 GCF_004379075.1 Campylobacter sp. US25a
GATCTTGTAAAAAAACTATTAGAAGGTAAATTTAACACAAGTAAAGAATTGGAACTTCTTTTTGGTGTGAAATTTAGCGATGATGATGATGCAGGAGAATTTAACAAAATCCTTTCTTCAAATTCTGCACCAAAAAGTATAGATATTAAGGCTTAAGGATTTAAAAGTCTTTAAATTCCTAATCTTAATAAAATAAACCTATTAAAACTTATATAATAAAGAACTTATTATAAATTTTTAGCTAGAATGGAATTTATTTTAACTAAAGGTTGAAAAATGAATGAAAAAATAAGCCAAGATTTAGAAAAATTTGCTAACATACCAAACCTAAAAAATGCCGTAACTTTTTTTGGTTCAGCAAGACTTAAAGAAGATAATTTTTATTATCAGCAGGCTAAAATTTTGGCACAAAAATGTGTTCAAAATGGTTTTTGTGTGATAAGTGGTGGAGGAGGAGGCATTATGCGTGCAGCCAACGAAGGTGCTTTTTCACAAAAAAATAATACAAATTCAATGAGTTCTGTAGGGTTTAATATATTTTTACCTCACGAGCAAAAACTTAATGATTTTGTAGAATATAATATTACTTTTGAGAGCTTAGCCATACGCAAAATGGCTCTTATTGAAAAGAGTCTAGCTTTTGTGATCTTCCCAGGCGGCTTTGGAACACTTGATGAATTGTGTGAAATTCTTACATTAAAACAATTAGAATTTAAAAAAGATGTTCCTATTATTTTGTTTGGGAGTGAATTTTGGCGAGGTTTTGATGAGTTCGTCAGAAATTCTTTACTCAAACTTGAAGTGATTTCTAAAGGAGATGAGTTAAAGTATAAAATCACTGACGACTTGGATTTTATAATTAATACTTTAAAGGAAATTTAATGAAAATTCTAGTCGCTATGAGCGGTGGAGTTGATAGTACAGTCACTGCTTATAAACTTAAAAATTTAGGTCATGAAGTTATAGGTTGTTATATGAAGCTTCATGGCAAGCCAAATTACCACGAAGAAAATATCAAAAAAGTAGAAAAAGTTGCAAACTTTTTGCAAATTCCTTATCATATTTTAGACTTACAAGAAGATTTTAAAAACAAAGTTTATATGCCTTTTGTAGATACTTATAAAGAGGGTAAAACACCAAATCCTTGCGCTTTATGCAACCGTTTTATCAAACTTGGAAAACTTTTAGAATTTGCTAAAAGTTTAGGTTGTGAAAAACTTGCCACAGGGCATTATGCAAGACTTGAAAACAACTTAATAAAAACCGCAGTAGATGAAAGCAAGGATCAAAGCTATTTTTTAGCTAGTGCAGATAAAGAAGCTTTAAAATATCTTATTTTTCCGCTAGGCGAAATGAAAAAAGAAGATGTGAAAAAATTTGCTTCCACTATAGAGGTTTTAAAATCTTTTGCCACTCAAAAGGAAAGTTCTGAAATTTGCTTTGTTGAAGATACTTATGTGCAAGTTTTAGATCAGTTTATGGATACAAAAATTCCTGGAGAAGTATTAGATAGTAGCGGAAAAGTAGTAGGCAAACATGAGGGCTATATGCACTATACCATAGGCAAAAGAAGAGGCTTTGAAGTGCGTGGGGCACATGAGCCACATTTTGTTTTAAAAATCAATCCTAAGCAAAATCAAATCATCGTAGGAACCAAAGAAGAACTTAAAATCAGTGAATTTAAGCTAAAAAATATCAATCTTTTTATAGACACTAAAGAGCTTGATTGCGAAGTAAAAATCCGCTATCGTTCAAAATCTACACCTTGTAAGGTAGAAATTTATGAAGATAAAAGCGCAAAAATCACTCTAAAAGATCCTGTTTATGGACTTGCTAGCGGACAAATGGCAGTCTTTTATGATCATGATAAAGTCATAGCAAGCGGTTTTATAGAATAATTTCTAGGAATTAATTCCTAGAAACTATTAATAAAATCCTAAAATTTTCCACCAAATAAGTCCAACAGCTATCATCACTACTATATCAACTATGGAAATCACAAAACCTATACTCCACCATTTTTTAAGAGTTACATAGCCTGTTCCAAAAATAACAGGAGCTGTTCCTGTTGCATAGTGAGTTAATGCCATCATAACATTACCTGAAGCTATCATAATAAAAGCATAAAGAAGTGGTGGTGCTCCTAAAGCAAGCCCTGCACTATAAAAAACAAAAAACATTGCTGATATATGAGCTGTAGTAGAAGCAAAGAAATAGTGTGTATATAAAAAAGCAAGGCTTAAAAATATCATAATAGAAATTTCCCCAAGTCCCATAGCAGAAGCAAATTCACCTAAAGCTTCAGCTAAAAACTGTGTAACACCAAGTTTGCCAAGTAAAGTTGCCATCATTACAAGAGCTGAAAACCATACTAAAGTATTCCAAGCAGCTTTTTCAGCTAAAACTTCCCCAAAAGTTAAAACTCCGCTAATCAACACTAAAGACAACCCAAGTAAAGCCACACTAGTCGCATCAAGAGAAATTCCAAAAAACAAGCCCAAAGCTCCAGCCCATAAAAGCAAAAGCAAGACAAAAACACTGAGCATTATTTTTTCACTATTTTTCATTTTTCCAAGTTCTTTTAATTTATCTTTAGCAAAAGCGGAAGCATTGGGCGTGGATTTAATTTCTGGCGGAGAAAGAAAATAAAGCACCAAAGGCATCAAAAGCATAGCAGCTATACCGGGTAAAAACATCCCTAAAGCCCATTGTCCCCAAGTTAAATGCACTTCTAAATTTGTAGCTTGTGCTATAAGATCAACCACCAAAGGATTTGGAGCTGTAGCTGTAATAAACATAGCTGATGAAATAGGATTAGCTTGATAATTTACCAAAGAAAGATAAGTGCCTATCTTATTTTGCGTTCCATCTTCAGGAGTGGATTTAAAACTTCTTGCAATAGCTTGAACTATAGGATTTATGATAGCCCCTGCTCTTGCAGTATTTGAAGGAGTAACTGGAGCTAAAATGGTTTCACAAAAAGCTATAGAATAAGCAATACCTAAGGTTTTTTTACCAAAAATACTGATAAAATGATAAGCCAAACGCTCTCCAAGTCCTGTTTTAATAACTCCACGAGCTACAATAATAGAAATCACTATAAGCCAAATAAGAGAATTTGAAAAACCACTTAAAGCATCTTTTATACCCGTTTTAGATTTTAAATTTGATATAGCAGTATTTACCTTTTCATCTATACTCTTTTGAGATAAAAAATCAAGTGCTAAAGTATTTAAAGCTGAAATTTTAGTCTCATCAATAAGTTGTTGCGTAGAAGTTTTTGAAGTAGCTTTGGTGTAAATTTTACTTAGATTTTCAATTTGATAATTTACATCTGTGCTTGATTTTAAAATTTCATCAACTTTTGCTTTTAAATTTCTACTTATATTAGCATTGATTAAAGCCTGCAAAGTAGCGGCTTCAACTGCCTCATCCATAGTTGTTTTATAGATATTAGAATTATCTCTTAAAACAATTCCCTCAAGAGTTTTTATATGCGTAGCACGCACAGAACTTTGGGTAGTGGTAATGCCGCTAAGAGCTACTATGGCAATAGCTATCATACAAACAGCCCCCAAAGGCATTACTTGTAAAATCACTGCCATAATCACAGCAATAAAAAGCCCAAGAAAATGCCAAGAATTATCCTCCAAACCTACAGGAGTAGGTATAAGCCAAAACACAGCTGCAATTAAAATACACAGCACCAACAAGGGAATTTTCTTTCTATCCATTGTTTATCCTTTGATATTGGTAATGTAATTTACAATGCTTAAATTCTAGTTAACCAATATTTTAATAAATCTTAAAATTATAATTTTTAAATAAATTTTTAATTTATTGTTACAAATATACATAATTTTTACTTTATAAAGAAGCTAGCCTGATTGAAAAATAAATAGGGAATTTTAAAATGAAGAAAACCCTTCCCCAGATAACTGCGGCACACACTAAAATCAAGTGCTCTGCTGTGTTCCCACCCTGAAGCGGTGCTTAAAAATAGCATTGCACAGGTCTAAGAAAAGGCTCTAAAATTATATCACAATATACTTAAAAAGCCTTGAGTTAAAAACTAAAACACACATGTATAAATAAGTAACAAATTGGTTATATTTTATATAAATTCTTAAAATTCATTTGTAAAATTATTATTTTATTTTCCAAAAAAGACGATTATAAAGAGTAATTATTATTACAGTAAAGGAAAAAAATATGGAAGTTAAATGGAGTAGAGATTTTAGCATTAAAAATATGCAATTGGACAAACAACACGAACTAATTTTTGAAATTACCAATCTTGCAAATGATTTAGCTCTCAAAATTCAAGAAAACAATACACAGTATAAAGATGATCTAAAACAAATTCTTGCAAAACTATTTCAATACATCAAAATTCATTTTAAAGATGAAGAAAAATTTATGGAAAGCATCGATTTTCCTTTGATTGAAGAACATAAAAAATCTCATCAAATATTAGTAGAAAAAACCAAAGAGCTTTTAGAACATTCAGATAATATTGTAAAAATGTCTCAAGAACTTTCCATATTAACCAAAGATTGGATTTTAGATCATTTTGCCAATGAAGATTTATGGATAGCTAATTTTACAAAAAAAGCCCTACACCTTCAAGAAATCCATTATACCTTAGAACAATACATAAAACTAAAATCAATCAAACAAGACCTAAGAGCCGAAAAAACTCATGATTATATTTGTAATTGTTCTTTGCGTATCCATGCAGTTCCACAGACTATACATCAAGAGCTTGTTAGCAAAGAAAATACTTTAAAATGTGAAAAATGTGGACAAATTTTAGTGCATTTGGATCATTTTGATCTGAATCAAAATTATGAAAAATTAAACCATATCCTTGAAAGCATAGGGGTGTAACAATGAGCTATGAAATAAAAACTTTAGAAACTTTCAATCCTTTTGAAAGTTTAAATCACGAACAAGCAAACACAGAACAAATTCTTGATTTTAGAATTATAGATTTTAAACTTCTGTGTTCTAGTGTAAAACCAGCGAAAACAAAAACTTATGAAAGAAAGGATTTTGACTTATTTTATGCAGATGATTTTTTTGTAAAAAACTACAATACCATAATACAAAAATTTCTTATAGAAATTTATCCAAAAAACCAAAGTTTTCCTTTTACAATCAAACTTAGATCCAACTCCAACCTAACCCATCTAAAAGCCAGTATCAACTTTACAGAAAATTTTAAATATTACCCTAATTTAAAATTTGATATTTTGCAAAATATCTACAAAATAATGATCAAGCAAAAATTTTTAATCTTAAGACTTGATAAAAATTTATTTGACAAGATTGATGATTTTATCTTATCAATACAAAAAAATCCATCTATTAAAGAAATAGAGCTTGAAATTGCCAAAGGTGTAGATAAGATTGAACATAAAAGTGATGAAATTATTTATCATAGAGATGTTAACGAAGAATGTTTTGACGAAAATATTAACTATGATGAAGGAAGCTACTGCAAACCTATTGAAAAAAATGAGCTACTTTTTGAATACATTTATAGAATTCTTGGAAAAGAAGGACGAAATTTAAGAGGAGAGATACTTCATTTAAATCCAATAGCCTTTCTTGATAATCCTTTTATCATAAAAGATGAAAGCATTTACACAGAAGAATTAGAAGATAGAATTAAATATTTTAGTGCCAATTATGGATTTTTAAACAAAGATCATGCAGGATATTGTATTGCAAATAATTTAAAATTATCACAAATAGGGCTTAAAACAACCGGTTCAATCAAAACAAATACCGATGAAAATATAAACTTAGAAATCACTAATTTTGATATAAGTGATGATGCTATTAAATCAGGTATTGTAAATGTTCAAGCTTCAAATATAAAAGTAAATGGGAGTATTGGAGCAACAAAACTTTATGGAAAAAATATCAGCATCAAAGGCTTAACTCATGCAAAAAGCGAAATTTTTGCACAAGATATTTTTATTACAACACACAAAGGAACTTTGCAAGCTGACACTGTATATATAAAAAATTTAGAAAATGGGACAATTATAGCTAAAAATGTATTTGTTGAAAACTGCATGGGTGGAAAAATAGAAGCAGAAAATATTTATATTTGCAATTTACTAACAGATAATACTTTATATCCAAGAAAAAATCTAATCATAACAAACAATATAAAATTTAAAAACAATATCGTAGTTTCGCCACTAGTTTCTATTGAAAACAACTCAGATACAGAATGCGAAAATCTTAAAAATCTAAGCCTTAAAATAAAAAGTAAGCTTGATGACACCATAAGCAAAATGCAAAATTATTATGATTATCTAATCAAAAATCAAATCAAAATCATCAAACTTCAAAAGACTAAAAATCCTAGCGCCATAGAAATGAAATTTTCAAATCTTTATCACGATATCATAAAAAAATACAATCATCTTAGCATTTCGTATAAAAAACTTATAAAATTAAAATATCAAATTGATGCGAAATTAAATTTCTTAAATGAAATGGTTTACAATGTAAAAATATACATAAAAGCCGAAAATATTGGAGAGGATAATTTTTTAAAATTTTATCCTAAAACAAACACCGACCTTGAACTAAAACATCATATAAATTTAAAAGACTATGAAAAGGTTTTATATCTTGAAAAAGGACAGCAAGTAAGTTATATTAAATCAAGCCATAATTATAGCGAAAGTGACATAGAAGAAATTAAAATTATTTTTGAAAAATTAGAAAAAGATAATTCCTAAAAATTATCTTTTCATATTAATGGCTTTTTGTATCATCTGATCGCTTGTAGTGATACTTTTTGAGCTTGCATCAAAAGCTTTTTGAGTTACGATAAGGTTTGAAAGCTCTGTGCTTAAATCAACATTTGATTGTTCCAAGAATCCGCCTTTAAATTTGGCTGTATTAACAACTTGACCATCTTTCATAATAAAACTTGCATCACCGCTATTTGCCGTTGCTGCAAAAATATTATCTCCCATAGCAGCCAATCCTTGCTCATTGATAAAATTATATAAAGCAAGCTTTCCAACTATGGCGTTTTTACCATTGCTAAATTGCGCAACAATACTTCCATCATCAGATATATCATATTGTTTAAAAAATCCTTCAGCTACACCATCTTGCTGTGTAACTACATTTTTTTCAACGCCTTCTTTAATATAAATCCCACTATAACCCGAACCAGGTTTGTTAGCATCATAAGGAGAACCTAAATCAATATTAATTGTTCCACCATTTGGATTTGCAATGCTTGTAATATTGTTTTGAAGCAAAGCACCATTTTTATCAAAAACCATATTTCCTTCAGTTGGATTGCCTACGGCATTGCCATTAGAATCATAAATTTGTGCAATGGCTTTATATTGTATATTATCGCCTTCTTGCGGTAAAACTCTTTCAAGTGTAACCCTTAAAGTACTTTTACTTCCATCTGCATTATAAATAGGGGACTCTAAAATATCTTTATTGGCTTTTTGTTGCTCTGTTGAAATTTGAGCTGTATCAAGCTTGATACTATTTTCATCCAATCCTTTTAAATCAAGCTCATTGCTTTTAAAATTTAGATTTTCATCTAAAGTTGCTTCAAAGCTTGTTTTTACGCCATTATCATCAGTGAAATTTAAAATGATCCTATCGCCCGCTTTAGCACTAAACACATCTTCTTTGCTAACACTACCACTAACTACATATTTTCCATCTTCAGTTTTTGTAATGTTAAATTTACTAGGATCAAGATCTACTTTAACTACTTCTGTTGTTGTGTTAGTATTTAAACTTCCACTCCATTTTACATTTTGAGTTACTTGAGGAGGTAAATACATATTCACAGGTACTTTAATAGCCCCTTGAGAAGCGGTTGTGCCTATACTGAAAGAATTATTTGAATTTACAGTAAAACCATTATTTACTGGAGTTCCTGTATTAAGATAATCCCCCATAAGCCCCGCTACCCTATCGCTATAGTTGATACCAGTAAAAGCAGGATTCATTGTTCCTAAAACAAAATTTCCATAAGAATCTACCAAATATCCATTAGCATCTCTTCTAAATGATCCATTTCTAGTATAGTAAGCATTGCCATCAGCCCCTAAAACCCCAAAAAATCCTTTTCCTTGCAAAGCCACATCAAATTCGCCATCACTTGCAACAGGAGAACCCTGTTCAAAAACAACTTGAGAAGATGCTGCACCGCTACCATAACCACCTTGAGCAGGGTTGGTTGATTGGGTTGTTATGGTAGTATAAAAAATATCTTTAAATTGAGCATCAGAGTATTTAAAGCCCGTGGTATTGACATTTGCTATGTTATTAGCAGTGATATCAATACCAAAGCTATTTGTTTTAACTCCAGAAATTCCATTATAAAATGAATTCATCATGGCTTATGCCTTTTCCTCTTTGTCACCATCTTCTGTAGATCCAGACCCAGAAGAATCTCCATCGCTTGAACCACCACTTGAGTCTCCACTTGAACCACTTCCCCCAGTAGATCCAGTAGATGAAGATGAACCAAGCTTATAATCTGTTATTTCTTGTATCGCATCAAAAGGAACTTCTTGTCCAGCCATTTTTGCATAGGCAACACCATCTTTAAAAACAACACCTTCGATAGGATAAGTTCCGTAATTTGCAGTGATTTTTTCACCATTTTTATTGTTATAAACCATTTTAACAGTGTACTCACCATCACCTGCATAAACCCCATCGTTATTTCTTCCTGGCCACTCCATAGTAAATAAACCTTGAGAAATAGATTTAGCATCGCTTTTTTCACTGAAAACAAGTTTATTATTGCTATCATAAATTTCTAGCGTAACACCGTTTTCATCAGAATCTTCAGGCAAATACATTTTAAGAGCGATAAGCTCATCTGCACCTGTAAGTTTGATTTTATTATCTGAAACAGTTGCCATTTTACCAATAGCCCCTAAAGCTGAAGTACTCATACTCGTACTAAAAGAATCAGAAAGCTTTTGCATGGTTTCAACCATTTTTTGCATGGTTGTATTGGTATTTTGCTGCATTTCAAGTGCGCTAAGCTGCGAAGTTTGAGTAAGCATTTTATCGCTATCCATAGGATCGGTTGGATCTTGATGTTGAAGCTCAATCAAAAGAAGTTTTAAAAATGCATCTTTATCAAGAGTTGCATTAGGGTTACTAACCACACCGGAGCTATTGCTACTAGATGAATTATCCACTTTCGTATCCTTGTTGCTTGTTTGGTTAGTATTAGCAGTATTTGTCCAGTTAAGATTACTATTCCAATTTGTTGTCGCCATGATAAAATCCTTTTTTTACATTCAGTCTTTTTTAATTAAAAGCAATAAGTGTTCCAACTTAGAAATACTTCGCTAAAACAAGCTCTAGATTGACTTTTTCGCTTTCATTTTTTCCATCTAAAGCATCTTTAAAACCATATCCACTACGATTTTTTCCTTGATTTTGATTTTGCTCTCTTTTTCCTTGATCGCTAAAATTCATTTCAAGTCCAGTAAATCCCATATTTACAAGAGAATTTTTAAACTCGGTTTGATTTTGGATAAATAAATTCATTGCATTAGTATTAGAGTTGAAATTAATATGAAGGTTATTACCTCTTTGTATCAAAGTTACTTCAACTTCTCCAAGATTATTAGGATTTAGAGTGATACTGAGCTTAGTAATAGGTGCTTTATATTGATCTACAGCCTCTTTCAAATCTTGTGAAAAATGCTGCAAAGTCTCTTTAGGAGTGATATTGCGAGCATTATTTTGCGTTACTTTATTTAAATCTTTGACTAAAGAATTTAGCTCATCTAAACTATTTTTATCTACATTTTCACTATGCGTTATTTTTGTTTGTTCTTGAGTAAAAGTTTCTTTATTAGTATTGTTATTAAAATTTGCATTATTCTCTTTGTTTTGAACTACTTGAGTTTTATTTAAATTTTCAAAATTTAATTTTTGATCAAAGAAATTCTGTTTTATATCTTTATTTTCTTTGTCGTTGTTTTTAAGCTCTTTATTTAAACTAAAATCTTTTTGTGTTAAATTTGAAACTAAATTCTGAACATCTTTGACAATTTCTTTATTTGAATTTTTATCAAGATTTAAATTTTGATTATTGTTCTTTAAATTTTTATTCTGATCTTGTATATTCTCTTGATTTAAATTGTTTTTTTCTTGATTTTTATTTAACTCTTTATTAAAATCTTTGTTTTCTTTATTTAAATCTTTAAGATTTGTAAGCTCCTGAGTGCTTGCATTGTCTTTTAACTCTTTGTTTAAATTTTTATCTTGTTTTGTACTATCTTTAATCAAATCTTTAAGATTGTTATCTTTATTTAAATTATCTTGGTTTTTTTTATCTTTTATATTTAACTCTTCTGTTAAATTTTTTGCAAACTCATCATTTTTGATATTTTTTAAAGTATTTTTAGCATCTGTGGCATCTTCTTCTATTTTTGATTTAACTTTATTATTTTTTTCATGTTTATTCTCTTTAGATGAAAGTATAGAATCTAAATTTTTTAAAGTTTGAGAAAGTAAAGAACCGCTATCTTTAGAATTTGTTTTTTGCGTAGAATGAGTACTTGTAGTATGAGTTGTATTTTGTAAATTGTGATTTAAATTTTTACTCACATTGGAAATTTTATTATTGATGATTTCTTTAAAAACATTATCCACAGCACCTTTAAAAAAATCAGCCTTATCTAAATTTGGAAAAGTTGCTTTAAGATCAAGAAGACGATCTACTTTAATATTTTTTACATTTAAACCCAAATCTTTAGCTATGTCCAAAAGCTCACTAAGATTTGATGCACCCTTTAAAGCATTAAAATTAGCCTCTGTTTTAATAAGACTAGAAAGCTGAGTAGAAAGATTTGCTAGTTTAACATCTGCTGTATCTGTTTTTAGTTTATCCAACAAAGAAAGAATTTGCATAAAAGAAGCAGATTCGAAAATGCTTATCTTATCACTCTCATCAAAAGCTCCTTTTTGAAGTCTATTCATCGCTTCATTAACAACTTCTTTTTGACTGATCTTCATATGATCAGGTAAAAATTCATTAGTTTCATCGATAGAATTAAGCAAAGAATTTAAAAAACTCTCTGTATCATCTTGAGTTGAATTTTTACTATCACTACTTTCATGTTCCTTATTTTTACTGGTTTTACTAAAAGAACTGCTAGTGGTAGAAGCTTTACTCGGCGTAAGATTTAAAACATCATTTTGCGGAGCTAAATTTGACATCACTTTTCCTTCAAAAAAATTATTTTAAAAATTTATCTACCATTACATTAGGAAATTTTTCTTTCAAATAAGAATCTTCATATACTTTAATCATCTTATCTTCATTTAAAGCAGTTAAGATATTTAAAAGCTCTTCTAAATTTTTAGCATTTAAAATTTTCTCTAAATTTTCTTCATTTTCTAAAATTTCTGTAAGCTCGCTTGAAATTCTTGCCATTTTTTCGTTTTTATCTGATCTAAAAGTTTCTAAAAGTTCTAAAACTTGAAGCAAAACTTCATTTTTTCTCTCAGCTAGATCGCTTTTAAATTCAACAAAAATCTCTTCATTTAATGGTTTTGACATTTTAACTTCCTTTTTAAAATTTTAATTTCATAAGTTTTTAAAGCAAGAAGTGTTCCAAGTTTTGATACTTTGTAGTTTAAGTTAAATTTTTGTATAATCTAAGCTTTTAAAAATTTAGCTTTGGAGAAGAAAATTTGGAAAACATTAGAAATATAGCAGTTATAGCTCACGTTGACCATGGTAAAACCACTATGGTAGATGAATTGTTAAAACAATCAGGCACCTTTAGCGAAAGAGAACAAATTTCAGAACGCGTTATGGATAGCAACGATATAGAAAAAGAACGCGGCATTACCATACTTTCAAAAAACACAGCGATCAATTACAAAGGTACAAAAATCAACATCATAGATACTCCAGGGCATGCTGATTTTGGCGGAGAAGTAGAACGCGTTTTAAAAATGATTGATGGAGTTTTGCTTTTAGTAGATGCTCAAGAAGGCGTTATGCCACAAACTAAATTCGTTGTTAAAAAAGCTTTATCTTTAGGGCTTAAACCTATAGTTGTAATCAACAAAATCGACAAACCAGCTGCTGATCCTGAAAGAGTGATCAATGAAATTTTTGATCTTTTTGTAGCCCTAGATGCAAACGATGAGCAACTTGACTTTGCCATAGTTTATGCTGCAGCAAAAAATGGTTATGCTAAGCTTGATCTAAACGATGAAAGTGATAATATGGAGCCACTTTTTAAAACCATACTTGAACGCGTTCCAGCACCAAGTGGCACAAATGATAATCCTTTACAACTTCAAGTTTTCACTTTAGGGTATGATAATTTCGTAGGTAAAATAGGCATTGCTAGAATTTTCAATGGGGTTGTGAAGAAAAACCAAAGCGTAATGCTTGCAAAAGCTGATGGCACCAAAGTAAATGGTAGAATTTCAAAACTCATTGGTTTTATGGGCTTAGAAAAAATGGATATTGAAGAAGCAGGAAGTGGAGATATTGTAGCTATAGCAGGTTTTGAAGCTTTAGATGTGGGCGATAGCGTTGTAGATCCAAACAATCCTATGCCACTTGATCCTTTACACATTGAAGAACCAACTTTAAGTATAGTATTTTCTGTAAATGATGGCCCATTAGCAGGAACTGAAGGAAAACATGTAACTTCAAATAAAATTGCTGAACGTTTAGAAGCTGAAATGAAAACTAATATTGCTATGAAATACGAAAGCACAGGCGAAGGTAAATTTAAAGTAAGCGGTAGGGGTGAACTTCAAATCACTATTTTAGCTGAAAATATGCGTCGTGAAGGTTTTGAGTTTTGCATGGGAAGACCTGAAGTTATCGTAAAGGTTGAAGATGGGGTTAAAACAGAACCTTTTGAACATTTAGTTATCGATGTGCCTGAGGAATTTAGTGGTGCGGTAATAGAAAAACTTGGCAAAAGAAAAGCTGAAATGAAAACTATGGCACCAACAGGCGATGGACAAACAAGACTTGAGTTTGAAATTCCAGCACGCGGACTTATAGGTTTTAGAAGCCAGTTTTTAACCGATACTAAAGGCGAAGGCGTGATGAATCATAGTTTTTTAGAATTCCGTCCTTTTAGTGGTGCGGTTGAAAAGCGTAACAATGGAGCGTTAATTTCTATGGAAAATGGCGTAGCTTTAGGGTATTCTTTGTTTAACCTTCAAGAGCGTGGAGTGCTTTTCATAGAACCTCAAACTAAAGTTTATACCGGTATGATTATAGGTGAGCACTCTCGTCCAAATGATTTAGATGTTAATCCTATCAAAGGAAAGAATCTTACCAATGTAAGAGCAAGCGGAAGCGATGATGCAATCAAGCTTGTACCACCTAGAAAATTAAGCCTTGAAAGAGCTTTAGAGTGGATAGAAGAAGATGAACTTGTAGAAGTTACGCCTGTAAATGTGCGTGTTCGCAAACGCTATCTTGATCCAACTCAAAGAAAAAGAATGGAAAAAGCAAAATCTTAATGGATTTAAAAAGCTTAGAAAATAATAGACTTTATATACTTAAACGCTTAGGGATCTTAAAATTCCTAAGCATTATCGAAGCCTTGCTTGTAGGTTTTTTAGCTTTTGTTTTTATAAGAGATGCCTTAATTGCAGTAATTTTAGCTGTTTTTGTAGGTATTTTTTTCTTTCGTTTTACAGCCAAAAAACTAAAACTCGCACAAAAAGAATTACAAATTGACGCTTTAAATTTATTTTTGCGTCGTTTTGGGGCGAAATTTAAAAAGCAAAGTTTAAGCCAAAAAGACTTTTTAAAACTAGAACTTACAAAGGATTTGAAAGAATTTAAAAGTCAAAACTGCTTTGAATTTAAGGATTTTAAAATTTATGATATTCAGTTTTTGGACGAAAACAAACGCTTTTTTTGCGGAATTTTACTCGAAATTTTAAGTGCAAACAAAAATCCTAGCTTTAAAAATGAAGAACAAATTTATATCAAACTTAAAGATAAAAACTTCACTTTAAATCATATCTTTTCTAAAGAAAATCATTATCTTATCGCTACTTTAAGCAATCCTTTCTTTATAGATATAAAAAAAGATTTAGAAAACAATTTCAAAAATCTAGAAGAAAATCTAAACTCTATAAAAAATAAACTATTTAAATAACTAACATAAAGTTAATATCATAAAATTTTAATAAATATTAATTATATACTTTAAAAATATATTACTTTTAGTAACACTTTAAAAATTTAATTTTATTTAAATTATTCTTATTATGCTTAATATTTAAGAAAAAATATACTAAAATCAATTTGAACTGCAAATAAAAAGGAGGAAAATCATGAAAAAACACATTTTATTGCTTGGTTTATGTCTTAGTTTGAGTCTTAGTGCTAAAAGCGTGAGTGACTACAAAGTAGGAGAAGAATTAAGCGACAAGGAAGGAGTAGAGTATTTTAAGGAACTTTCCAAAAGACCTGTGCAAGAATGGCCAAATAAAAATTTAAGCATCAATGATGTTCCAAAAGGCAAGCAAGGGGATTTAATCCGTTATGGTATAAAGCTTTTAAGCAAGACAGAAAGCACTCTAGGACCCTATAGCAAGCTAAAAAAGACAAGCAACGAAGTAAACTGTATTTCCTGTCACATGGACAATGACGGCAATGGTTTACCAGGGACAAAAAAATATGTTATTCCATTTTTAAATGTCCTAAACAATTATCCAAGACTTGATATAGAAACGATGAAAATCATCTCTGTTGAAGATAGAATTCGCGGAATGGGCGGAACTGACTCTCATAGATTTCCTAATGATTCTAAAGAAATGAAAGCAATTTTAGCTTATTTTAAATGGCTAAAAGAAGCCTATGGTATCAAAGACAGCGTAAAGCTTGAAGGAGATTTTTTTGCTAAGATGAATTTTCCAAATCGCCCAGCTGACCCTGTACGTGGGAAAAAGCTCTTTGAAGAAAATTGCGTTGCTTGCCATGGCGAAAGAGGACTTGGGGTAAAAAATGATAATTACAAACAAGGTAGCGGACATTTATATCCATCTTTACTTATCTATCCTGATGGTGGACACATGGCTATGATACCATTTTTAGCAAGATTTTTAAAATCAGCCATGCCTTTTGGTGCGAGTGCGGATAATCCTATATTAAGCGATGAAGATGCACTAGATATAGCAGCTTATGTCAATACAGGTTTTGTAAGAATGCCTATAACCACTACAGAAAATCGTGCAGGACTTGATACAGCTTATAGCAAATCCCCATCATTAAAACCTGAGTATTTTGCCTCACCGCAACAAAATTTAGACCCTAAAGAATACATAAAAGTAAAATACGGACCTTGGAAAAATCCAAATCACTTCCCAGGAGAATGATTAATTTTGGGCTTAGCCCAAAATTAATCCTCATCTTTGGCTAAATTTTCAAGACTTTTAATCCCTTCTTCGCCTATCAAATTTCCACCTTGTAAGTCGCTAAATATCGCATTTAAAGAACTCACTATGGCAGTGGAATTAAAACTTAGATTTTCTATAGCTCTTTCTCTTTTTTTCCATATATTTTGCAAAGCCCTTTTTTCAGCTTCTAACTCTTCTTTCATATTTTGGTAAGTTTTGAGTATAAAAGTGATTTGCGTGTTAAATTCCTTAGAATTTAAGTATTCGTATAAAATGTGATTTTTTTCATCTTTGTTTTGCAGGGCATTTTTGAGTTTGTAAGCATTGATAATGCTTTCTCTAAGCACTACTAAAACGCCTTTGAATTCATTAAAAGTACAGATCAAAATTCCTTCTTTAAAATGCGTTTTTTCTTTATCTTTTGGCATAGTTTTTGTAATCAAAACCGCTATATCACTTTTTGCAGCTATACTATCTAGTTTAAGTTTATCAAGCCATTCTTTATTAAATTCTTTAGTGCGTTTGCTCTCGTATAAAATACTTCCGCAAATATTTCCAAAATTATCCTTTACTATATGCAGACAATCAGCTCCATTTACGCCCTTTGGCACTTCTTTTACTTCATCGCTTAAATACTCACTTTGTATGTATTCTTCTATGAGTAGTTCAGCTGCTTCGCCTTGGAGTTGCTGTGAGCCTTGCTCTATCCTGCGTTGTGCGTCTTCTAACTTTTGGGCTACACTTTTAAAATTCGTTTCTAGTTCTTTGTATTTAAGATCTTGCTCTTGAGTGTTTTTTTGAAATTCAAGACGCATTTTTTCTCTTTCAAATTCCAAATTTTTGCTTTCTTGTTCTTTAAATTCTTTAAAAGCCTCTTCTTTGGCTTGAAATTTCAATCTTTCTTCATTTTCTTTTTGCTCTCTTTTTAGCCTTTCATTTTCAGCCTTTATGCTTAAAAACTCGCTAAGTTCTTTGCTTTTTTTCTCGAGTTCTTCTTGCATGATTTTCATTTCATTTTCATGCTCTTTGTTAAATTTCTCGCTGAATTCTTTTTGGAAATTTTGCTTTTGTATGAGAAGTTCTTGTTCAAATTTTTGCTTTTCCAAAAGAAGCTTTTGGCTTACTTGCTCGCTTATGAGTTTTTCTTGTTCTATCTTTTGAGTTTTTAAATCATTTAAAGCTTTGGTATATTCAGCTCTTTTGGCATTTACCTCATCATCAAATTCCTTTTTTTGTTTTAGCATTTCTTGCTTGGCTTTATCTAAAATTTGAGTATATAAAGCAGCGCTGATATCGATAAAACTTCCACAACTTTGGCATTTGATTTGTTCATTTTGGTTTAAATTTTGCATAAAAATTTCCTTAGAATTTTTCCCTAAATTTAACATAGAAAAACAAAGATTATTCTAAGATTGACTTGTTAAAATCATTCTTTTAGAATAATTAGGATTACAAATGCAAAAACACACCAAAATTCACGGCTTTGCTAAATTTAAACTCATCGTTATCCTTGCTTTGATGTCAAGCATAGCACCGCTTTCTACAGATATGTATTTGCCTGCACTTTCTCATGTGGAGCAAAGTTTTCAAACTAATTCTTTTTTAACCCAACTTAGTATCGCAAGTTTTTTTATCGCTTTTGCTTTAGGACAGCTTATATATGGGCCTTTAAGTGATATTTTTGGGCGTAAAATTCCAGCTTTGGTAGGGATATTTTTCTTCATCGTTTCGAGTTTGTTTTGTGTGATTATCGATGATATTTATGCTTTTATCGCTTTGAGATTTTTTGAAGCACTTGGAGGTTGTGCAGGTGTGGTTATCGCAAGGGCTATTGTCAATGACTTGTTTGAGATCAAAGAAGCTGCAGGAATTTTTGCTTTGATGATGGTTTTTAGTTCTCTTGCTCCTATGCTTTCGCCAACTTTTGGGGGAATTTTGCTAGAGTATTTTTCATGGCATAGTATTTTTGCGACTTTGTTTGCTTTGGGAATTTTACTTTTTTTGATGATACTTTTTGGCTTAAAAGAGTCCGCACCTCATCTTAAAAACAAAAAATTTTCCCATCATGAAGCGATGAAAAGCTACAAATTTGTTTTAAACGATAAACGCTTTTTGGTTTATATACTATGTGCTTCTTTTGCTTTGGCGGCGATGTTTGCTTATATCACAGGATCAAGCTTTGTTTTTACGCAGTTTTTTGGCTTAAGTGAGCAAAAATTTGCTTTGCTTTTTGGGGCAAATGCTTTAGGTTTTGTCATCTGTGCAAATATCAATGCGAGATTGGTTTTAAAATACGAAAGCGAAAAGATCTTGGCAAAAGCTTTGATGATAATGTTTATATCGACCGTGATTTTACTTGTAAATGCCTTTTTTCATCCAAATTTCTTGCTTTTTGAACTTAGTATTTTTACAAGTATCGCTATGCTTGGTTTCATCGCACCCAATACCACGACTTTAGCCATGGCAAGGTTTAAAGAACATAGCGGAACTGCTTCTGCGGTGCTTGGAACGGTGCAATTTGGTTTTGCAGGGCTTATTTCTTTTGTGGTTGGGGCTATTAACGCAAATACGCCGATAATCCTTGCTTTTGTAATGTGTGCTTGCGTATTGGTTGCAAATATGATATATTTTCTAATCAAAATAAAGGAAAAAAATGAAAACAAATAATATCTTTATGGCTTTAGCCATAGTTTTAGCAAGTTTGATTCTAGCTTTTGGATTTAACAAGGCTTTAAGTGATTTTAAAACACTTGAAAGAAGTGTAAGTGTAAAGGGTTTAAGCCAAAAAGAAGTCGAAGCGGATACTTTGATACTTCCTATAAAATTCACAAGATCAAACAACAATCTTACAAATTTATACGAAGAACTAGAACAAGATAAAGAAAATATCATTAAATTTTTAAAAGAACAAGGCGTAAAAGAAGATGAGATCAGCTACAACTCGCCAAACATCATAGATCGTTTAAGCGATCCTTATAGCAACGATACTCAAGCTACATACCGATACATAGGCACTGCGAATTTACTCATCTATACGCAAAATGTAAAGCTTGGAAAAAGCATACTAGAAAACATTTCAAGTCTTGCAAAATTTGGCATAGTAACGAAAATCGATAATTATGACATAGAATACCTTTACACCAAGCTAAATGAGATAAAACCTCAAATGATAGAAGAAGCAACGCTCAATGCTAGAAATGCAGCGATAAAATTCGCACAAGATTCAAACAGCCATCTAGGCAAGATAAAAAAGGCTTCTCAAGGACAATTTAGCATCAGCAACAGAGATAAAAACACCCCTTACATCAAAACCATAAGAGTGGTTTCTACTATAGAATACTACTTAAAAGACTGATGATGAAATTTCAAGCTAAGCTTTATTGAGCTTAGTTTGATTTTTCGCCTAGTTTTTGTTTTAAAAAATCAATCATAGCTAGTATATCATCTATGGTTTTTATATTAAACAGGTAACACATAAAGTCAATTGACATAATCGCTAATATAATAATATTAAAAATAATCAATAACCGATTAGTTTGAAAGTGGATATTTAAAGAAATCTTTAAAAGAAAGGCAAATAAAAAATAAAGAATATTCCCTACAAATAAAGTTATAAAAGCCATAACAAAAACCAATCGATAAATACTTGCTTTATCTATATTGGAAAGAATAGAATTTGAAAAATTTAAACCTGCGACAAAAGATAAAATAATAGATGAAAAAATACCCAGTATAGCTATATAACTTTTTTTGCTTTCTTGAACTTCTTTACTTGTTTTTTCTATGTCTTTTTTGCTTTCTTGAACTTCTTTACTTGTTTTTTCTATGTCTTTTTTTATTATATTAAATTCATATAACCTAGCAATTTCTAACAATACATGATCTTGTAACTTAAAAAGCTTATCTTTTAATTTTTTATCATCCTCTAAATTTAAATTCTCTATGAGTAATTTTATATTTTTTTCCATATTTTCTATTTTGCCATTTTGTTCAGCATGTTGCAAATTAAACAAATGCAATGTAATATCAGAATATTTGTGTCTTTCATTATCTGTATAAAATTTTTTTATTTCTTTTATCAATCCATCAATATCTTTTAAGCTATTATAGGTTAATTTTTCTAAAATAGTTTGGATACAAGAAGAATGTTCCTTGGCTTTTATTTGATTAAAATTTTTTGTGTCATCGACAGTTTCAAAAAGATCATTTTCTGAAATTGCTGGCATATTCTTCCAATAACTCGGGTAGAATTATTTCATATCTCTTTGTTTTATCCCATGGACTACCCAATTCATGACTTTTTTCAACCAAAACAGAGGGATACATTTTGGAAAGTTTATCTATGTAACCATATAATTCACCTTTTATATTTTCATTAAATTCTTCGGTAAAATTTTGATAAATATTGATAGGATTTGATGCAAAAAATGAATATTTTTTATAAACATTTTCAATTACTGGTCCATAATCCCATGCTTTAAAATTTTCATCTTCTATCAATCTTTTATTTGTTCTTATTAAATAATAAATATCTATAAAATATAATATTTTTTGTAGTTGCAAATTGCTTATAGGGTTATTTATACTTAAACAATAATTTATAATGTGTTTTGCAACATTTTCAGCTTTCATTTTATACCTCCTAAATCAAATTGTTTAAATTATAGCACACAAAAATATATGATTTCAGTAATATTTTAGCATTTTACTATAAATTTTCATCACAATACCTTAAATTTTTCAACTTGGCACTATGGAATTTTTTCGTGCGGTTTTTTGGAGTGAGAAAATAATCAAAACTATACTTAAAGTATAAATAATTATTATAATATTTTCTAAAAAACTATTTGTTTCATGTCTGATAGCAAAATTAATCATGCTAAATAAATTATAAGGACTAATGGCGAGTATTAAAATAAAAATCACTAAAATAATAAAAAATAAAAAAAGTTCTAACAAAAAATAAGCCTATAAAAGAATATAAAAGTATCAAATAGGTTGCATTGCTATCATTTAGAGCTTTTATATTTAAAATATTTTTAGCATTTTAAGCAAATCGTTGTCTTTATTAAAAAATTGCATTAAATTTCCATCTCCATATCTTAAACCAAATAAAATAGAAGCAAAAAATCCTACAATAACAATAAACCATTTTAAATTTAAAATCAAATTAGTGTGATGATCGCAAAGTTTGCGATAAAATAAAAGTTGCCATCTATCAACTACATCTTTAAATGTTTTGCATTTCTTGTTTTTTAGTTCTATCTCTTTACAATAAAGCTCATATTCATGAAAATTTGAAGCATCTAAAAGATTATTGTCTTTTATTAAGGCATTTTTAAAAGTCCTAAAAGAATCTCTAAAATCATTTGCAAATTTATCTAAAGTTTTTTTATTTTCTTTTTCTTTTATATCTTTGTTAAAATTTTCATATTCTTTGCTTATTTGTATTTTTAAATCATCAAAATAAAAATTTGAAGTAATATTTAAAGCATTAAAATTATCTTTAAAAATAGCTTGAGAGAAATTCGGAGTTTTTTCAAATCTCACTCCATAAAAACAAGCTATTTTTTCAAATTCACACTCGTGAAAATCAGCATAATCTTTAAAGTGAGAATTATTAAAATAGACATTATCATTAAATTTGGAATTTCTAAAAATCACTTGCTTAAAATCATTATTTTTAAAATAAACTTCATTTTTAAAATAACAATTTGAAAAATTAGCATATTCAAAACTGCAACTTCCAAAACTATTTAATTTTTCTATATTTTTATCATTAATTTCTTTGCCGAAATATACTTCCTTTTCAAAAAGACTATTATTAAATTCTACTTTTAAGTTATTGATTCCAAAAATTCAAATTTTTCTTTAAATTGACATTTTTCAAAATAAAGTTTATCTTCAAATTTAACATTTGAAAAGTTAATATTCTTATCAAATATACTGAATGAGAAATTTACTACTTTACAAAATACTACTTCTTTAAAAATAATTTTTTCTTTGAAGGTTTTATTCCACCCAATTACAGTTTCTAAAAAATTACAATAGGAAAATTTTAAAGGATAATCCATCAGATTATCAAATTTTATGTCTTTTTTTAATTTCAATAATTTTATTATTTAAATAATCTTCTATGATATAAATTTGTTCCGTACTATCAAATCTTATATATTCCTTATGTACTTCTAAATTTTTGAATATATTTTTTATAGCTTGTTTTATTTTTTTCCATTATTTCCCTTCAATGATTTTTATTTCTTCTTCGGTAAGATTGTAAAGTTTATAAACAATAGAATTGATTTTATTTTCTAGTTCTTGGGCGTTTGTGTTTTTGTCTTGTTCTTTGGCTTTTAAAATCTCATCGACTAAATTTATAAGCTCATTGGCTAATTTTTCATTTTTTGAATTTATTTTTGGTATAGGAAGTCTTTCTATTTTATCTTTAGCTCCATAAGCATAAGAACCTGTTTGTATTAAATTTGTTTTTAAAGTAATTAGCCATTTATAACAATTAGAATTCATAAAAGCTAATATATACTTCAAACTAAAAACATCTAAAGTCATCATAAACAAAGAATTATTAAAAAATATATGTTCTTTAATATAAGAAAATAAATATTCTCCGCTTACTGGGTTCCAAACTATCTTTTCCTTTTCAAATTCATCTAAATAAGCACAATTTCTAAGATTATAAGGAGTCAAGCCTTTATCAGCTCTTTTTTCTAGTTGTGGATAAAATTCATCAAAATGCTTTTTTAAACTAGGATAATGCTCTATATTTATCGCTTCTACTTTTTCTCCATTTTGATTTTTGTAACCATTGTGAGTATTTATCACCCAAAGTCCCGCCCACTCGTAACTATATCTTTTTATATCGCGTCCGCGTAGCATTTTGCGTATGAGTTTGGCGGTGCGTTCTTTTTCGGCTTCATCTTTGCAATTTGCTAAAATTTCATTTCTTTTTTCAGTAGTGATGATAAAGGCTTCATTTAAGCCCGTTTTTATCCCATAGTTGATATTAAGCCCATACCATTCTTTAAGCGGAGTTCCTATGCGTTCTATCTTAGCCTTTAAGGCACTAGTATTCTCATCGCTAAAAGTGAAGCTTTCTTTGCTTAAAGAATTTTGCGAAAATTCTGCAAAGTCCTTATATAAGCCAATGTCATAAGCACAAGTTTTTAAAATTTCATTGCTTAGGGCAAGGTATTTGAATTTATTATCTTTGCTTTTTGATTTTTCAAAACAAAGTATGGAAGTATCCACTGTAGCACTATCAAAAACTTTTATGCCGTTTAAATCAGTGTATTCTAAAAACTTAACATTTTTAAGCAAAAATTCACGCAAAGCTTCCCCATATCCTGCACGCGTGTATTTGTTAGAAGTGATATAGCTCAATACCCCCCCCCCTATCTTTTAAAACATTAAATCCTAGTTCATAAAAATAAGTATAAATATCGCTCGTGCCTTTATAAACCTTATAATTTTTAGCTAAATGGGGCTTGAGTTCTTTAAGCTCCTCTTGTCTTATATAAGGTGGATTGCCGATGATTAGATCAAAGCCTTTGAAATTTCCATCATCGTCCAAAATTTCAGGGAATTCAAAACGCCATTCAAAAGGATGTGATTTTTCTAGTTCGAAAATACGCTCATAAAGCTCTAAAAGATTTTTAAATTCTTTTCTTGCTACTTTTTCATCAAAACTGAATTCAAACATATTTTTAGAAAAAAAGCTTTTAAATTTTTCATCGTGATGTTCATTGGCTAAAAAATCGCCGTATTTTTTAGAATACTCGTTTGCCCCATTTGTGAGCTGTTTGATCTCTTTGTTAAATTTATCTTTCAAACAAAAATTTTTAAAGCTTTCTTGGAGATTTTTTATTTCCTTGGCAATGAGATTTTTATCTGTGTAAAAGCCTTCTTTATAGTCTTTTACTATGCGTTTGTATTTGCCCATACGTTCTTTGATGTTAGGGTAGTGGCTTAGGCTTTTGCCTGTTTCAAAGTAAGATACCAAAGAATTTCCGCATTTTATGTTTATATCGATGTTTGGCAGGGTTTTAAGATCGTGATAAGTTTCATCATCAAAGCTTTGATAAAAACTATGTTTTAAAAGCTCTATCCAAAGCCTTAGCTTGGTGATCTCGCATGAGTTAGGGTTGATATCGACTCCAAAAAGATTGTTTTCTATGATGTCTTTTTTGGTATGAAAAAGTTCTTGCTGGATAAGATGGGCTTTATCTTTAGGCGTACTTGGGCGTTTATACTCTATAAACTCGCCTTTTCTACCCGTGATGAGAATTTCATCGTTTTGCACTTCTAGGTAAAATTCTTCATCAAAAAGATTTAGCTCATCATAAATGCTTAACATAACATTTAAAGCAGAAACCAAAAAATGCCCACTTCCCACCGCAGGATCACAAATTTTTATAGAGTTTAAAAGCTCTTTTTGTGCTTTTTTGTCTTCTTTTCTTAAAGACTTTCTTAGTTCGCTTATATTTTTAGCATCAAGATCAAATTGAGCGTTGAATTTATCAAGCACAACTTTTGTGATGCTTTCTTTACACATATAAGAAGTGATAAAGCTTGGCGTGTAAAAGCTTCCTTCTTTGTAGCCATTGAGTTTTTCAAACACATTTCCTAAAACGCTTGAGCTTATGAGTTCTTTTTGGCTTAAAATTTCGCTTTGCTCATCATCGCTACCAAAATCAAAACTATCCAAAAATTCAAACAAGTATTCCAAAAGCCCCACTTGTCCTTTTTTAGCCTTGCATTTATCATCTTTTAACACGGTGTTTTTATAGTAAAAAAGCTTTAAATCATTGCTTAAACTTGAAATTTCAAGCGTGTTTTCTATGCTTTGTTTTTCAAACAAAGAAGAATTTAAATAAGGCAGATAAGCAAATTCGCTTTTCTTTCTAGTCCTTTTTTCTTTGGCTAAAACTTCAAAGAAAAGTTCACTAAGCTTGTCAAAATCAGGGATTTTTTTGAAATTTAAAAATTTCAAATTTTTATCATCATTAAAACGCGCCAAATTTGACTCTATAAGCTTTAAAAACAAAATGCGATTAAGCCATAAGAGCAAAAGCTTTAAGATGGTTTCAAAATTTTCTTCTTTGAGCTTAGAGTTTATAGCGGTATAGAAAGTGCCTTGCTCTTCTTTGCTTTCTTTACTTTTTGCGATGATGAGTTTTGAGTTTTGTTTGCTCTCACAAAGCCCTAAGATATATAAAAGCTCTTTGTAAAAAGCGTTGTTGAGTGAATTTGCATCGTTAGGGTTAAACTCACCTAGCAAACAATCCTTGCTAAAAATTTTAAACAAAGGCTTAAGCTTACTAAAGCTTAATTTATCTTGCTCTAAGATAGGTTTTAAATCCACAAAAAGCCCTTTTAAAGTGCTATCGCCATTTAAAATCTTTTCAAATTCTTGATAAATTTCATCGGTATTGCCTTTAAAAAGCGAGTTTTTGCTTTCAAAATTTTCAAAAGCTTCTTTAAAATACTTGCTTTTGTTAAAAAGCTCTTCAAACAAATCCGCCTTAAAGATAAAAAAGCCATAAAAATCCGTGATGATGATGTGCTTAAGCGATGAATTTAGCGCTTTTCTTTCGCGAAGATAGTATAAAATGCACTCATGCAAAGCCTTGCAATTAGGTTTGCTTGGGCTAAAAAATTCTCTAGAATTAGGCAATTTTGCTTCGATGATGACTTGAGTAAGGCCATCTTTTTTTAAGGCTAAGTCTATACCACTGTTACCTTTGTGTATGCTTTTGACTTCGCATTGAAAAGATAAATTATCAAAAAATTTGCTAAGAGCGTTTGCCACAAGAGAATCTTCGTTGTTTTTGAGATTGTTTTCTAAATTTATTTTATAGTCTTTTAAAATTTTGATAAATTCGTTTAGTTCTGTTTCTAAGATAGGCTTTTTGCGGTGGTAGGGATTTAAAAATTCTTTTTCATTTATAGCTTCAAATTTCATATTGCACTTTCAATAAATTTTAAATATTTTAGCAAAAAAATCTCAAGTTTGGTATAAAATTTAAAAGTTACTTTTTGTAATTTTATAAAAAAATAATTATATAAAATGAGAATATTTGATACAAAATTTTAAAATTTTAAAATTTTAAATATTTTTATAAAAATATATCATTTTTTAAATTTATCAATACCCCTAGTTTTGTTACAATAATTCTATATATCATTAAAAAGGAGTAAAATGCGTTATTTAGCTATATTTGCGATTTCAATCACGTTAAGTTTTGGTGCAGCTAATCCACCTATACAAGATAGAACAGGCACAGGACTTGTTTTATCAAGTCATGAACTAGCCAATAAAATAGGCAAAGAAGTTCTTGACAAAGGCAGAAATGCCATAGATGCAGCTGTAGCTGTAGGTTATGCTTTGGCTGTAGTGCATCCTGCAGCAGGAAACATAGGTGGTGGTTTTGCAGTCATTCATCTAGCCAATGGAGAAAATACCACGCTTGATTTTAGAAAAATGGCACCTTTAAAAGCAAGCAGAAATATGTATCTTGATAGCAAAGGAGAGGTTATAAAAGATGCTTCAACCATAGGTTATCTAACTGCTGGAGTACCAGGAACGGTTAAAGGTATGAGTGCTATGCTTGATCGCTACGGCACTATGAAACTAAAAGACTTGATGGCTCCTGCTATAAAACTAGCTGAAAAAGGTTATCTCATCAACGATAGACAAGAACAAACCATGCTAGAAGCTAAAGATATGTTTAAAGAATTTCCTAGTTCAAGCAAATATTTCCTTAAAAAAGATGGCAACACTTATAAAAGCGGAGATTTGTTTGTCCAAAAAGATCTAGCAAAAACTTTAAAACTTATCGCAAAAGAAGGTCCTGATGCTTTTTATAAGGAAAAAATCGCTGATTTAATAGCAACGGATATGGCTAAAAACAAGGCATTATCACTAAAGAAGATCTAGCACAATACCAAGCTATTTGGAGAAAACCTGTAGAAGGTACTTATAGGGGTTATGATATCATTTCCATGTCGCCACCTAGCAGTGGGGGTGCTCACATCATCGAAATTTTAAATATCATGGAAAATGCCAATATAGAAAATTTAGGCTTTGCAAGCTCTAAAACTTTACACATAATGGCTGAAGCTATACGTCAAGCTTATGCGGATAGATCAGAATACATGGGCGATCCTGATTTTGTAAAAATCCCACTTGATAAACTTACAAGCAAAGAATACGCCAAAGAAATTTATGCAAAAATTCCAAAAGATAAGGCTTTACCAAGCTCAAAAGTAAAACCTGGTTTAGGGCAAATTCACGAAGGACATAATACCACTCATTATTCTGTACTAGATAGCAAAGGCAATGCTGTAAGCATTACCTATACGATCAATGCGAGTTATGGTTCGGGCGCTGCGGTTGAAGGGGCAGGGTTTTTACTCAATGATGAAATGGATGATTTTTCAATCAAACTAGAGGTGCCAAATTTATACGGACTTGTAGGCGGAGAAGCTAATGCTATAGAACCTAAAAAAAAGACCTTTAAGCTCTATGAGTCCAACTATCATACTAAAAGATGGAAAAGTATTTATGGTAGTAGGTAGCCCAGGTAGTTCTAGGATCATCACGACAGTTTTACAAGTGATTTCAAATGTGATCGATCATAAAATGGATATATCAACAGCGGTAGAATCTCCAAGATTTCACATGCAGTGGCTACCTGATGAAATCAGAACAGAGCCTTTTGGAATCATCAAAGATGTGCAAAACAATCTTGAAAAAATGGGCTATAAAATTACCAAAGAACCTTATATGGGTGATGTAAATGCTATCATGGTCGATCCAAAAACTGGAAAAATCGTAGGTTCTATGGATACAAGAAAAGAATTCTAACTTCTTATTTACCCTTGAAATTTCAAGGGTAAATTTATACAGGATTTTTAAGTCTTCTTTTAAAAAATGCTCCTAAAATTAAAATCACTGTAAAAGCAATGAAAAAATATAAAAATTTAGGCACAGGCACAGGATCTCCTGCTGCATAAGAATGCAATCCTGATAGATAGAAATTTACCCCAAAATAAGTCATCAAAATAGAATAAAATCCTATAACACTCGCACTTGCAAAGGCGTAAGGATTGTTAAATTTTGAGATAAATCTAAGATGTAAAATCATAGTATAAACAATAATAGAAATTAAAGCCCAAGTTTCTTTAGAATCCCAACCCCAGTATCTTCCCCAGCTTTCGTTTGCCCAAACTCCACCTAAGAAATTTCCTATAGTGAGTAAAGCAAGTCCTATTATCATCGCCATTTCGTTGATACAATGTAAGTTTAAAATACTTTGATCTATTTGAGCTTTTTTTGGATTTCTTAACATAAATAAAATCAAGCTAAATACTCCAAGCAAAAAGCAAAGTCCTAAAAATCCATAGCTTGCAGTGATGATAGAAACATGGATATTAAGCCAATAGGATTTTAAAACGGGCACAAGATTTGTAATTTGTGGATCCATAAAACCAAGATGTGCTACAAAAAGAGAAATTCCAGCCATAATACTTGCAGTACAAAGCGCTAAAGAAGATCTTTTGTAAAAAACAAGTCCCGCAAAAGCACAAGCAAAAGCTATATAAACCATACTTTCATAAGCATTACTCCAAGGAGCGTGATCTCCTACATACCAACGAAAGATTAAAGCTAAAGCATGAGCTAAAACACTTAAAGCAATGAGAATAAAAATGGCATTTTTAAGCATTTTTGGAGCTTTTTTAAGGCTTAAAATTTCATAGACTAATAAGATAAAAAGCATACTACCTAGTAAAAGATAAATAGGGGTGAGATTGTCAAAAATATTATAATGATTTAAAAAAAGCTCTAAAGAAATTTGAGTAGGTGTAGGGATAAGATTTGATCTATAAAAATTTTGGAAATTTTTAAGTCTTTCTAAACTTTCATCGGCTTTAGAAAAATCTTTGGTACTAAAAGCTTGTTCAAAATCAAAAAAATATTTTGCCAATAAGCTTTGTATATTTTCTATATCCTTTAAATCAAAAGGCATAGGTGTAGTAGGAGAATACCAAGTATAGGTTTTTTGGCTTGGATCAGGAAATATTCTAAAAATTTCTCCGCTATAGATATAAAAAGCAGTGTTGATTTTTTCATCAAGAGCTAAAATATCTTTATCAAACTGATCTCTTAAAGTAGGTTTTTTACGGTTTGCTTCTTCTATATAGTTTGAAAGTTTGTAAAAATCTCCATCAAAAACATCATCATAAGCAAGATATTTTTCATTTTTATCCACGCCTAAAATTTCTTTTAGCTTTGCAGTTTTTACGCTAATCATTTTTATTTGTCTAAAATGTTGTGGATACATCATCATACCAAGAAAAATTTGATTATAGTTTAAACCCAAAAAATCATTTTTTTTGGTAATCTTATGGATGTAATTCATCGCTAAAGTATCGATAGGTTTTATCCTGCCATCAAAGTCTTGCACAAGTAAGCTTCCAAAAAGCATAGAATGTTTTGCAGAATTTTCTTTGATATTTTGTATAAGCTTTAAGGTGTTTTCATCGGCAAAACTTTTTATGTTAAAAGCAAAAAGACAAAAAAGAATTAATAAAAGATTTTTTTGATTTTTAAGATAGTTTGATAATTTTTGAAATCTTGAGTTTTGAGCAAATAAAATCCATAAAAAACCTAAAGTCAGCAAAGTATAGCCTATATAGGTTGGAATTTTTCCAGGATCTTTATTGACTGAAAGTATGGTGCCTTGTTCGTCTTGATCATAAGAACTTTGAAAAAATCTATATCCGCCATAATCTAAAACATTATTCATAAAAATTTTATACTCAAAACTTTTATCTTGATCGATCACTTCTATATCTGAAGCATAAGAAGAAGGACTCATAGAACCTGCGTAGCGATCTAGGATAAAATCTTTTAAAGCCAAAGAAAAAGGCAGTTTGATCTCTTCAGGACCCCAGTTGAGTGCAAAAATTTCACCTCCTAGTCTAAAAGGTAAAACATTTTCATTGTTGTAATTTGGAGTGAGTAAAATTTCTTTGCTTTCATTATTAAAAGAAATTTGCATTTTGATGATAGGATTGCTCATTGCATTAGGAGCTTTTTCATAATCAAGTAGTTTTAAATTTATAGTTTTATTTTGCTGCATGGAAACTTTTTTTTCAAAACTATTATGGAGTAAAGGATTAAAAGCTACTCCAAAGGATTGATATTCTACAACCTTACCTTCATCATTATAAAGCATTAAGGCTATAAATTCATCTCTTGTCACAATGATATCAGAACTTTGTCCTTCTCTAATGTGCATACCTCCTTCTATGCCAAAATAACGCGTGATTGCAGCGCCAAGTAAAATTACTATAAAAGCACTATGCAAGAGCAAGGAAGCATATTTTTTTCTTTGTAAAAGTTTGTGTATAAAAATAATACCTATAAGATTGATTAAAAGCAAAAGGTGTAAGATATCAAACCATAAAGCATTATAAACTAAGGCTTTAGCAGCATTTGTGCCAAAATCATTTTCGACAAAAGTCGCTACTGCACAAGAAAGAGCATAGATAAAAAGTAAAATAAGACTCATCCAAAAGGAAAAAAAGATTTTCTTAAACATTTTTCTCCTTGTATGCTAGAAAAAGTGTTTTAAAAAGCTCATCTTCATTAAGCTTTTGATTTTTTTCATCTTTTAAAATTTCCATAGTCAAAGCAAGGCGTTTAGCACTCATAAAACCAGGATAAATTAGTAAAGTTTTATGTTTAGGAGTAAAAAATACCAAAGTAGGCGTAGCGTCTATATTAAATTCTCTTGAAAGTTCTTCTGTGCTTGTTTTTTTATTGTCGTAATTATGAATTTTATGATAACTTGTATTGATATAATAAGAATTATATGTGTTTTTTAAGATATTTTGAACTTCTTTGTTGTTTTGAATTTCGTGTTTTAATTTATCGCAATAAACACAATTATTTGCACTAAAAATAATTAGCACAGGTTTGTCAGAAAAAACAATATTTTGATTGTCTTTAAAAAATTCTGCGATTTCTTTGTAAGAGTTGAGATCAAGATTGTTTGTATCTTGTTTGTATTGTTCTGTAGTTTTTGTTCCTTTGGAAAGAATATTTTCATCTATTTTTTCATCATTACAAGCACAAAATAATAATATTATAAATCCTAAAATCAGTTTTTTTAACATCAAATCCTTTCATTTAAAATTGCCTAGAAAATCTAGGCAATTATTATTTTAATAAATCCACTATAAAAGCATAAATCATCAAGAATAAAAAGATCATTCCTGTAATCAGCATCAAATAACCTGCTAATTTAGCAATGCCTTTATAAGAATTAAATTTAGAGTTTTTCTCATATAAACTTTCAAGCTTTCCGCTTTCTTTTAGGCGTTGATAATACGCATTTCTTTCTTGTTTAATCTCGGCTTCACTTTGGGTTCCTGAGAAAATTACCATATCCATAGGGAAGCGATCTGCTCTAAAATGAGTATTGAAGAAGTGGATTGCAAAGATAAATCCTGTTGCAAGTAAAGCTTCATCAGAGTGCACTAAAGAACAAAGATTGATCATCCAACCTGGTAAAAAGGCACTAAAGAAAGTAGGGAACCATAAAACCAATCCTGAAAGTCCTATAACAAACATACCCCAAAATACTGCTAGATAGTCAAATTTTTCCCAATAAGTCCAGCGGTCAAATTGTGGTCTTTCATCCATGCCAAAGAACCATTTAAAATGTGCTTTCATATCTTTAAAGTCCTGCCAATTTGGCATTAAAGAATCAGGTCCAAAAAGGGCTTTTAAAATTTTCATTTTATCAAGTTTTCCTGTTTGTGGATCACGCACTAAATCTCTTCTTTTCCAGTTTACAAGTATGATTTCTCCAATATGAGAGAAAAAGACTATAAACATAACAATAGCACTAATATGATGCACTATGGTTGCACCGATTGGTCCGCCCATAAGATCTATCATGGTTTGTGCCCAAGGAGCGGTATAAAATTTTTGTGGCAAACCTGAGAAAGCTAACCCTAAGAAACTTGCCGCCATAAAGAAATGCTGAATTTTATGGAAGGTTGAAAAACGTTTGATTAAAATCTTGTCATTGTGTGCATTTTCTTTTGCTTTTTTCCATTCTATAGGATGTGAAAGTCTTGCTAAAATCAGTCTTATACTCCAAAGTAAAGTATGCAAACCAAAGAATACAAAAACTCCTATCACTAAAGCGGTCATAAAGATATAAGCACCGTGAAGTAAAGGATAGTTTTCTCCATCACTATGATCAGCATGTGCAATAAAATTGGCAAAATTTTCATTAGAATTTGGATGACATTGTGCACAAGTTTGAACACGATTTAAAGACGATAGGGTTGAGTTTAAATCTTCAACTTTTAAAATATTGTGTTTGCCGTGACAATCATAACAGGCTGCGATTTTTGGAGCACTACCAGGACTATTTAATACCATAGCCTTACCATGAAAAGTATCATGATAGCGATCTTGTTTATCTTGATGACATTCACCGCATTTAAAATCACTTCTTTGTTTTAAGGTCATTGCATTCATTAACGGATCGTTGTTGTGGATATCATGACAAGTAGTACAAGTTGGAATTTTTTTCTTTTTTCCATCTTTATCAAGTTGTATTTGGCTGATATTTTGATGAATGCTGTGTTTAAATTCTTTATCTACATCTTTATGACAACTTGCGCAGTTTTTATTGATAAGATCTAAATTTGCAGCATTATTGTAGCGAATAGATTTTTTATCTTCGCCTTTTCCGTGGCAATCCCTACAACTTGGAACATCTCCAAAATACATTCTTGAATGAATGCTATCTTTAAAATCATCTAAATTTTTAGCGTTTTGCCATTTTTCTATTTGTTCTTTTTGAACTTTTCTTCCAGAAAGCACCCAAGATTCTATACCATCTAACATAACATAAACATGGGTATAGCCTAATTTTTGGCTTAAATTTGCAATATTAGAAGCATCAAAAGTAAAACGATTCGACCCATAAAAAATTAAAGTTGCATTAAAATCATCAGGTAATAAATTTTGCCAATTTTGCGCATCAACTAAAACAGCATTAGGTATATTACCTGCAACTTCTCTTTCTTCCTTGGAATTAACATCCACAAAATATACATTTTTTTGCCCTAAAAGTTTTTCAGCATCTTTCATGCTGATAGGAGTTACACCTTCAACTATACCTATTTGAATTTTTCCGTCGGCAAGTAAAAAAGGGGTTGAAAAACAAAAAACAGCAAGCAATATAAATTTTATTAAACTTTGTTTCAAAATTTACTCCTTAAACTCGCCCAAAAAATGGGCGAAAATTTTATTTTAAAATGTTTTTAGCTTCTTGTATATAAACCAAAGCCTCATCTACTATTTTTTTGGAGTAAACGGGACCATGCACACCCCAAGAACCATCTTTTTGCAATTTTTCTGCAATAGCCCTTGCTTGATTTGCCAAAGTAATAACACGAGATTTTTTCTCTACAGAAAGTTTAGGATTTTCAGCCATAGCTTTATCAATTTCTTTCACGCCTTTAAGAATATTTTCATATCCATCTTTTACAGGTTTTTGCCAACCTACAACAATGTCGTAGATAGTCTCTTGATCTGTAAAATGAAGTTTTTTAGGTAAATTTGACTGAACCGCACTGTGACATCCACTTGCACCTGGCCCCATTAAATTTGGATCACTAAAACTTGTACGTCCACAAGCCCACATTAAATCAAGGAAAAATCTTCCATCATCATCATCTCTAGCGATGGTCCATCCTGAAGTTTTTGGAGATCTTTCTTTACCTTCTGGCGGATTAAGAGTTTTAGCAGTTTTATCAACTTTTATTTTCCAAATGTGAGAAGCTCTAACATTATCAAATCCACCTTTATCGGGATTTTGAACTGCTCCAAAGTTTTCACAACTCATCATATTTGGCATGTGACAAGCTGTACAATTATCTTTTGAATGAATTCCTCCTTGTTTAAAGAAGCTAGCTTGTGTGTCATGACAATCTGTACAAGTTTTTTTAAGCCCTACTTTAGTATATCCATCTTTCCAATCATTGAAAGTAACCTCATGAGGATCGTGGCAAGTAGAACATCTCATACCCTTATCATAGTGAGCTGAACTATACATTTGCGCACCTTCAGTTCCACAAGCTGGACAGCTAGATTTGAAGAAGGCATTAAATGGTTTTCTAGGATTTTTCTTAGCATCTTCTTCATTATAAGAAAATCTTTGATGACATCTTTCGCAGTTTGATGGCATACCTGCACCTCTAGCACCATAAAGATGAGCACCTGCACCATGACATTCTTCACAAGAAATACCTTTTGAAATTGTATGTTTTCTAAGCTCTTGAGTATTTCCTAAAGCTTTATAAAATTCTTCTTTGCTTTTAAAATCAAATTTAAAACTATGACAGGTTTCGCAATAAGAACTTGCAGGCTGAAAAAGCATATTTTTACGATATTGTGCTGCATAAGAATTTGTTCCCCAAACTTGAGAGCCATTACCTCCAAATTGTTCCATAGTAGTAGGGAAACCTGGAGAAAATTCTGCTATTTTTTTGGTCATTTCAGGTGTTAAAAACTCACTCCAAAGCCTTGAGAATTGATTGCCGCCAGCTACAATTTTTCCTGTCATATTACTAAGATTTCCATCTTCAACATGATAAGTTCCACGAACCAACCATCTATCAATAAAACCATATTTTGTTCTAGGTGTTCCAATTACAGCATAGACATCATCAGGATAAATTCCATCTGGTAAAATAGTAGATTGTGAGTTATACATAGGTTTTTTTAAATCATTTCCTACTTCTTCAAACTCATCAGGAAAACGAACGGTTTTTGCATGACGTGATCTTTCCCAAGCTTTATATTGAGCAGGATGACATTCACCACATTTTTTTGGACCTACAAATTTATTTGGAAAATCTAAAAAAGATTCCATTCCTAAACGATAAGTCACTGAAGTATGAGCTAGATTGTTTTGCTGTGCAAAAGTAGGACCATTAGAAAATTCTACATATTCTTCTTCCCTATCACTAATAGCATATTTACCTACTATACGACCTTCTTTTTCATATTTAAACATAGGATGATGTTCTTTAAGATATTTAAAAAACGCATCTTCTTGGTGCACATAACCCTCAAGCGTTCTTGGTTTAGTATCGCCATCTTGTGCAGCTTCTCCTTGAATAAGAACATTTGAATTTTCTGCACTACTCACATTTAAAGCAAATCCCACCCCAAGTAATAGGGTTAAAACCTTTCCCTTAGAAATAAGCTTTTTCATAAGATACACCTTATAAATAAAATTTTTAAGATAATATAATTATGAAATAAATAGTTTAAGATATAAATTATCTTATTTAAATTATATTAACTTTTATATATAAAGTTTATGTTAATTAAACTTAATAATTAATAAAATTAACAATTTCATCGTGAATTTATATATTAATTTCTATTTTTTATTTAAAATTCTATCAATAAACCAAGTAGCCGATCACCCAAACAACTTTTTTAAAAGAACTAAATTTATACAATCCATACAAATATATTAAACTTTCCAAACCCTAAAAACACCCTATTCTCTTAAAAAACCCTAACCAG
>NZ_RYYM01000140.1:0-266 GCF_004379075.1 Campylobacter sp. US25a
CATTAGGAGTATATTGCTGAAAGAATTTCGGCACATTCGTATCGGGTCTCGCTACAACGGCAAATTGTAATGGAGTTGTAACTCCTTGGGTGACAGAAATAACTTGCGGTGGGTACACTAATTTCTTAATCTCTGGCATTAAGTTACAATTAAAACTTCGTGGGAAATTCAATGAGAAATCTTCAGCTCCCTTCAGCCATAGTAAACAACGTATTGTTGATGAAGCTCCTGATCCAACAATTAATCTATTTGGAACTCTTATAGTT
>NZ_RYYM01000141.1:0-263 GCF_004379075.1 Campylobacter sp. US25a
GTTTCTACCATCGCGGTATCATGACATAGCTATGAACACATGTCTTGAAAGTATTTCAATGGGACGTACTCTGGGCTAACCAAGTTGTTCACAGATGTCTCTAAATAACAAGCTACATTTACGTCTTGGTAATTTCTTCTACTACAAAGAGGTAGCTCGATAAGCCACCTGCTACTCTAGAAATACAGCTATTCAGCTCAACGTTCATTCGGCGCGGTAGACGCCTTGGTTTTCTACTTCAAAGTTCAACATAGATGTAGTAT
>NZ_RYYM01000142.1:0-262 GCF_004379075.1 Campylobacter sp. US25a
CTTTTAATACGCCTTTAAATTCTTTTATTACGAGTGATTTTGGCAAAGCAAGAACCTTTAATGAAAAAGTTGCAAGCTATCATAGCGGAACAGACTTTAGAGCCGCTGTAGGAACCCCCATCTATGCGGCTAATTCAGGTGTAGTAAAAATAGCAAAAGATCGCTATTTTGCAGGAAAATCAGTAGTCATTGATCATGGTTTTGGCATTTACTCGCAGTATTATCATCTTTCTAAAATCGAAGTTAAGGTAGGACAAAAGGT
>NZ_RYYM01000143.1:0-259 GCF_004379075.1 Campylobacter sp. US25a
TACCGGCAAATCGCTGTCGGAGATCTGGGGCGGTCTGGTGGCGCGCGCGTCGGCCGGCGATCTGACCAAGAGCGAGATCACCGAGGCGCTGGAGAAGTCGATCCGCCGCAGGAGCCCGCGGATCCCGGTCGCGTTCCAGATCGTGCTCTTGAAGATATTGAGCTCAAGCTACGATCACTGGCCGCAGCCGTGACGCTTGGCCGCACGGCGCGACCGGCAAACCGTTGAAAACATGAGTGCAAAAGGCTGCCGGTAGCAT
>NZ_RYYM01000144.1:0-258 GCF_004379075.1 Campylobacter sp. US25a
TTTTTAGCCACTCTTACTTTATTATCTACTCCTACATTTAAGGTATTGCTTAATCCTACTATGGTATCTTTAGATAAACCTACATTAGTTAAGTATTCTCCTCCTACATTGACATTTTTAGCTAAGTCTATGGTTTGAGTATGAACCTTTTTAATCCTTTCATTATAAATTCCATCTACCTTAGAATCTTTATCATTTAAGATTCTTTGAGTGAAATTATGCTGGACTAATTCATCATAATCCTTTTGGGCTTTTAAA
>NZ_RYYM01000145.1:0-257 GCF_004379075.1 Campylobacter sp. US25a
TTTTTTATCTTGCCATTGCTCAGGGCGTGTTTCAACACCTTGAACTAAAACACCAAAGTGCAAATGATCCCCCAAAGCCAATCCACTTACACCTGTTCTACCTATTACACTTTTTTTGCTTAAAATCTCATCAAGTTCAACACTTTTAGAAGAACAATGCCCATAAAGACTATAAACTCCAAAACCATGATAGACGATTAAATTAAGTCCATAAATTCCATTTTCTTCTGCAAATACGACTTTGCCTGAATTATTAC
>NZ_RYYM01000146.1:0-257 GCF_004379075.1 Campylobacter sp. US25a
ATCAGGATCACCGCGAACGGCAGGGTCCAGCTGCCATATTGCGCGGCGAGCACGAGATAGACGAACAACACGCAGATCGGGAACACGTAGAGGCCGGCATTGGCGCCGTTGACTTGCTGATAGGACAGGTCGGTCCATTCGAACGAGAAGCCGCTTGGCAAGGTCTCGTCGGCGATCTTCTTGATGGTGTTGAGCGCCGTCGTTGAGCTGACGCCCGGCGCCGGCTCACCCTGTAGTTCGGACGCCGAGTAGAGATT
>NZ_RYYM01000147.1:0-257 GCF_004379075.1 Campylobacter sp. US25a
TTTTAAAGATAGGCTTAAAATTTTAGAAATTTACATGAAGGGTAAAAATAACAATATTGATTTAAATAAAATTGCAAAAGCAAGTGTAGGTTTTAGCGGTGCTGGACTTGAAACCTTAGTTAATGAAGCGGCTATCAATGCTTTAAGAAGAAATAGTTCTTTGGTGGAAGAAAGAGATTTTTATGCTGTACTAAATAAGGTGCTTTTAGGAAAGAAAAAAATTCTAAGTTTTAATGATGAAGAAAAGGGTATACAAG
>NZ_RYYM01000148.1:0-256 GCF_004379075.1 Campylobacter sp. US25a
GTTTTTAATTTTTATATTTATTATTTTAACACAAATAGTCTAAATTTGAGTAGAAAAAGAAATTGCTTATTTTTGTTGTTAAAATCTATTTTTTATCTAAATTTACTTCTATGATATTGAGTTCTTTTTCGCTGTTTTGTGTATTTTCTAAACGCAATTTTATTTTATTTGCACCCATAGGAGTTAAAATAGTAAAATATCTAATATTATTTTCATAAAAATCCCAAATTTCATCAAATTCCAAATAATTTGCTAA
>NZ_RYYM01000149.1:0-254 GCF_004379075.1 Campylobacter sp. US25a
GCCACCAGCGCCACCATCACGATCACGAGCGCGACCGGCCAGACCGCCTATTCCGGCAATTTCAACCTGAAGCAGGGCAACGCCAGCTTCGTCTGGGACGGCAAGGGCAATGACGGCACGCAATGGCCGGCCGGCACCTACACGCTGACCGCGACCGGCAAGGATTCCAAGGGCAACGACCTGGCCATCTCGACCGAGATTCAGGGGATGGTCGACTCCGTCGATCTCACCGCCTCCCCGCCGCTGCTCTCGAT
>NZ_RYYM01000014.1:0-18822 GCF_004379075.1 Campylobacter sp. US25a
GAAATTTAAAAGTTTATTTCCTAAGGGTTCATTTACTCCACTTAATAAAGCTTGTATGTTTTTTTCTAGTATGGTCATTAGGTTTCCTTAAATTTTATCTATTGTTAGCGATATTTTGTCATCTTTTTCGCTAAATTGATACAACAAATCCTCACAAGGATAAGAGATGCATTTTTCTTTATAATCTTTTTTTGAATTTTGTTTTATTTTTTCTAGCATTAAAGGAAGTTCTTTAGAAATCAAAGTTTTTATAGACATTCCCATGCCGTGTTCTAAACTTTTGATAAATTTGCCATCAATTTGATCTGGATTTTTTATCATATAAAGTTCCGCGTCAAATCCAAATTGTTTTAAATATTTATAAAGTTCTAATTTTTCATCAGATGGTGCTATTTCTTTATCATAAAAAGAATGATAGCTTATGTAATATGGTTTTGGATAGCTACTCTGAATTTCAAGATGTTTTGGCTCTAAGATATATCTTATCATTCTTCTTGACACTGAAAAAAAATTACTTGAACTTGAATTACTTGTCCAAAAAGTTTTATCAGAACAATAAATATTAATATTTTGAAAACAATTTGCAGTTCCAAAACAATAATATTTCATAAAATCAATTTCTTTTCCAAATCCTACAAGACGCCAAAGAAATTTAGCATAACTTGAGTTATCTATAACTCCATCTATAAGCCAAGGTGCAATTTTAGCTGCTAAATGTGCTAAATATCCTCCGTGAGAACTACCTATCATGATAACTGGTATACCCAGCCCCTCAATAATATCAAAAGGAGCATTTTTCTTAAGATAAAGTGCAACATTTAAAAGATCTTGAGCTTGCATGATTCCAAAATTTTGATATTCATTTCTAGTAGGTTGAGCACTTACATTCAACCCTAAAACATAATTTTTTTGTAACCTATTATCTAATTTTAATTGCGTAATATTTCTATCAATAAATTTTAAATTTTCATTTATTTGATCATAAGAACATATTTCTGAAATATTAATAGGTGTCTGAATACCTAAAGCTTCACAACTCGCCTTTAAAATAAGTTTGTCTATATCATCCATAAAAAAAGTTGATCCAGTTTGCGGGCGATTTCCTATACAATGATAATTCACACTGGCTACAGCTGCATTATACTCACTAGCCACAAATTCGGCTAAGTGTTCACGGTAATTTTCATCCGCATCTCCACCAAGCCCAGGGATGATAAATACTAAAGCTTTGATTTCTTTTTCATCATCAAAACAAAGCTTAAATTCAAGCTTTGATTCTCTTTTTATACCAAGCTCTACATCATCACAAGAGTCAATCTCATAAGTTTTACTCATTATCATTACATTCCCCCTATTAAAAGATAAGTTTTGCTTGCTAGATTTTTAAAATTTTCATTCTTACTTAAAATCACGCAAGCTTTATTGCTAGAAGAGCTTGTAAAGTCTATATTTTCTAAATCTTCATGAGCCTGATTGGCTGCGTTGATGATAGCATTTTTACTTGCCTCATTGCTTGAAATTCCCATGAGCATAAAATCAGCTTTATTTATAAAAACAAGTTTTAAGCATTCTTTATCATCGCCTACGCGAAAATTTACTTCTTTTGCGCCATTAAAATTGCCAAGATCAACATTTTCAACCCCACTTACATTACTCATCGTTTTTATAGAACTTAAATGATCATTTTTTAAAGTATAAATGCTTATATCATTGATCAAAGTTTTAAGGTTGTTTAAAGACTTGCTAACTTCAGCTTCATCCTTGCTTGAACTCATTTTTGGTAAAGCAATAGCAGCTAAAATTCCCAAAATAACGATCACAAAAACAAGTTCTAATATAGTAAAAGCTTTTTTCATCTATATCCTTGAAAAATTTTTATTTTTAGGGCTTAAAATATCTTCTTCTATGCTTACAAATTCCTTTTTTTCATAAGCATCAACCGCGGCTCTTGCTATCATCAAAGCATTATCAGAGCAGAATTTTAAAGGAGCTAGTTTTAAATTTGCATTATATTTTTGACATAAATTTTGCAAACGCGAACGCAAGTTAAGATTTGCACTAGCTCCGCCTACAACGCCAAAATTTTTAAATTTATAAAGATTAAAAATTTTTTCTAATTTATCCATGATATGATCACAAGCCGTATTTTCAAAGGCATAAGCTATTTCAGCTTTTATCTCATCGCTTAAATTTTCATGTTTTAAAATTTCTAAACGCACTGCATTTTTAAGCCCTGAAAAACTGAAAGCAAGTTCTTTAGAATGCTTTAAAGGTATATTAAAAGAGATATTTTTAAGTTTGGCATTTTTTGCTAAATTTTCTATGATGACCCCACCAGGATAACCTAAATTCATCATTTTAGCCACTTTATCAAAACTTTCTCCAAAGCTATCATCATTTGTGCTTGCTAAAAGCTCTAAGTTTGCATCATCTTTAAGATAAAGCACCATAGTATGCCCACCACTAACAAGCAAAATTCCCATATCTAAAGAAATTTTTTCTTCTAAAAAAAGACTATAAATATGACCTTTAAGATGATTTATAGGGATTAAGGGTAAATTTAGAGCACTTGCTAAGGTTTTTGCCATGGAAATTCCACTGAGCAAAGAAACGCTAAGTCCAGGTTCATTTGTCACAGCTATGGCACAAAGATTTTTAAAATGCTCTTTGCATTGCTTAAGTATCTTTGGTAAAGCCTCGCTATGAAGTCTTGCAGCAAGTTCGGGTACCACTCCCCCATAGATACTATGATCTAATTCTTGGGAAATTTTTTTATGAAATTTACACTCTAAGGTATTTTTATCAATGATAGCTATAGAACTATCATCGCAAGAACTTTCTATAGCTAGGATAAGATTTTTCATTCAAATTCCACTAAAATAGAACCTAAAAATTTATCTTTTGATCTTGCCATTTTAAGAGTGTTTAAATCCAAATTTTTAGCATTTTTGATCAACTTGCTATTGGTATTTGCCTCTAAAAGTTGTTGCAAATTCGCCCCTCTTAACTCATAAAATTCCACTCTATAAATTTTACCTGCCATATCTAAAGAGTATTGTGTTTGCATATTTTTTTTATGAACTAAAATACCACTTTCATCTTTTCCATGATCAAAGCCTATGATATTTACGCGCACATTAGCTATCTTTGGGATAAGAAAATTCTCTTTTACTTTTACCTTAGTTCCAAAAGGAACTGTAGTTTCATTGCCATCAACTTGAAAAGTTACCTCATTAAAAGCATCACTAAATTCTAAATACTCAGGATATAATCTTGTTTGAAAACGATTGCCATACTGGATATAAAAAGAATTTCCTTCTGCAATAACAGCGGTAAGTTCATTGCTTGTATTATAATTTAACTCTTTATTTACCGGAAAAGGCACATAGTTGATAACCTTTCTTGGATTTTTTAAAGAAAGTAAAATTCTATCATTAAAAAGCTTCACTTCAAGCTCTTTATTTATGGCTTTATCAACCCCTTTTGGAGTGAGTTCGAAATCTCTACTAAATTCAATTCCTGCGGTTTTTAGATAATTTTCAATTGCCAAAAGATGATAATAAGCTCTTAAATTTACAGGCAGATTTTTACTCGCTTCATTTGCAAAAGCAGCTTTGTGATTTGAAATCACAAAATAAGTTAAAGCTTTAAGCATTTCCGTATCACCAAGCTCTTGGGTTTTGGTGTTTTTAAGATGATAAGCATGCTTTGGATCAGCAAGTGAAGAATTGACACTATTTACGGTTTGAGTAGCGATATTTTCAAGATCAGGGTATTTGCTTGCATTGATTTCGCTTGTGTCAATCACGCTTGAATTTCCCCAACGCTTAGGATTTTGCATCGCATCGATATAAGTAGGTTTATAAAAACCCCAACCATCGTGAAGATTGATCACCATACTAACTTCAGGAAGTAAAATAAGCTCTTTAATGCGTTGAACTCTTTTATAATCAGGATCCTTTGGGCTAATACTTGCAAATTTACGGTTTAAATCCCCATTATTCCCACGCGAACGCTTGATAATGCTATCAAAAGCTAAATTTGGAGCCACTATAATCTTACCCTTAGTGATATTATAATCACTCAAAAGCAAACTTGCCGCATGAAATCCACCAGGCTCATCGCCTTGAATTCCACCAAAAATCAAAACTGTATTATTATCATCTAGGCTTTTTCCATTTTCTCCTACGCTAAAGTCTAGTTCTAAAGCAAAAATACTTGTTATAAAAAATAAAATTGTTAAAAAAAATTTCATTTTAACTCCTTAAATACTCTCTTGTTTTAAAATCATACTCAAAAACTTCTTCTATGCTTGAAATTTTAGGTACTCCAAAGTGATCAAGAGCTTTAAAAATGCATTTAGCAATGTCTAAAAATCTACTTTTATTTTCTAAAAAATTATAAACACCAACTTCATTAGCAGCATTGATGATAACACCTAAATTTGGCTCTTTTAAAAATGCATTTTTAAGCTTAAAAATAGGATATTTTTTTGTGCTAATTTTATGAAATTTTAAAGCAGGCATTTTGCTAAAATCAACAGCCTCTAAAATAGACGTATCTTGTTTTTTAAATATAGCATCTGAAATAGCTAATTTCATATCTGCTTTTGAAAAATACGCTGTGCTAGCTCCATTTTTAAATTCACACATTGCATGCACTAAAGATCTTGGTTCTATTAAAGCATCAATTTCTTTAAAATCATATAAATGATAAGCCTCTATAATCTCAAAAAGCTTATTTGCCATAGTTGCACTATCTATAGTGATCTTTGCTCCCATGTTCCAATTAGGATGTTTTAAAGCATCTTTGACACTAACTTGATTTAAATCTTTGATTTTATACTTATAAAAAGCTCCACCACTTGCTGTGATATAAAGTTTTGCTATATTTTTTTTAGCTTCGAGTAAAAATTTTAAAGCCGCATGCTCACTATCAACGGGTAAAAATTTAGCCCCTTTTAAAAAACTCCCAGCCACCACAAGACTTTCTTTGTTAGCTAAGGCTATGTTTTTGCCAAGTTCTTTAGCCTTTAAAGTGCTTTTAAGTCCTGCAAAACCTACAATAGCATTGAGCAAAAGTTTGTCTTGGCATTCTGTTAAAATTTGCTCTAAACCTTCTTGTCCTATAAAAACTCTATCGTGTTTAACTAAATGCTTATTTTTTGAATCTTTTATGGCAACAAATTTGGGCTTAAACCTTGCGATTTGTTCATTTAAAAGAGCGATGTTATCTCCACAAGCTAAAGCAGAAATGGGAATGTTTTTTAAAGCAGCAAGTTTAAGAGCATTTACTCCTATGCTACCCGTACTTCCAAAAAGTATCATAAAAGAGCAACCATCACAAAAGCAGCAATGATCACCGCATCGATCCTATCGAGCACGCCCCCATGACCAGGAATAAGATCTCCACTATCTTTTACACCTGCTTCTCTTTTAAAATAACTCTCAAGCAAATCTCCAATTACTGCAAAAATCGCTACAAAAAACGAACAAAGCAAAGAAAGCCAAAAACTATAAACAAAAACTCCTAAAATAGTTCCAATAATACTCGCACAAATCAAGCCACCTATAACACCTTCTAAGGTTTTGTTTGGACTTGTTGGAGAAAAAGGGGTTTTACCCATAAGTTTTCCGATAAAATACGCTCCACTATCACAAGCTGCAACGATAATGATAAGCCAAAAAAGCGCGAACATACCCTGATCTAAATACACTTGCCAAAGTGCTAAAATAGGCAAACTAGGATAAATATAAATAAGAGCTGGTTTTAAGGAAGCCTTTTTATAAACCAAATATCCAACGACTAATAACAAAGCTAAAATCCCAAAAAGCAAAGCTTTATGTGATAAACTTCCCAAAATAAAAGCTATAGCCAAAGGGATAATAGAAATATTTTCTAAAACAAAAAGTTTTTTTGCTTCACTAAAAGATAAATACAATAAAACCGCAAAAACGATAAAATTGATAAAAAATTGATCAATCAACGCGATAATAATAATAGCCCCTATCATCACAAGAGCTGAAATAATTCTAGTTGTATTAAACATATTTTTCCTTATATACTAATATCTAAGCGATGAATGCTTTGTGCGTCTTTAAAATTTGGATCTTTAGACTCATCTTCTTCATTTTTCTCATCATTGCTAGTTTTAGCTTCTTGATTGTGTTTTTTCTTTTTTTCTTCTTGTTCGGCTTTCTCTTTGATCTCTTCTTTGATTTCATGAGTCTCATTGACTTTTTCAAGCTTGTTCAAAGTTTTTTCTTTTTCATTAAATTCAGCCATATTTAGCGTAGCTGCAAAACCTTCTTTTGCAAGCTCATTGCTTGCTTGTGTAGCTGGATAAGCCATATTTTGATTTATATAATTGACATTTCCTAATGGGCTAACTGGCATTTTAATCCTTCGTGATATTAATACTTTTAAAATTTGTATAATTTACAAACGCCTTTTGCTGAACCTTAACAAAATTTTTTAAGGTATAATCGACCCAATACGAACCTTTCTTTAACTTAGAAAAGCTTACACAAAGCCTCGCAGCAAATTCTATCACATCAAGGCTGATTTTTTGCTTGTTTGATACAATCAAAGTATGTGCACTAGGAATATCCCTTACATGAAGCCACAAATCATCTTTTTTAGCATTTTTAAGTAAAAATTCATTGCCTTTTTCATTTTTACCCACGCAAATTTTAAACTCATTAAAATAAAAATTTGCCACAAGATCTTCTTGTTTATGATCTTGATTTTTTTTGCTATTTTTTTTAGGTAGTAAAATTTCAAGCTCTATCTCACTCTTAGCTTGAAGCAATAATTCTTTTAAACTCAAGGTAAAATCTAACTTTTCTTTTAAATTTTGCCTTTGTATGTTTAAATTTTTAGCTTTTTGTTCTAATTTTTTAGCATTTTTATAATATAAATTAGCACTTTGCTTAGGACTAAATTCAAGCTTAAATTCAAGCTCTTTGCCTTCAAAATCATCAAGCTTAAATTCCCTTTCATAATCTTTTAAAACACTCAAATTTGCAAACAATACATCAGCCCTTTTTCTGTATTCTAAAGCTTTTAAGAGTAAAGAATTTTCTTCATCTAAACTAGAAAAAAGTTCTTGTAAATTTTGTATTTTTTTATCCACTTGTGCAAGTTTTAAATTTTTTATTTGTTTGATTTTACTCTCATAAATGCTTGTAAATTTGCGAGAAAAATAATCTTTAAAATCTTTAATTTCCTCAAAATTTTCATCCATTTTATAAGGCTTTAAAGGCTCTAAAATCACATTAGGTTTTACTACACGATAACTTTTATCAATGTGCCTTAAAGCCTCTATGATCAAATCTTTTTCATCTGTAAGAATAACATTGGTATTTTTACCCGTAAATTCAAAATAAATTTTGCTCTCATAGCTTTTATAAGCCTTATTAGCTTTTACACTAAAACATAAAATACGATTGCCTTCAAGGACTTTAACTTCCTTTATAAAAGCATTGCTAAAATACTTTTTAAGCATAAAATCAAAAGGTGCATTATAATTTTTTGCATTAAATTTAGCTGTATAAATCGCACTCATTGCACGAGTGAGATCAAAAATAAATCTTTCTTTATCAAAGCTTAATTCCAAAATATTGTCATTGATACGCTTGATAAAATCGATTTTTTTAAACTGAGAAAAAAAAGTTTGCAATTGTAAAAGTTCTGTGTATTTCATAAAAGAAATTATAAAATATTTTAGCGAATTTGTGGTAGAATTAAACTAAAAAAGGAAATTTGTGCAGCTTAATGAGCTAAATTGTGTGATTTTATGTGGTGGTAAATCTAGTCGTATGGGACAAGATAAAAGCAAATTGATTCTTAAAAATCAAAATTTAACTCAATTTCAAGTAAATAAATTTTCTAAAATTTTTAAAAATGTCTATGTGAGCGCAAAAGAAGACAAATTTGAAAACCATTTTAGCTTGATAAAAGATTCTTTAGAATTTGAAGTTTACTCTCCTATGCTTGCGCTTTACTCTATATTTTCAAATTTTAAAAATGAATTTGTTTTTGTTTTAAGTGTAGATAGTCCTAAAGTAGGTGAAAATGAGCTTTTAAAAATGCTTCCTTTTTTAGAGCAAAACTATAAAATAATCATAGCCAAAACCCCTTTACATAAACATCCCTTATGTGGCTTTTATCACAGCTCTTTAGCTCAAACTTGTAAAAATTTCTTAGAAAAAAATGAACAAAAAATAGGACTTTTATTTTCTGAGATTAAAACCAAATTTGTGGAATTTGAAAATGAAGATGCTTTTTTAAATCTTAATTTTTATGAAGAATATGAAAAATTTAAAAGTGAGTTAAAATGAGAAAAACTACTTTATTTTTAAGCTTATGTGTTTTTATATGGGCTAGTGATTTACAACAAGCTTTAGAGTATGAAAAACAAGGCGATTATAAAAAAGCTATGGAAATTTACAAAAAACTCGCTTTAAAAAATTCATCTGTTTTAATCCCTCAAGAACAAAATAAAACTAAACAAACTACTCAAAATGAAAAATCTATTATTGCAGCCAAAGAAGAAAGACAAGATTTTGCTCGTCTTGCCTTGGCAAATTATCTTGAAGAAGATGAATACTTTAACCCTCTTGGCATTAGTGCTTATAAAATGAATTATTTTCTACCTTTGGCTTATAGTTTTAACTCTCTGGAAGAAAATCACAATAAAAGTGAAGCTAAATTTCAACTTAGCATTAAAAAAAGGCTTTTTGAAAATTTGCTAGGATTGGATGAAAAATATTATATAGCCTATACTCAAACTTCTTGGTGGCAAATTTATGAACATTCTTCTCCTTTTAGAGAAACCAACTATCAGCCAGAATTTTTCATAGATTTTCCTTTGTATCTTAAAGATTATGAATTTTTTAACAACCTACGCGTAGGTATATTGCATGAAAGCAATGGTAAGGGAGATGAGAATTTGCAATCTCGCTCATGGAATAGAATTTATGTATCTACAGCTATTTTATATAATAAATTTTTATTTGTCCCACGCCTTTGGTATAGAATTCCTGAAAGCAAAAAAGATGATGATAATCCTGCCATCTTGCATTATATGGGAAATTTTGATGTGAATTTAGCGTATTTAGGCGATGATTATTTTATCAATCTTATGCTAAGAAACAATCTTAAATTCCGCAATAACAAAGGCGCTATACAAGTTGATCTAGGATATGATATTTTTAATAACGGAATTTATTGGTATTTACAATACTTTAATGGCTATGGAGAAAGCCTTATAGACTATAACAAACACTTGCAAAGACTTTCCACTGGATTTTTGATTTCTTACTAAAATATCCTTTGTAGTTTTATCATTTCTTAAAACAAATTTCATTACAATTTCATTTTTGATAATTATTATTACTATAAGGAAAGATTTGTTTTTTAAGCATATATTGAGTTTAAAAGCGCTTATAGCTTTACTTTTATTCTTTGGAATGATAAGTTTATTTATAGGAGTTATCAGTATCAATGCAAAAGATATTCTTAATCTTAACTCCACTCAATTAGAAATCATAACTCTCACAAGAATTCCTAGACTTATAGCGATTTTACTCACAGGAATGAGTCTTAGTATATGCGGGCTTATCATGCAACAACTCACGCAAAATAAATTCGTTTCCCCAACTACAGCAGGGACTATGGATTGTGCTAAATTTGGCATACTTGTTTCTTTAATATTTTTTGCTGGAACGTCTTTTTTCACTCAAGCTATCATTGCATCTGTATTTGCGCTTTTGGGTTCTTTTATATTTATCCAAATTTTAAGAAAAATCAAACTCAAAGATGTGATTTTTGTACCTTTGATAGGCTTGATGTTTGGAGGCATTATTAGTGCTATAACCACTTTTTTTGCCTATGCTTTAAATTATATACAAAATATCCAAGGCTGGTTACAAGGCAGCATGGCAAATGTTATGCAAGGAAATTATGAATTGCTCTACATTTCTTTACCACTTTTTATACTTGCTTATTTTTTAGCTCATAAAATCACCATAGTTGGCATGGGCGAAGATATAGCTTTAAATCTTGGAATTTCTTATAATGGTATATTATTTTTAGGCTTGATGATTGTAAGCATTATCACTAGCTTAGTGATTGTAAGCGTTGGGATTATCCCTTTTTTAGGGCTAATTATCCCAAATTTAGTAGCTCTTTATCTAGGTGATAACCTTAGAAAAAATCTTATCTATATAGCACTTTGTGGAGCTTTGTTTTTACTTGTTTGCGATATCATTTCAAGACTTGTCATCTTTCCTTTTGAAATGCCTTTAAGTATCACTACAGGTGTTTTAGGATCTTTAATCTTTATCTTTCTTTTGTTAAAAAGGAAAGTTTATGCGTAAAAAAATGCTGATTTTAAGCTTTTTAACACTTGGTATGATAGGGATTTTTATACTTGTGGGTTTAAATGGCTTTGATGAGTACGCCTTAAAAAGTCGTTTTTTACAAATTGCAGCTATTATCATAGTAGCTATTTGTATCGCTGTTTCAACAGTGATTTTTCAAACTTTATGCAATAACAAAATTCTAACCCCTGCTATCATAGGATTAGATTCTTTATATATGTTACTTCAAAGTGCTCTTATCTTTTCTTTTGGTGCGGCTAATTTAAGTGTTTATAAAAACGATATCAATTTTTTAATCACTCTGGTTTGTATGGTAGTTTTTTCACTAGGACTTTATAAAATTTTATTTAGTAGCGATAGAAGCATTTATCTTATCATGCTTTTAGGCTTAGTTTTTGGAACACTTTTTAGCACTTTAAGCTCTTTTTTTGAAGTATTAATCGACCCTGATGAATTCGTGGTGATACAAGGAAGAATGTTTGCTAGCTTTGATAATATTGCTTTTGATGTTTTAATTCTTGCTTATATTATTAGCTTTTTAAGTTTTATATGGATTTTTCGCTATATGAAATTTTTGGATCCTTTGAATTTAGGCAAAGATTTAGCGATAAATTTAGGGATAAATTATCAAAAAATTTCAAAACAATTGATAATTATCATAGCTATTTTAACTTCTATTAGCACCGCGCTTGTAGGTCCTATAACCTTTTTAGGGCTTTTGGTAGTAAATATCACTTATGAACTATTTAAAACTGCAAAGCATAGTATTTTACTAAGTGCTTGTATACTCATTAGCATTTTAGCTTTGCTTGGAGGGGTATTTTTTGTCTCTAGAGTTTTTGATTATAATGCCACTATAAGCGTGGTTATTAATTTCTTAGGCGGGATATATTTTATCTATCTTGTATTAAAGGGTAATAAATTATGATTAAACTAAAAAATATCACCAAATTTTATGACAATAAAGCCATTATTTCAGATCTTAGCCTTGATTTTCATAAAGGCAAAATCACTTCTATAATAGGAGCCAACGGTGCTGGAAAATCCACTCTTTTAGCTCTAGCAAGTCGTTTGATAAAACCTAGTAGCGGAGAAATTTATATTGATGGAATGAATTTAAAAGACTATAAAGAGCAAATCTTAGCACAAAAAATTTCCATTCTCAAACAACAAAACAATATCAATTTAAGATTAAAAGTTGAAGAATTAGTCGCTTTTGGGCGTTTTCCACATTCTCAAGGAAGACTTAATGCAAACGATAAAATCAAAATCAATGAAGCTTTAGAATACATGGGGCTTAGCAACTTAAGAAATGAATTTTTAGATACATTAAGCGGCGGACAAAAACAAAGAGCTTTTATAGCCATGATCATCGCTCAAGATACTGAATTTATAATGTTTGATGAACCTTTAAACAATCTTGATATGAAACATAGCGTACAAATCATGCAACTAATGAAAAATTTAGTCAAAGACTTTAACAAAAGTATAGCTGTTGTATTGCATGATATTAATTTTGCTTCGATTTATTCTGATGAAATCATAGCCTTAAAAGATGGGAAGCTTTTAAAACAAGGTTCAAAAGATGAAATCATCAATCAAGAAAATTTAAAACAAATTTATGATATGGATATACCTGTAAGTCAAATTGATGGTAAGAAAATTTGTATTTATTTTTAAAAAGGAGAAAATATGAAAAAATCTTTAGTTTTTGCATTTTTTGCATTTTTTTTAAGTCTAATCTTAACAGCTTGTAATTCAAACTCAAATGAAAACAATGCAAGCTCTACAACAAAAACCAACACTGCTACGGTGAAAGTTTTGCCTATTGGCATGAGTGATGAGGGTGATAGTTTTTTAGTAAAGGATAGTCTAGGAGAAAATAAAATCCCTAAAAATCCTTCTAAGGTAGTGATCTTAGATCTTGGAATTTTAGATACTTTTGATGCTTTAAAATTAAACGATAAAGTCGCAGGCGTTCCTGCTAAAAATTTACCAAAATACCTACAACAATTTAAAAACAAACCTAGTGTAGGTGGAGTGCAACAAGTTGATTTTGAAGCCATTAATGCTTTAAAACCTGATCTTATCATCATTTCTGGACGCCAAAGTAAATTTTATGATAAATTAAAAGAAATAGCTCCAACTTTATTTGTAGGTCTTGATAATGCAAATTTTTTAAGCTCTTTTGAAAACAATGTCTTAAGCATTGCAAAACTTTATGGTTTAGAAAAAGAAGCTTTAGAAAAAATTTCAGATATTAAAAATGAAATTGAAAAAGCCAAAAGCATAGTTAATGAAGATAAAAAAGCTCTTATCATTCTTACAAATTCTAACAAAATTTCAGCCTTTGGTCCTCAATCTCGCTTTGGGATTATTCACGATGTTTTAGGGATTAACGCGGTAGATGAGAATATAAAAGTAGGTACACACGGCAAAAGTATCAATTCTGAATTTATATTAGAAAAAAATCCTGATTATATTTTTGTTGTTGATAGAAATATCATTGTAGGCAACAAAGAACGCGCTCAAGGCATACTCGATAATGCGCTTGTTGCTAAAACCAAAGCAGCACAAAACAAAAAAATCATCTATCTTGATCCAGAATACTGGTATTTAGCAAGTGGAAATGGACTAGAGTCTTTAAAAACTATGATTTTAGAAATCAAAAATGCTGTAAAATAATACAACCTCGCAAGGGCTAGTCTCTTGCTTTAATACCTAATAAAATATTTGGAATTTTCAAGAAAGTTTTAGTGGCGGACAGAGAGGGATTTGAACCCTCGAGACCCGTTAAGATCTGCACCCTTAGCAGGGGTGTGGTTTCAGCCGCTCACCCATCTGTCCAATAAAGTAAAGTGTGATTATACAAAAAAATAAATAATACCTAGCTTAAAAAGCTAGGAAAAATCAAAGGCTAAGATAAGCCAAAAGCAAAGTTACAACAACCCCTACTCCAAGAACTGCAAATTGTTTACTTCTATCTTTTTTATTTGCAAACAAAGCAATCATAAGCCCTGAAATATAAAGCATAAATAAAGTAATACCAAAGCCTACGCTAAGCACAGAAAAATACCAAGCGCCCTTATCTTTATGAAGCATAATCATATCTCCAAGTAAAGATCTTGTTTTTAAGGTAATGTTGTATTCATTAGTAGAATTTTGAGTTATATTAGCACTATAATGAGTTCCGCCTATTGTTATGCCTTTATCTTTACTTTTAATGATATCTGTATTAGATGGCACTTTTAAACCATTTGTTTTTAAGTACTCTATTAAAGCTTCTCTTTCTTTACCACTTTCTATAACTTTTGACAATTGATACTGCTCAACTTTCAAACCCACATCTTGATTAATACCAAAAATATACGCTATACCCGTTAAAGCAAAAAGCAAAGCACAAGGCAAGAAGAACAAACTAAGATAGATATGAACCTGTCTAAACAATTTATTTTTATTAATCATTTTAAGTCCTTTTTTTATTATTAAAATTTGTGATATTTTGACAAAATAAAGTGAATTTTAAATAAAAAGTTTATATTTTTTAAAACAATGAAAAGAAAAAGCCCTTATGATTATAGGGCTTAAGAATTATTTTTTATCAATCACTTGATAATTATAAGGAACAAGCTCTTTATCATGCTCTAAAAGTTCTTTTGGAGGATTGCCATTAACATCTTTTTCATCTGCATAGTAACGCTCTCCAGCTTTATGACCATTAACATCTACTTTATAATAAAGCTCTCCTGGATTAAATTTTTGAATATCTTCAAAACCTAAATTTGAAGTTTTAAAATCTTTAATTCCATTTACCGCTGCAATTTCTACAAGTTTAGTTTGTCCCATTCTTGCCATATCAACAGCTTGCAATAACATTCTTGAAGCTTCGCGAGGATTATGAAAACCAGTTGAGTTTTCAGCATTAACAAAATCCGCTCTCATTTGAGCTTTACGATGAAGTTCTAAAACTTCTTTTAGCTCTTCGCTAATTTTTTTCGCATCAGCTTTTCCATCGCTTTGGAATTTTTCCATATTGCCTAGCTCATCGCGTAGTTTTTTAGTATCCATAATCAAACTAACAATTGCGTACTCTGCAGTTCTTTGATCATGTGCAACGCTATTTTGTATGTCAAGTACTTGAGCTTTTAAATAATCTTCGCTTTGTTTATGACAAGATTTGCAAGCAGAGTTAATATCTCTTAAAGGAGAAGTGATATTGTGTTGAGTAACCTTTTTAGCCCCTTCTCTAACATAAGGCATATGACAATCCACGCAACTTACTCCATTTGCAGCATGCACACCGCCACTATAAAGTTCACTTTCTGGGTGTTGAATTTTAATAATTTGTGCCCCTGTTAATTTATGAGTAAAATCAGCTCCAAATACTCCACGAACTTTATCATAATAATCATCTAGCATTTCAATTCTAAATGGTTGTCCTTTTTTCCACTCACTCCAAGGAAAAGTTAAAACTATACCATCGGTTTCAATCTCTTTAGCTTTATTTCCATCTCTCCAAAACTCATACTCATCATAATTTTTCTGAGTTCCATTCCACCATTTTTTAGAACTATCATCTACAATAGTTTCACCCATTACTTTTACTTTTTCCCCTGTTGGTTTAAAATAGTATTCAACATGGCATTGAGAGCAAACTAAAGTTCTCATTTCTTCTCTTGTAGCTTTTACGCCTTGTACTGGATCTTTTTCATATCCCCTAGAAACTAAAGCATTAATAGCTGCTGGACGAGTAAGTCTTAAACTCATATCATTTGGATTGTGACAATCTGCACAAGTTACACCCATTCTTTTACCACCATGTGGACCTGCATGTTCAGGTGAATTTTCCACTATACCATCAACGGCTGGGATATTTTTAATCATGGTCCAATAATTTGTAGAGTTAAAAGCAGTAAAATCCCCTTTAGCAACATTTTTTATAAGCCATGGAGTCCATCCACTATGACAATTCATACAAGCTGCGGGCTGGCCTTTAAAAGCAGCAAGGCCGTGAGCATTAAGAAAATCTTTGTTGTTTCTTGCTGTTTTCATTTGATCTACTTGAACCCAAAAATGCCCTCTTTCTTCATTGAAATCAAGACTAAAAGGATATCCTGCCCAAAGTATGGTTAATTGAGGAAAGCGAATTAATTTTGAATAAGCTAAATTACCACCAAATTCAGTAGCTTTAGGCTCTTCTTTTTCAACTGTTAAATACATTTTTAGCTGCTCTGGAAAAACCTTACCCCATTTTTCAAAATTTGGATCATCATCACTAAGCAAAGAAAAATCAGCATTTGCTGCAATGGCATTTTTATTTGCTTCATCTTCTTTTTTTTGATTGATATCATTATTTAGCCATAAAACTCCCGCTATAAGTAAAACCAAAACAACAATACCCAAGCGTAAAATATTTTTTTTCATTCATCTTCTCCTTATTAAATTCCGTGTTTATGTCCAACATCTTTATGACAAGAAGCACAATTTAATGACTTGTCTGCATGTGGATTTGTTGTAGCATTGATAGCTGTTTGAGCAAAATCTGCATGACAGCGTATGCAGTTTTCTTGCACCATTTTTCTGCTTTTTTCAGTCGCACTCAAATTTGTAGGCAACTCATCAAGTTTAAAAGTAAAAGCATAAGCATGTCCTAAACCACTTTGCGCTTTAGCTATCCACTTAGCTACAAAATTATGTGGCAAATGACAATCCACACAAGTTGCTCTTGGTTCGCCTTTGACTTTTTGAGAGTGTGGTCCTGCCATGTATTCGTTATAAACTTCATTCATAATATGGCAGTTATTACAAGATTCGCTTGCATTGCTTAAATAAGATGTGCCCTTAGCATTATAAAAAGTATAAAACCCAACCGCAAAGAAAACAAAAAGCAAAACAAGAAAAATAGTAAAAAGATTCGAAGTTTTCTTCAAAATTTTCCTCCTTAAAATTATCATTTCTTAAAATCTTCAATAAAACAATAATGTCACAGAATTTCCCAAAAATAAATTTTGTAATTTTAACATAGATGAATTTAATATAATTTTAAAGATATATTTACTCTTAATTAACCTAAAAAATTTGAAACTTTTATTCAATAATTTTAAAATAAATGATAAAATATAATAAAAAAAGGAAAAATTAATGCAAATAAGTCCTGATATGTTTATCAATCGCGAACTTTCTTGGCTTCGCTTTAATTCTCGTGTTTTAGACCAATGTTCTAAAAATTTACCCTTATTAGAAAAATTAAAATTTATAGCTATATATTGCACTAATTTAGATGAATTTTATATGATACGCGTTGCAGGCTTAAAACAACTTTTTTCAGCTGGAGTTAATGCAAGCAGTAGCGATGAAATGACCCCGTTACAACAATTAAAAGCCATACGCAAATGCTTACACCAAGAAAAAGAGCTTTTGGAGCGTTATTTTAATGAAATCACAAGTGAATTAGAAAAAGAAAATCTTTTCATAAAGCATTATGAGAATTTAGATGAAAATTTAAAACAAAAATGTGATGAGTATTTTTTCTCTAATATTTTTCCTATTATTGTTCCAATAGCTGTTGATGCGACTCACCCTTTTCCACATTTAAATAACTTATCTTTTTCACTAGCGGTTAAAATTTGTGATAAAGCACATCCTGAACTTGTAAAATTTGGAATGATTAGAATTCCAAGGGTTTTACCTCGTTTTTATGAGGTAAGTGCAAATATTTATGTTCCTATAGAAAGTATAGTCCACCAACACGCAGAAGAAATTTTTCCAGGCTATAAACTCTTAGCTTCAGCAGCATTTAGAGTGACTAGAAATGCAGATATAGTAATAGAAGAGGAAGAAGCTGATGATTTTATGATGATTTTAGAACAAGGCTTAAAACTTCGTAGAAAAGGGGCTTTTGTAAGATTGCAAATTCAAAAAGATGCAGATGAACAAATCGTAGAATTTCTTAATACACACATGAAAATTTTTCATAAAGATGTTTATGAATATTCTATTTTACTCAATCTCCCTAGCCTTTGGCAAATCGCGGGAAATAAAAACTTTACGCATCTTTTAAGCCCACTTTACACGCCTAAAACTTTACCACCTTTTGATGAAAATTTATCTATTTTTGATGCTGTAGAAAAAGAAGATATACTCATCATACAACCTTTTGAAAGTTTTGATCCAGTTTATAAATTTATCAAAGAAGCAAGCAAAGATCCTGAAGTAATTTCCATAAGAATGACACTTTATAGAGTTGAAAAAAATTCTAATATAGTTCAAGCTTTAATTGATGCTGCAAGCGATGGAAAACAAGTAACTGTGATGGTAGAATTAAAAGCACGTTTTGATGAAGAAAATAATCTTCATTGGGCGAAAGCTTTAGAAAATGCCGGAGCTCATGTTATTTATGGCATTACAGGTTTTAAAGTCCACGCTAAGGTTTCTCAAGTCATACGCAAACAAGGGGATAAGCTTAAATTTTATATACATTTAAGCACAGGAAATTACAATGCAAGCAGTGCTAAAATCTATACTGATGTGAGTTATTTTACAAGCAAAGTAGAATTTGCAAGAGATACGACAAAATTTTTTCATATCTTATCAGGCTTTAGCAAAAACCGTCGTCTTCAAACTCTTTCAATGAGTCCAAATCAAATCAAAGAAAAAGTTTTAGAAATGATACGCATTGAAACAAGCAAAAAAAATGAAGGTGTGATTGTAGCTAAAATGAATTCTCTTGTGGATAGTGATATCATACAAGCGCTTTATGAAGCAAGTATGGAAGGAGTACAAATCGATCTTATCATACGTGGAATTTGTTGCTTAAAACCTGATGAAGAATACAGCAAAAACATACGCGTTAGAAGCATCATAGGAAAATACTTAGAACATGCTAGAGTATTTTATTTTAAACATAGTGAGCCAAATTATTTTATATCGAGTGCAGATTGGATGCCAAGAAATTTAGAACGCCGTTTAGAACTTATGACTCCTATATATGATGAAAGAAGCAAAGCTAAATTAGCTCAATTTTTACGCTTGCAACTTAGCGATAATGTTTTAGCTTATGAGCTTAAAAACAATGGAGAATATGAAAAAATTCCTTCTTCTGAAAAAATCATAGATTCTCAACAAACCTTAGAAGAATATGTAAGTAAAATTTATAAAACACTTAAAAAAGATACAGATCAAAGTCGTGCAACACACTTAGCTTCCAAACTTTTTAAGGAAAACTAAAAGTTTTTAGGGTTTTTACTCTAAAGACTTATTTACTTGTTTGTTATAAAAAAGGGCTTTAAGATAAAGCCCTAGGAGATTTCCCATAGAAATAAACAATCATTTCTAAACTATAAAAAGATTTAGAAATGATTTTTAAGATTAAAATTTATACTTAAGTCCTACTTGACCACTTAAGTAAGTTTCATTTTTATTATCTACTTTACCTGCT
>NZ_RYYM01000150.1:0-253 GCF_004379075.1 Campylobacter sp. US25a
TTTTCATCTAATTTTTCCTCTAAATATTTCTCTTTGGCTTCTTGTTTTTTTAATTCCTCATCTTCATCGCCAAAAATTAAGTCATTAAAAAAACCTGCTACAAGTGTTCCCACTACTGCACCCACCACTGTCCCAACAATAGGAAAGCTCGAGCCTATAGCTGCTCCAGTTGCTGTACCTGCGGCAATACGAGAAAGTATGGATACGCCAGCTCTAGCTGCGATATTAGATGCTACTCTTGAGCTAGCTATCT
>NZ_RYYM01000151.1:0-252 GCF_004379075.1 Campylobacter sp. US25a
ATATGAGTCTTGATATATCAAATTCTACTTCAAATCCCCTACCCTTTAAAATCACTAAAGCCCTCATCAAAGAAAGTCTTGAAGAACTTTTTTCTATAGAATGTGAAGGCTTTTTTGAAAGTTTAGAACAAGATTTATTTTCTTTAAATACTTTAACCAATGCTTCATCTCATCTAAGCACCCCTACAACTTTTAATTTTCATCCTAATGTTTTAATCGATCAAGAAGCTATTTTAAGTATCCATAATCCTT
>NZ_RYYM01000152.1:0-252 GCF_004379075.1 Campylobacter sp. US25a
TTGAAACTTCAAGAAGAATCAGTTGATACGATAGTTGTAGTTGAAAAAGAGGAAGTTAAAAACGAACAGTATTACGCTGTGAGAACTATACTAAATCCGCAAGACAATATTTACAAAACCGCAAGAGTTCTTTCAATAGTTGAATCTGAATGGGTAAAAAACACCATTTGAAAGTAAAAACATTGGTAAAATAGGCTTTTGAGATAAGTCATTTTACCATGTAATTTTATTTCCAAAAAAAGAAATGGAAAG
>NZ_RYYM01000153.1:0-245 GCF_004379075.1 Campylobacter sp. US25a
TTAAGTCCTACTTGACCACTTAAGTAAGTTTCATTTTTATTATCTACTTTACCTGCTAGTATTTGTTTAGCACCAAAACCAAGATTCATACTGAGTTGATTTGTAAAATCTATATTACCCCCTACGATAATTTGCCCATATGTTTTTTTCTTGTTGTTAGCTTCTACACTAGTAAAGAAAGCATTATTTATAGCTAAATTAGCTGTGTAATCATCACCCCTATTGATAACAAATTGTTCTATTTT
>NZ_RYYM01000154.1:0-245 GCF_004379075.1 Campylobacter sp. US25a
GTCCGGTGATCCCCCCGGACGGGTCAAGCTTCGTCAGTCCGCCGCATGCGGCCTTTGATCACGGGTATCTTGGGTCACAGGTATGTTGGGTCACAGGTATTTCGCGATCAGCCGAAAGTCGCGCAGCACATTGCGGCCCTTGGGGCCCGATGCCTTCAACGTCTCCTCCAGGCTGTGGCCGATGTGATCGTGGATCAGCGCCTTCTTGGCGCTCTCGATCGCACTCTCCACGGCCTGCAATTGCT
>NZ_RYYM01000155.1:0-244 GCF_004379075.1 Campylobacter sp. US25a
CATCAGCAGCAATGGCCGCCTCTGGGGCGTTTTCACGACGCACTTCCGCGAACCGCAGATCGAGAGCGAGTACGATCATGCTCCACTGGATCGGCTCGCCGTCCAGGTCGCGAACACCCTGGAACAACGAGAGCGCCTGGTGCCGGGCCAGCACTTTCACGGCAAGCAGGCCCCAAAGGACCCTCAAACGGGAGGCTGACATGAATTCAACTGCCAAGCCCATTCCTTTTGGACGATCCATGCT
>NZ_RYYM01000156.1:0-243 GCF_004379075.1 Campylobacter sp. US25a
GTCTCGCTCACGGTCTTCTCCTTGCTGTGCTTTCGGGTCTCGCACGGTCTCCCGCACGAAAGAACACGGCCAAGACGCTGCGGTGTCCGCCGGCGGCGGTGCGCGTCTCAGCCCAGGTGAAACCACCATTCTAGCGCCATGGCGCGAGAACGCACGTCGTCGACGGCTCTTGCGCGCGTCGTCAGCGGCAGAGTGTGCCGCGGCATCGACGCCGCGACGTCACTCGGCCTGAGCCTTCTCGCC
>NZ_RYYM01000157.1:0-242 GCF_004379075.1 Campylobacter sp. US25a
GGATTTGACGATCCGAAGAGCATCGAGGGATTGCAGTGTTGGGCGGATTGGGTCAAGGACGGTTCGGTGGCGTCCCCGAAGGTCATCACCGACACCAAACCCTCTCAGATGTTCAAGAGCGGGAAATCGGCGATGTACTGGTCCGGTGACTGGACCGCCTCGGAACTTGCTGAGGAGTTTAAGGGACACGAGAACGACTATGACGTTATTGTCCTGCCCAAAAAAGACAGGAAGGCCACTGT
>NZ_RYYM01000158.1:0-241 GCF_004379075.1 Campylobacter sp. US25a
ATTAAAATAATCCTGCAATCTGATTTGCAATTTTATCTTCTAAAATAGGCGTAGCTTCAGGAAGTTTAAGTCCTGTTTTCACAGCTTCTGCAAAAATAATAGTATTTTTTTCTATATATTTGCATTCATAAGTTTGTTGTGTATTATTGATTTGATTTGAATTTAAATGTCATACTTTATCACTGCGAACATTTCCGCCAAAGCTATTTAAAAAGCCTGAGCTTTGGGAATCTCTTACGCT
>NZ_RYYM01000015.1:0-18245 GCF_004379075.1 Campylobacter sp. US25a
GAGCTAAAAGATAAAAAAATAATTATTTTTAACATTAACAATATAGACATTCAAACTTATGCTACTTTTGCAAACACCAATCCTTTTTTTAACTTTTCTAGAATTTATTTTTTAGAATTGAGTAGTGATTATTATGAGAAATTTCATGAAGATATTTTAGAGCTTAATAAAAACTTATCAAACTATTTTAAAAATGCTATAATATCTCATGGAAATGATCCTTTAGATGCCTTGCAAGGAATAGAACAATTTGTCCATAATCTTCCTAAAATGATCACTCATCCAAGATATATAGATTTACTTAAAAAAAGACAAAATTTAAGCGATACTGCAATTATAGTCTCTACTGGCCCTAGCTTAACTAAACAACTCCCATTATTAAAACAATATGTCAATAAAGCTACGATATTTTGTGCAGATTCTTCTTATCCTATTTTAGCTAAACATAATATTAAACCTGATTATGTTTTATCTCTTGAAAGAATTCCACTAACCTCTGAATTTTTTAACAATAATTTTGGAGAATTTGATAAAGATATATTATTTATTTTAAAATCAGTTGTTCATCCAAATACTATTAAATATTTAGAAAAAAATAATAGGAATTATATGCTTGTATCAACATATGCAAATTTTATCGAATATTTAAAACTAAATGATTTTGGATATTTTAATATGGGAAAAAGTGTTTCCAATATGAGTTATTTACTTTCCACTCATTTAAAACATAAAAATATTATCTTAATAGGGCAAGATTTAGCTTACGCTGATAATGGGGATTCGCATACAAAGGATTATCAAAATCTAGATAAACACAAAGGACATTATCAAAGAGACAAAGGAAAATATACAACCCTATCATATGGAGGAAATCAAACTGTAGAAAGTTCTTTTGCCTGGACTTTATTTAGACAAACTTTTGAAAATGATATTACATGTTTAAAGAAAATTTTAAAAATCAACACCTACAATTGTACTGAAGGTGGAGCTAGAATAGAAGGAGCTATAGAAAAACCTTTTAAAGAAGTATGTGAAATACTGCTTGAAAAAAACATTCAAAAGCCTTTCCCTAACATTAAACCTTTAAACCATTGCAAACAAAACGAATTAATGCTTAAAGCTTATTATAGAATTTATAAAAGTATTAAACATTGTCAAGAATTTAAAAAAGAAATTGAAGCTACTTATCTTAACATAGAAAAAGAATATTTATTATTAACTGATTTAAATCTAGAAGAAAGCAAGAAAAATATAATTATCAATAATCTCATGCAACAAATAGATAATTTTAAAGAAAAACTAGAAGATGAGAAAAATATATATGATATAAAACAAATATTGGGTCCATTTTTAATCCAATTTGAGCTAAACCTTGCTAGAATTTATGTTTTAAATCCAAAAACACCAGAAGATAGTTTTAATAAATCTTTACTTTGGATCAAAGAACATATGCAATATATACAAATGATTTATGGACATATAGAAGCACAAGAAAAAACATTACTTAAAAATATTCTTCCTTTGGAAAATGAACTTAAAGCAAGAAAACTTCAAAAATGGCAAGAAAAGATTAAAAATAAATTAACTTTAAGGTAAAAAATGAAAAATATTTTAGTTACAGGTGCTGATGGTTTTATAGGCTCTCATCTTTGCGAAAGCTTAGTTAAAAAGGGTTTTAAAGTTAGAGCTTTAAGTCAATATAATTCTTTTAATTTTTGGGGTCATTTAGAAAAAAGTCCTTTTTTAAAAGACATGGAAGTAATAAGCGGAGATTTAAGAGATAGCTTTTTTTGCGAAAAAATCACAAAAAATATAGACGCGATCTTTCATCTTGGTGCTTTAATCGCCATTCCCTACTCCTACGCAGCCCCACAAAGCTATGTGGATACCAATGTCAATGGTACTTTAAATATGCTCGAAGCAGCTAAAAAAAACAAAATTTCACATTTTATCCACACCTCAACAAGCGAAGTTTATGGCACAGCCTTTTATGTACCTATCGATGAAAAACACCCTTTACAACCTCAAAGCCCCTATTCTGCAAGCAAAATCGCTGCGGATATGATAGCGCTGAGTTATTATAATTCTTTTAATTTAAATATCAATATTGCACGCCCTTTTAACACCTATGGTCCAAGACAAAGCGCAAGGGCCATCATACCTACAATCATCACCCAAATTTTAAGCGGAGCAAAGGAAATCAAACTAGGAGATTTAAGCCCTAAAAGGGATTTAAATTTTGTATTAGATACTTGCGAGGGTTTTATTTCTCTTTTAAATTTAAAACATTTTGGAGAAGTTTATAATATAGGCTCAGGAGTAGAATACTCCATGCAAGAAGTACTTGATCTCATACAAAAAATTTTAGACTCTAAGGTAGAAATCATCCAAGATGAACAAAGACTCCGTCCTAAAAATAGTGAAGTTTTTAGACTTTGTTGCGATGCAAGCAAGCTTAAAAAAGCTACAAATTGGCAAAGCAAAATAAGCTTAGAAGAAGGTTTAAGACAAAGCATAGAGTATTTTAAAGAAAATTTAGAAAATTATAAAAGCGAGCTTTATAATGTTTGAAAAAGAAATTTCTTTTATAAAAAGTCTTTTTAATAAAGAAAATATCGCCTTACACGAACCTTGCTTTATAGGCAATGAGAAAAAATATCTCTTGGAATGTATCGACAGTGGCTTTGTTTCAAGCGTGGGAGAATTTGTAACGCGTTTTGAAGAAGCTTTAAAAGAAAAAACCAAAGCACGCTTTGTCATCGCTACAAATACAGGTACAGCAGCCCTTCATATCGCTTTACTAGCTAATGGTATCGATGAAAACTGCGAAGTCATCACTCAAAGCATAAGCTTTGTCGCCACGGCCAACGCTATCGCTTATACAGGTGCAAAGCCCGTTTTTTTAGATATAGATGAAAACACTCTAAGTTTAAGTCCTAAGGCTTTAGAGCATTTTTTAGAAAATCAAACTTATCAAAAAAATGGTTTTAGCTATAACAAAACCACCCACAAACTCATCAAAGCTTGTCTTATCATGCACACCTTTGGTTTAAGTGCTTATATAAAAGCCATCAAAGAGCTTTGTGAAAAATACCATATCCTTTTAATCGAAGATGCTGCAGAAGCCTTAGGAAGCACCTATGAAAACAAGGCCTTAGGCACTTTTGGAAAGTGTGGAATTTTAAGTTTTAATGGCAATAAAATTATCACAGGCGGATGCGGTGGAGCGATATTAAGCGACGATGAAAATTTAGCCAAGCTTGCAAGACACCTTAGCACCACAGCTAAAATCCCCCATCCTTACGAATACGATCATAATAGGATAGCTTATAATTACCGTCTTTGTAATGTAAATGCAGCGATCTTGCTTGCAGGACTTGAAAATTTGGAACTTTTTTTAGAAAATAAAAGAGAACTTGCTAAAATTTACAAAGATTTTTTTAAAAATCATGATAAATGCAAATTTATCGATGAAAAAAGTAACGAAAAAAGCAATTTTTGGCTCAACACCTTGCTTTTTAAGGATGAAAATTTAAGAAATATCTTTTTAGAAGAATGCTTGAAAAATAATATTTTCGTCCGTCCTGTATGGAAAAGCTTACCAAGTTTAAAAGCTTTTCAAAACTGTCAAAGCGATGAGCTTATAAACACTGAAAAATTAGAAAAACGCTTGGTTAATTTACCTAGTAGCGTTAGAATAAAGGAATGATATGCTTAAAATAGGATATTTTGCCGATGGAAAATGGGCTAGAATCTGTCTTTTAAAAATACTTCAAAACCCACAAATTCAAATTAATTTCATCGTTTTAAGAAAAACTAAAGATACAAAACTAGAAAAACTTGCTTTAAGATACCAAATCCCTTGTTATACCCATATCGATATAAACTCTAAAGAATTTCTCAATGAGCTTGAAAAATATTCTAACGACTTGTTAGTTTCTATGAGTTTTGATCAAATTTTTAAAGAGGAGCTTTTAAAATTATATCCTAGAAAAATTATCAATTGTCATGCAGGTAAACTACCTTTTTACAGGGGTAGAAATATATTAAATTGGGCATTAATTAATGATGAAAAAGAATTTGGCATTAGTGTTCATTTTATCGACAAAGGTATTGATACAGGTGATATTATTTTACAAAAAACCTATGATATAAAAGACAGTGATGATTATACCACTCTTTTAAATTTATGTCATAAAGAATGTGCGAGTTTGCTATATGAAAGTCTTATTTTATTTTTAGAAGATAAGGTTAAGGCTTATAAACAAAAAGAAGGGGGATTTTATTGCCCTAAAAGAAAAAAAGGCGATGAAATTATAAATTGGACTCAAAGTACTAGAGAGATTTTTAATTTTATCCGTGCTTTAAATGCTAAAGATTTAGGTGCTAGTGCCTTTATAGATAAAAAAGAAATAAAAATTTATAAAAGTGAAATTTACAAAGATAAAATTTTTAATGCTCCAATAGGAAAAATTGTTAAAAAAGAAAAAAATTTTTTCATCGTAAGCACTAAAGATGGTGCTTTAAAAATTACCAAATTTAAAGGAATGATAAATATGCAAGAAAAATTTAAAATAGATAGGGGGGGGGAATTTGATTTTTTTACTTCTTCTTTTAGGAGAAGTGCGTGAAAAATGTCATCATTATAGGAGCGGGTGGCTTTGCTAGAGAGCTTTATTCTTATTTAAAAGATACAAATTACGAAATTATAGGCTATATCGATATACAAGAAAATAATTTTTTTGACTTAAAATATCTAGGTAATGAAGATAATTTCGATAAAAAATTGATTCAAAAAGCATCTTTTGCCTTAGGTGTAGGACAAATCAATTTAAGAAAAAAAATCCTTTTAAAACTTTCAAAAAAATCATGTAATTTTATCACTTTTATACATCCTCAATCTTTTGTTTCAAAAGAAGCTAAAATAGGACAAGGGGTTATAGTGTGTCCTTTTGTAACCATTAATGCTAATTCAAGTATAGGAGATTTTGTGCTTTGTAATATTTATTCAAGCATAGCTCATGATTGCAAGGTAGGAGAAGGAAGTATTTTAAGCCCTTATGCTACACTCAATGGAAATTCAAGCATAGGAAAAAATTGTTTTTTAGCTACTAGAGTTAGTCTGTTGCCTTGCGTAAACTTAGAAGATAACTGCATAGTAAGCGCAGGTAGTATTATTAGCAAAAACTACACATCCAATCAACTTATTTTTCATAAAAATATAATTAAAACAAGGAAAAAACAATGAAAGAAATTAATATCATAGGCTTTGGTTTAATGGGTAGGCAAATAAGTGCTTTATTTTATTTATTGGGTTATGAAATAGGTGTTTATAGTAAAAGCAAGCCCAATATATACGAATTTGAAAAACAAATAAAACTTCTACAAAGAAAAATAGATTTTTCTAATTTTAACTCCGGAAAAATAAATATTTACCAACATATAGAAGATCTTAAAAATAGCTTGACTATAGAAAGCTTAAATGAAGATTTAAATTTAAAAAAAGAAATCATACAAATTCTTAGAGACAATAATAATATAGTTTTTTCAAATTCAAGTTCTTTGGGTATGGATGATTTAAACTGCGATTTTATACATTTTTTCAATCCTATTTATATCAAATTAATAGAACTTTGTGGTTCTAATTTAGAACGATTTACCCCATTGAAAGATCTTAAAAAATTAGGATTTCATATCATTCGCAGCAAAGGCAATCGAGGAGCTTTAGCAAATTTACTTTTGTTCAATGAAATTTCATCGTTTTTTAAAATTATAGAAAAATACAATTACAATTTCAAAGAATGTCAAACAGTTTACGATTTGCTTTATGAAAAAAGAAATTTGTTAAATATTATCGACACTATAGGCATAGAACTTTGTGATAAAATTTGTAAGAATTTAAAAGAAGAAGATGAAAATTTTTACCATCCAAAAATCTTTAAAAAGGCCTTAGAAAAAGGAATTTTAGGTAGAAAAAATAAAACAAAAATAAGTGATATTTTATAAAATAAGTAAATATTAATTTAATATTTTATATAATCTAATCTTTTTATTAAATTGAAGGGGTGGAAATGATTTATTGTGATCACTGCGTGATGCCAAATACTAGACCTGGTATTAATTTTACAAAAGATAAAGAAGGTAAAAATATCTGTTCAGCTTGTATCAATCATAAAAATAAAGAAAATATTGATTATAAAGCAAGATTTAAAGAGCTTGAAGCCTTATGCGATAAATACCGCAGAATGAATGGAAAATTTGAATATGATTGCGCTATTGCTGTGAGTGGAGGTAAGGATTCGCATTTTCAAGTGCATATTATGAAAGAAAAACTTGGAATGAATCCTATTCTTTTTAGTGTTGAAGATAATTTCACTATGACTGAAGCGGGTAAGAAAAATCTTAAAAATTTAAGTGAAACTTTTGGTTGTCATATCATTAGCTTAAAACCCGATATCAAAACTCAAAAAAAAGTTATGCTAAAAACCTTTGAAAAATATGGAAAACCTACTTGGTTTATAGAAAGACTCATGTATAGCTATCCTTTTGCCATGGCTTTAAAATTTAACACCCCCTTGTTAGTTTATGGGGAAAATATTAGCTTTGAATATGGAGGTAGTGATGCCAAAGAAACTCCTAGTGCCAAAGACATATTTCTAAATGGCGTAGCTAGTGACTTGGATATAAATGAATTGAGAGATGATGAAATTAAAGAAGAAAATTTACAACTCTTTTTCAATCCCAATGCAAACGATATCAACAAACTTAATCCTATTTATCTAAGTTATTTTGTAAAATGGAATTCTTATAGCAATTATATTTTTGCTAAAAGTCGTGGTTTTAACGATCTAGAAGGCGAATGGAATAGAACTCATGCTATAGAAAATTTTGATCAAGTTGATAGTATAGGCTATACTCTACATGCTTGGATGAAATACCCTAAATTTGGTCATGCTATGGCAAGTGATTACGCGGCTCGTTTCGTGCGTTATGGACTTTTAAGTAGAAAAGAAGCTATTAAACTTATACAAAAAAGAGATCATAAGCTTGACAATAAATGCGTTGAAGATTTTTGCAACTTCATAGGTATTAGTAAAACTACATTTTGGAAAATAGTAGAAAAACACTATAATATGGATTTATTCTATAAAAATAATTTTGGAGAATTTAAGCTAAAAAATCCTTTAAAATAATTTGGAACGACTCTTGCTTTAATGCTATAATTAAAGAAAAATTTTTGGAAAAAATCATGAAAAAAACTTTAATCATCGCAGAAGCAGGAGTCAATCACAATGGCGATTTAAATTTAGCTAAAAAGTTAATAGAAATCGCAGCTAACTCAGGGGCTGATTTTGTTAAATTTCAAAGTTTTAAAGCCAAAAACTGTATCAGCACAAAGGCTAAAAAAGCACCCTATCAGCTTAAAACGACAGCTAGTGATGAAAGTCAGCTTCAAATGGTGCAAAAACTCGAACTCGATCTTAAAGCTCATAAAGAGCTTATCTTACACGCAAAAAAATGCAATATTGCCTTTCTTTCTACTCCTTTTGATCTTGAAAGCGTAGATCTTTTAGATGAGTTAGGTTTAAAAATCTTTAAAATTCCAAGCGGAGAAATCACCAATCTACCCTATCTTAAAAAAATTGCAAAGCTTAATAAAAAAATCATACTTTCAACGGGCATGGCAAATTTAGGCGAGATAGAACAAGCTTTAAATGTACTTTGCAAAAACGGTACTAAACGCCAAAATATCACTCTTTTACACTGCACTACAGAATACCCTGCCCCTTTTGACGAGGTCAATCTTAAAGCCATGCAAAGCTTAAAAGATGCTTTTAAGCTTGATGTGGGTTATTCTGATCACACTCAAGGCATACACATCTCCCTAGCTGCGGTTGCCTTAGGAGCTTGTGTGATAGAAAAGCATTTTACTCTAGATAAAAATATGTCAGGGCCTGATCATAAAGCAAGCCTAGAACCCCATGAACTTAAAATGCTTTGCACTCAAATAAGACAAGTACAAAAGGCAATGGGTGATGGCATAAAAAAAGCAAGCAAAAGCGAACAAAAAAATATCAACATAGTAAGAAAAAGTTTAGTGGCCAAAAAAGACATCAAAAAAGGAGAAATTTTTAGCGAAGAAAATCTTACCACCAAACGCCCCGCAAATGGTATAAGTGCTATGAGATATGAAGAGTTTTTGGGTAAGATTGCTACTAAAAACTACAAAGAAGATGAGCTTATCCATGAGTAAAAGAAAAATTTGTATAGTCAGTGCAACAAGGGCTGAATGGTATCTTTTAAGAAATTTATGCCATGAAATTCAAAATGATAAAGATCTAAGCCTTCAGATCATCGCTACAGGAGCACATTTAAGTCCTGAGTTTGGACTCACTTATAAAGAAATAGAAAAAGAATTTAAAATAACTAAAAAAGTAGAAATGCTTTTAAGTAGTGATAGCGAAATTGGAATTTGCAAAAGTATGGGTTTAACTCAAATTTCTTTTGCTGAAGCATTAAACGAATTAAAGCCTGATATTATAGTGGTTTTAGGAGATAGGTATGAAATTTTTTCTTGCGTAGCCAGTGCCATGATTTGTAAAATCCCTGTAGCACATTTACATGGCGGAGAAGCAACTTGGGGCTTGATCGATGAAGCCATACGCCATAGCATTACCAAAATGTCGCATTTGCATTTTGTAGCTACAAAAGAATACCAAAAACGCGTCATTCAACTTGGAGAATCCCCTTTGCGTGTTTTTAATGTAGGTGGATTTGGGCTTGATAATATTGCTAATTTAAAGCTTTTAAGCAAAGATGAACTTCAAAAAGCATTGAATTTCACCTTTGAAAAAAGAAATTTTCTTATCACTTTTCATCCTGTTACCTTAGAATACCAAAGCTCTCAAAAGCAATTTCAAGATTTGTTAAAAGTTTTAGATCTTGAATACAAAAAAGAAAATTTAGGACTTATTTTTACCAAGTCAAATGCAGATACCAATGGACGCATTATCAATGAAATGATAGACGATTTTTGCTCTTGTCATAAAAATTGCATAGCTTTTGTTTCTATGGGTGCTTTAAACTATCTTAGCTCCATGCAATTTATAAATGCAGTTGTTGGAAATTCTTCTAGTGCTTTATGTGAAGCTCCAAGCTTTAAAATAGCAAGCATTAATATAGGCGATAGACAAAAAGGACGCATTAAAGCAAAATCTGTAATTGACTGCGAAGCCAATTTTAAAAGCATAGAAGAAGCTTTTAAAAAACTTAATGATAAAAATTTCATTAAAGAATTAAAAAATACTGAAAATCCCTATGGAAAAGCAGGAGCCGCTAAAAAAACAAAGGAAATTTTAAAAAATTTTAATCTTGAAAATATTTTGAAAAAAGAATTTTTTGATATTGATTTTTCTACGGAGTTTGAAAAATGAGAATTTTTTTCATAGGTTGTGTTCAATTTTCACATTTTGCATTAAAAAAACTCTTGAGTTTGCAAAATGAAAATTTACAAGTTGTAGGCATAGCCACCAAAGAAAAATCCGATTTTAATAGTGATTTTTACGATCTTAAACAAGACATAAAAAATCTTCCTTGTCTTCATGTAAAAGATATTAACGATGCTCAAAGTTTAAAATTTATCCATTCTCTTAAGCCTGATATTATTTATTGTTTTGGCTGGAGCTCTTTGATTAAAAAAGAACTTTTAAACTCGTACCCCATCATAGGTTTTCATCCTTCTAAACTTCCTTACAATCGTGGAAGACATCCTATAATATGGGCTTTATTTTTAAACCTAAAAGAAACTGGATCAAGCTTTTTTGTTATGGATAAAGGAGCGGATACAGGTAGAATTTTAAGTCAAAAAAGCATTAAAATTTCATCTAAAGACAATGCTAAAAGCTTATATGAAAAAATCACTCAAAAAGCCCTTAAGCAAATAGAAGATTTTACTTTAAAAATTTATAAAAAAAGTCTAAAAAATAAAGATTTTAAAAGTATTTTACACGCCTTATCTTATAAACAAACAAAAGGAAATACATGGAGAAAAAGAGATTTTAAAGATGGAAAAATCGATTTCAGGATGAATAGTTTAGCCATTTATAATCTCATTCGTGCTTTAGCACCTCCTTATATAGGAGCTGAAGTTTTATATAATAATAAAATTTATAAAATCTACGAAGCTAAAATCGTTAAAAATTCACAAAATAATTTAGAATGTGGTAAAATTTTAAAAGTCGATCAAAAAGGAATTTTAGTTAAAAGTTATGATGGAGCCATACTTTTAACCAAGCATAATTTTGATATTTTACCTAAAAATGGAGAATACTTTAAAGGATAAATTTTGTATAAAAAAGTTTTAGTTATAGCAGTTCATCCTGATGATGAAACCTTAGGAGCTGGAGGAACTCTTTTAAAGCATAAAGCAAAAGGTGATGAAATTCATTGTATCTTTTGCACAGATATTTTTGAAGATGAAGGATTCTCTAAAGAACAAATTGATACAAGAGAACAAGAACTTCAAGAAATTTCTAAAAGCTATGGTTTTACAAGCATACATAGACTAGGACTTAAAACGACAAAAATAGATCAATACAGCCAAGCCCATCTTGTCTCTTTATTCTCACAAATTTTTGAAAAAATTAAACCTAATATTCTTTATTTACCCTTTGCTTACGATGTGCATAGCGATCATAGAATTATTTTCCAAACCGCTTTTTCATGCACTAAAAGTTTTCGCTATCCTAGTATAGAAAAAATTTTAATGATGGAAACCTTAAGCGAAAGCGAATTTGCACCCGCTTTAACACATCAAAGTTTTATACCTAATGTTTTTGTAGATATTAGTGATTTTTTTGAAAAAAAATGCCAAATAATGAAAATTTATAAAAGCGAACTAGGCAGGGCACCTTTTCCAAGAAGCATTGAAAATATAAAAGCTTTAGCTACCTTTCGTGGTTGTACAGCTAATTTTAAATACTCCGAAAGCTTTATTTTATTAAAAGAAAGATTGTGATGGATATCAACAAACTCAAACTTACCCCTGATTCAAGCATAGAAGAAGCTTTAAAAATAGTCGGAAAAGAACGCGTTAGACTAGGCATTATAGTTGACGAAAAAGATAAATTTTTAGGAGTCATTAGTGATTCAAACATCAGAAAAGCTTTAATTGGTGGCAAAACTTTAAAAGATAGCATCAAGGATATTTACACTAAAAATCCCATCACCATAAAAGAAAACACAAGCAAAGAAGAACTTTTAAAAATTTCTGCTAAAACCGATATTTATGATTTTCCTGTTTTAGATAAAAAAGGGCAAATCCTTTCTATAAAATCTATCTCATCACTTTTAAAAGCCAATCCAAACTCCATTATCATCATGGCTGGAGGCTTAGGATCTCGCTTAAAAGAGCTGACTAAAGATACTCCAAAACCCATGCTAAAAGTAGGCAAAAAACCCATTTTAGAAAGCATAGTCCAAAGACTTAAAAATCAAAATTTTGAAAATTTTATCTTTTGTGTGAATTATAAAAAACAAATCATAGAAGATTATTTTCAAAAAGGGCAAAAATTTGGGGTTAAAATCTCTTATGTTAAAGAGCGTAAAAAACTAGGTACAGCAGGAGCTTTAAGCCTTATAAAACAAGATTTTAAAGAAAGTTTTATAGTCATGAATGCAGACATTTTAACCGAGCTTGATTTTAATGCTCTTTTAAAAGCGCATAAAAAATCAAAAGCTTTAATGAGCGTTTGCGTGCGTGAGTTTGAACAACAAATTCCTTATGGAGTTATCACTCAAAAACAAGGTTTTATAGAAAATATAGAAGAAAAACCCACTCAAAAATTTCTAGTAAGCGCAGGAATTTATGTACTTGAAAATGAAATTTTAAATTTCATTGCTAAAAATGAATACCTAGACATGCCCGAACTCATCAAACTCGCTCTACAAAAAGGCAAGGTAAATACCTATATCATCAATGATTATTGGATCGACATTGGAAGGCCAGATGAGTTTTTAAAAGCCAATGAGGATTTTAAATGAAAATCTTAATCATAGGCTTTGGAAGCATAGGAAAAAAGCATTTTTTAGCCTTAAAAAATTTAAATTATGAAGTAAGTTTGCTTTCTTTAAGTGCTAAAGAAGAAGAATTTAAAAACACTCCAATTTATCGCTCTTTAAAAGAATGTGATTTAAACGAATTTGATCTTTTTATCATTGCAAATATCACTACGGAGCATTTTAACACCTTAAAAACTTTAAATGAGCTTGTAAAAGATAAAATCATACTCGTAGAAAAACCTTTATTTGAAAAGGTGCAAAATTTCACAAGCTCAAAAAATCACATTTATGTGGCGTATTTACTACGTTTTCATCCTGTGATTGTGGCTTTAAAAAAGCTTTTAAAAGAGGAAAAAATTTATTTTGCTAGTTTGGTTTGTAATTCTTATTTGCCCCATTGGAGGGCTTTAGACTATAGGCAAAATTACAGCGCTAAAAAAGAGCTAGGTGGTGGGGTTTTACTCGATCTTTCTCATGAAATCGATCTAGCCTTTTTTCTTTTTGGAAACTTAGAGCTTGAGTACTCCCAAAATGCTAAAATTTCAGAGCTTGACATAACAAGCGATGATTTTGCCTTTTTGGCTTTAAAAAATTCACAAGAAGCTAAAATTCATATAGAATTAGGCTATTTTTCTAAATTTAACAAAAGAGAAATTACCATTCATACTTTAGAAAAAAGCTTTAAAGCCGATTTAATAAACAATAAAATCGAAATTTATCACAAAGATCAAAGTCAAAAAATCTTAAATTTTGAAAACAATACGATAAAAACTCTTCAAAATTTACATCAAGCAATCTTTGAAAAAGACAAAGAACTTTGCGATCTTAAGCAAGCTTTAAAAGTACTTGAACTTTGCGATGAAGTAAGGAAAAAAAATGGCTGAAATTTTATGCACCATTTGTGCTAGAGGTGGAAGTAAAGGCGTTAAAAACAAAAATATTAGAAAGATTAACGAAATTGAAATGATAGCTTATAGCATCATACAAGCTCAAAATTCAAAGCTTTTTAAACACATAGTCATAAGTACTGATAGTGATGAAATCGCAAGTGTAGCCCAAAAATATGGCGCTGAAGTTTTTTTCAAAAGAGAAGCTCATCTTGCCAATGATCAGGCTGCAAAACTTCCTGTTATGCGTGATGCCTTGCTAAGAAGTGAAGAGCACTTTAAAACGCGTTTTGAAACTCTCATAGACTTAGACGCTTCAGCCCCGCTTCGCTCAAGCCTTGATATAAAAAAAGCTTATGAAAGTTTTGTTAAAAATGATAATTCCAATCTCATTACCGCAGTTCCAGCTAGACGCAATCCTTATTTTAATCTCATAGAAATACAAAATAACAAGGTAGTAAAATCCAAAGAAGGAAATTTTACTACCCGCCAAAGTGCCCCAAAATGCTACGATATGAACGCTAGTATTTATATCTTTAAAAGGGATTATCTTTTAGAAAATGATAGTGTTTTTGGAGAAAAAACAGGGCTTTTTGTGATGGATGAAAGCACGGCTTTTGATGTAGATAGCGAACTTGATTTTAAAATCGTAGAGTTTTTGATCTCTTTAAAAAATTTATCACCAAAGGATTTTTAATGCTTGAAAATAAAGTCATCTTTGTAGCAGGAGCTTGTGGACGCATAGGTAAAGCGCTTTGCAAAAAAATACTTCTTAATAAAGGCACAGTGATACTTGCAGATATCAACAAAGAACGCTTAAAAGAACTGCGAGAAAATTTAGAAACAAATTTTAAAACAAAACTTTTAAGCTTAGAACTTGACATCACCAAACAAGAAAGTTTGCAAACTGCCCTTAAAAAAAGTCATGAAATATATGGTAAAATAGATGCTTTTGTCAATTCAAGCTATCCTTTTGGTAAAGATTGGGGTAAAACGCCTTATTATGAACTCAAATACGAACAAATTTGTGAAAGTTTAAATTTACATTTAGCAGGTTTTATACTGGCAGCTCAAGAATTTGTGAAATTTTTTAAAAAACAAGGTTATGGCAATATCATCAATCTTAGCTCCATCATGGGAGTTTATGCACCAAAATTTGAAAACTATAAAGGCACTTCTATGCAAAGCTCCTTAGAATATAGCGTGATAAAAGCAGGGATTAATCACATGGGTGCTTGGTTAGCCAAAGAGCTTTTTAATCAAAACATACGTGTTAATACCCTAGCAAGTGGGGGAATTTTAGATAATCAAAACGAACTTTTTTTAAAAGCTTATAGAAAATGTTGTGCGAGTAAGGGTATGCTAGATGCAGACGATATATGTGGAACTTTAGTATTTTTGCTTAGCGATGAGAGTAAATTTATCACAGGGCAAACTTTAGTAGTAGATGATGGATGGGGATTATAATTTTTAGTTTTTAAGGAAAAATAAATGCAAAACAATAACTATTTTGAAAAAAATTTAGAGCAATTAGATAAAGAATTAAAAAATAAACTTAATTCAATTAAAGAATTAAGAGAATTTAGTTACACCATCGGAAATGATGCGCTAGATATTAATATTATAAAAAAACGAAATTTAAAATCTATCTATAAAAACCCCTTGGTAGAATTACAAGAATCTCTAAAATATTTTAAAAATTTCTCCCATTATCCGCTAATGTTATTTTATGGTTTAGGAAATGGAATATTTTATAAAGCTCTTTTACAAAACAAAAAACATAAACAAATCGTAGTTTTTGAAAAAGAATTAGAAATTATATTTTTAGTTTTACATTTAGTTGATTTTAGTCAAGAATTAAAAGAAAAAAGATTTAAAATAATCTATACTAAAGATTTTAATTATGTATTAGCTGATCAAATATTTTCATCGAATAGATTTTATTTGTTTGTTAAAACCTATAACCTTCACTATCATTGCGATTTTTATAAAATCTATCAAGAAGATATAAATAAAATTAATTCTTATAATATTCAAGCCATTAAAAATATTTCATTGCGCAAGGGCAATGACCCAAAAGATGCTATGCAAGGAATTGAACAATTTATTTGCAATATCCCTAAAATAATCAACCATCCAAGTTACAAAGAATTACTTAAAAAAAGACTCAACTTAAAACAGACTGCTATTATAGTTGGCACAGGACCATCTCTAACAAAACAATTACCTTTATTAAAAAAATGTCATAACAAAGCCATAATTTTTTGTGCAGATAGCGCTTACAATATCCTAGAACGAGAAAAAATAAAACCTGACTATGTTTGTATGTTAGAAAGAGATGAAATTGTTTCTGAATGTTTTAATAATGATTTTAAAAATTTCGATAAAGATATCTTATTTTTATGCGCCTCTCTTATACATAAAAAAACAATTGACTATCTTGAGAAAAATAAAAGAAATTATCTTTTAATTACACGAGCACAACCCTTTGCTTTATCCATAAAACTCGATGAATTTGGATATATAGGAGGTGGAATGAGTGTATCTCATATGATGTATGAAATAGCATGCCATATGAAATTCCAAAACATTATATTAATTGGACAAGATTTAGCTTATGGTGATAATGGAATTTCACATTCTAAAGGATTCATACACGCAAATTACCATGATGGACATTATCAAAGAGATTTTGGCAAATACACAACAACTGCATACGGGGGTATAGGAAAAGTAGAAAGCTCTGAAACTTGGACATTATTTAGACAAATTTTTGAAAATTACATTTTTAACATTAAGACAAGTAAAACTTATAATTGCACCGAAGGTGGAGCAAGAATAGAAGGTGCTATAGAAAAATCATTTAAAGAAGTCTACAATGATCTTTTAAATATTGAAATCAAAAAACCCTTAAAAAGAGTATATAAATTAACACGAAAAGATCAAAATCTTTTATTGATTAAAGCCTATAAAAATATCAAAAAAAATATCAATTTATCAGAACAACTTGCTAAAAAATGTAAAAAATTATTTAAACAAATTTCAGAACAAAAAAAACAAAAATACACCCTAGAAGAGCTCGTTATAAAACTAGATTCCTTTAAAGAAACATTAGAACATCCAAAATATAACTTTATTCAAGAAATTTTAGGACCAACTTTATATCATGAAGAAAGTTTATTGGCGCCTATTTTTGTACAAGATATAAAAAATGAAAGTGAACGCCAAAATAAAATTTTAGCATGGATTTATGCTCATAGATCATTGATTGAAAGTATTTTAGAACTTGTTTTAGTATTAAATCAGAGGTTAAAAAAAGATATCGTTCCCTTGCGTGATATACTAGAAAGAAGAAAACTTATTTAATTTAATGAGAGATAAGCTCTCTCATTAAAAAATTTATTGAAGTAATTTTAAAACATTTTGCTGCACAGCATTAGCTTGGCTCATAGCATATGAACCTGATTGTGCAAGGATATTATATTTAGAAAAATTTGCACTTTCTGCTGCAAAGTCCACATCTCTTATGGTTGATTCTGCTGCCTTAACATTTACTTGAGTTACGGTAATGTTATTTATAGTTACTTGAAGCTGATTTTGTACAGAACCAATGTCAGCTCTAATTTGATCAAGATTTGTTGTAGCAGTCTCTACTATATCCATAACAGCCATTGCACCTTTAAGAGTGGTTACGCCAGCACTTTCTGGCTTTACACTTAAAACATCAAGTTTCATTGTAGCAAATTGAGAATTGTTTGATCCTGATGAAAACCCTGAACCACTGCTTACATTATAAGCTGTACTAACAATAGTATTTGTAGCTCCAGAAACTACAAAAATATTTCCTTCTAAAAGTTTAGAATAAGCTCCAGCTTGTCCTACAGAATATCCAGAACCTGAAGAAAATCCTGAACCTTTTGTACTCATCCAATCAGCAATACTACCAGCTGCTCCACCAGTACCAGAAACGATAAGCTTTCCACCATGCACAGAATTAAAACCCATAGCATCTGCTATTTGACCATCAATTTGACCCTTTGATTCTCTTAAAGAAACAGAAGACTGAGAAACAAAACCTCCTCCTGCACTAAAACCAAAACCTGTTCCACTTATATCTATATCTCTACCATCATTTTTAACCAAAGATAAGCGACCATAGTTTTCTTTTTGAGAATCTTTAATACCCGAAGCTGCACCTATATCACCTGTGATTTTAATCCCTCTACCATCTCTTGAGGTTAAAACCAATTTACCATTCTCATCTTTAGAAGCTTCAACACCTGTAGTGTCTTTTACCGAATTTATAGCAGCGATTAAAGAACCGTTTTCATCGCTTTGTTTGTAATCAATCGCACCTATTACAACACCATTGATAGCAAAATCAGCACTAGTTGAACCCTCTAAGATAGAATGCATACCTACAGTTTGAACATTAAAACTAGCTCTAACGCCAGTTTTATCTGCATTTCTATTAATCTCTTCAGCTAAAGCTCCAAGACCTGTACCCACAGAAGTTGAAATCACTACATTTTGAAATTTAAAATCTTCCAAACCGTTATAGTTTTTAATAACCATTGAAGCCACGCCAGAAGCAGTAACATTATATCCTGTTTCAAATCTTGTAACACCGATTTTAGAAGATTGGGTTGGCCCTATACTTGCTTTTATAGTTTGGTTTGAGCTTGCACCGATTTGAAATTCTTGATTTGTAAAACCACCACTTAAAAGTTGCTTACCATTAAATGAAGTAGTATTAGCGATATTATCAAGTTCTTCCATAAGACGATTGATATCTGCTTGAAGCATGGTTCTTGTTTTTGTACTTTGTCCATCTTGAGCCGCTTGAGTTGCTTTAGTCTTGATAGTATCTAAGATCTTAAGTTGCTCATCCATAGCTTTATCTGCAGTCTGTAAGATACCTATAGCATCGTTACCATTGTTTATAGCTTGACCTAAGGTTGCTGCTTGTGAACGCAACGAATCTGCTATCGCCATCCCTGAAGCATCATCTGCTGCTGAGTTAATTCTAAGACCAGAACTTAATCTACTTAAAGACTTATCAAGTTCATTGGAATTAACAACTGAATTTGCATGTGCATTTAGTGCACCGATGTTGGTGTTTATTCTAAAACCCATTTTAAATCCTTTCAAAATATTGCATCGAAAAGATTAAAGCAAGAAGTGTTCCAATTTTAGTTTAGTTAAAAATTTTAAAGCTTATAAAAAGCCTAGTATTTCTACTAGGCTTGGATTTGTATATATGCAGCATTCTTAAAAGAATGTAAAGTGATTTTAAGA
>NZ_RYYM01000159.1:0-238 GCF_004379075.1 Campylobacter sp. US25a
GTGGTAAAGATGCTCACGGTGCCGTCGCGATTGTCGGCAAGCTCGATGATGCGGGCCATCTGGGGAAAGTCGACGTGGGAAGCCGTGTTGATCTCCCACCAGCTGCGACGGGCATCGAGAGCATGGTGGTGTGCGGTGATGTTGTTCGCATGCACGTGTCCATTGACCCAGGCAAGCACGTTCGGGTAATGCGATAGCAGGGAGACCAATTCCGGGCCGAGATGACGGATGCCCGTAC
>NZ_RYYM01000160.1:0-237 GCF_004379075.1 Campylobacter sp. US25a
ATTCTTGCTTCAGGATAGCCGATATTTTTTACTGCGGTAAGAGTAGAAACGGCTAAATTTAAAGCATTAGGATCGGCATTGGATATATCTTCACTTGCAAAGATAATCAAACGCCTAGCGATAAAATCAGCACTTTCTCCTGCATCAATTAAACGAGCAAGATAATAAATAGCAGCATCCACATCGCTTCCGCGCAAACTTTTAATAAGAGCACTTGCTAAAATATAATGAGTATCT
>NZ_RYYM01000161.1:0-237 GCF_004379075.1 Campylobacter sp. US25a
AGCCGATCCACGTCGAGGATCGGCTCACAGAGCGCCTTCGTCTTTAGACGACTTCGCAACGCCGCGGGCCTATACGGTCCAAAGCTCGTGAAGTTGCGGACCGCGCTTATAGCAAGCCCTTCATGGACCATCTGGTGAAGTTGCGCGGGGTCCGGGTCTCGCCATGCCGAGCGCTTTTCGTCACGACTTAGTCCTTCAACCGCGTAAGCCGCGGCCGCCATACCCCGAGAACGATGT
>NZ_RYYM01000162.1:0-236 GCF_004379075.1 Campylobacter sp. US25a
GTAATGTGCTGTGCGCCTATAGCACCTATGCTTTGTGCAAATTTTAATCCTAAAAAGCTTATGTTATTTTGCTTGGCTATTTTTTCTCTTAGCTCTTTGGCAAGCATGTTTGTAAATGATTTTTGGCTTCATTTGATCTTAAGAGCTATCCCTGCTTTTTTTCATCCTATTTATCTTGCACTTGCTTTTAGCACAGCCGCAAATTTAGCAGATGATAAAAGTAAAGTACCCCATAT
>NZ_RYYM01000163.1:0-235 GCF_004379075.1 Campylobacter sp. US25a
ATATACTACAAACTTTATTTTACCCACTTTATGCTAAAATAAATCACATAAGCTTATAGGCTATTAATCATCAACAACCCCAAAAGGATCATCAATGTCCCTTAATTCTTACATGAGTCTTGATATATCAAATTCTACTTCAAATCCCCTACCCTTTAAAATCACTAAAGCCCTCATCAAAGAAAGTTAGGAGATGAAGTGATTATTTCTTTTTTAGATGATGATATAGATAAAC
>NZ_RYYM01000164.1:0-235 GCF_004379075.1 Campylobacter sp. US25a
GGTAAAAAGCGTCCTAACACCTTTAAATAATTGAATAAATTCACTAGCTTTATAAAGAGGCTTAAGATCTGGCGTAAAGTTTTTAAACCATTCTTTAAACCCTCCTTTTGCCTCTTTAAGCCAAGCATTTTCAGCCTTACTTTCTAAAAAATGCGTACTGATTAATAACTTTTGCTTTTTAGCAAGATTGATTGCAAATTTTGCAAGCTCTGGATGAGTTGAATAAGCAGAATGC
>NZ_RYYM01000165.1:0-233 GCF_004379075.1 Campylobacter sp. US25a
AAGCAAAGTTTCGCAGGATTTAAAAATTCCAATACAACACGCGGATTGTTTTTGTTTACTGGATCAAGTGTAGTTGGAAAAACAGAACTTTGCAAAGCTTTAGCTGAATTTTTAGGTTTAAATTTAGAACGCTTTGATATTAGTGAATATGCAGAAAAACATGCTATAAGTAAACTAATAGGATCTCAAGCTGGATATATAGGTTTTGAAGAGGGTGGACTTTTAAGCAATGC
>NZ_RYYM01000166.1:0-232 GCF_004379075.1 Campylobacter sp. US25a
TCTTGCAAGTAATTATGGTGGAATTTATATCTTTGATAAAAAAATAAGAGAAGAGATATTGGAAAATGAAAGAAAGATAAAAGAATATAATCAATGGATTAATAATATATCTGCTTCTGATGAAGAGTTAAGAGCTAATATTAAAAAGTATGATGTAGAAAAAAAATTCCCTCAAGTCCTTTCTAATGGTTGTAAATATTATCGTAATGATTATAATTATGATGTAGATGAT
>NZ_RYYM01000167.1:0-231 GCF_004379075.1 Campylobacter sp. US25a
AGATAATAAAAGCTATACTAAAAATAGAACAAATCCTATAGCTCCCCCATTTGCTTGCTAAAAACCTTGAAATAAAGCTCCAAAAATCACCGCTAAAATAGCAAAATTTTGTACACATAAAGCAGAAGTTTTACTCATAGCTAAAAGACTTTCAAAATACTTAGGCAAATCATCAAAGTTGCCACACCGCTTGTTAAAACCATGGTCATTAAAAAACAAACAAGCATGCTC
>NZ_RYYM01000168.1:0-230 GCF_004379075.1 Campylobacter sp. US25a
GTTTTTAAAGATTTATAATAAGCTTTTTCTGCTTTAGTCCAAGGAGCTATGCTTCCTTTGATAGGATCTTTTAAATAAATACTTTGCCAATCTTTAAATTCAAGTAAAGTAGATTTCTCCCCTGTGTGAAATTCAGGATCTAGATACCTAGGTTGATAATTAATATAAGGAGAAGTTCTTAATATACGATCAGCTTCAAACAAAGCTTTGGAATATTCTTGGGTGTATTT
>NZ_RYYM01000016.1:0-17238 GCF_004379075.1 Campylobacter sp. US25a
GATCTTGTAAAAAAACTATTAGAAGGTAAATTTAACACAAGTAAAGAATTGGAACTTCTTTTTGGTGTGAAATTTAGTGATGATGATGATGCAGGAGAATTTAACAAAATCCTTTCTTCAAATTCTGCACCAAAAAGTATAGATATTAAGGCTTGAAAATGCAAAAATTTAAATTTTAAAAAGGATAAAAAATGATAGGCATTAACTCAACTTTCAATAATCCCTTTGTTAATCTTAATATTAACATTAAAAACAATAATAACTCTTCCTTAAATTCAAACACTTCAAATAATAGTGTAAAAAATCTACAAGATGCCCAAGACACTACTAAAACAAATAATAAAGTTTTAGGTTATGAAGTAGATAACGAGGGTTATTTTACAAGTGAATTTAATAAAGCAGCAGGAATTCCTGAGGATATAAAAATTCATTCTAGCACTATGGAAAGCTTAGTAAAAATATCTACGAATGAAAAAAATCCATTAAGAGCTTTTGAGAGTATAGACATTGCTAAAACCGTAGGAAATGCCTATAAAATTTTAAGTCAAGTTGTAGGCGAAGATGTGCTAAATTCTAAAGATAACTTTAACTTAGAAGAGATAGCCAACTTCCCACAAGGCTATGAATTTAATCGCCAAACTATGCAAGTAACGAAAATTTATAATTCTGCTACGGATTATTTAAATGCTGATATAGATTTTGATTATGAAAATACAACTGATACAAAAATAAACAAATTGTTTTTTAATACTACTGAAAATCTTATGAAAGGAAATTCTGCCACAGATATTTTTAATAATAATAATGGCGGTGAAGAAAATATTAATACAGGCGTATTTTTTGATACGACACCAAGCAAATACACTAATAAAGATGGCACTATTACTAAAGGTGGGCTTTTAGTAGCTATTATAAATGAGAATATCTATACTAGAGAAGGAGAGGCTACGCGTCAAGGAAAAACCGAAGGCTTTGATAAGTCTATGAGTGGTGAAGAAGTCAAAAAAGCTTGGAATGATAGAACTATAATTTAAAGCTAGATAAAAATAGTATAGTTCAAGGTGCGGGTATTGTCGATACAAATAATGAAAATATAGAATTTACACCTTTAATTGAGATAATGCAAAAAGAGCAAAAAGAATTAATAAAATACTTACAGAGAAAACAAAAAATTGATATAACAATTTAAATCACATTAAAAGGTAAAAAATATGAATACTATAAATTCGAGTTTAAGTATTTTTGGAATAAGCACAACAAATAACTGGAATTTTGGCGATAAAAATACCGCTCAAATTCCAAATGATAAAAACAAGTCAAATGTTGCAAATTTAGATGAACTTCTAAAATCTTACAAAGATTATTATGATGAACTTACAAAAGAAATTCCTATCGCTAAAGGCTCTATACAAGATCAGATTTTAAAGGGTGAATTAAGCCAAGAAGATTTTAAAGCACAAAATAAAGCTTCGGTGCATTGGTTGGATGAAGACTTACAAAAAGAATATGTAAAAATTTATCACACAAGTATGAGTGTAGAAGAATTTAAACAAAAATGGTTAGATCTTCAAGCTAAACACGAAGCTAGATTTGGCGAAATTGCCGAGAAAAGCAGAAAAGATATTCAACAAGAAATGCAAACTGCACAAGAACAATATAACAACCAAAAAGAACAAGAAACAAAAACTTTTAAACCTATATAAGCAGAAAGTAAAAGCGAAACTTACAAAGATGAAGTAAAAACAAATTTTTGGCAACAATTTTTAAAAGTTCAACAAGAAAATGGAATGGATGTTTTAGAAATCTTAGAAATACTGAATAAGCAAGGCATAGATATAAAGGCTTGAAAATGCAAAAATTTAAATTATAAAAAGGATAAAAAATGTTAAATATTTTACATGCAAATTCAAATCATCGTTTCCATAAATGTATGCCTAAGGAAGTTCATCAAATATATGATACTTTAAAGCTTATGGAACAAGAAGAAGATAAACAAAAAGTAGAAGCCGAAGCTAAAAAAGAAGAACAAAGTAATTCTACAAATACAGATAAAGCAGATAATAAAAAGATAAATTTTTTAGATATATCTGTTTAATTTTAAAACAAAGCTTTATTTATAAGGAAGATTGGAGTAAATTTTTTATTTAAATTAAGGATTTTAAGATGCGATGTTGAATTTAATGTCGTTATTTTGTGAGTTTTGTTGATAAGTTCTAGCAACAAAATTTTTAAAGTCTTTATCAAAATTTAAATTTTTATCGTTGTTTTTTGAATCTTTATCTGTTTTTTCTAAGCTATTTTCTGAATTTTTGTCATCTTTTTCTTTATTTTCTTCTTCTTTTTCTTTGGCTTCTTCGGCTTTAAGCTTCATTGCTTCAGCTCTTGCTTCAAATTCCATTTTTGTAGCATTTGCTGCAACTTTATAGTCTTGTGGGCTAGGATCAGCAGGAGCCATAGCTGCTGCTGCGATTTGTCTTGCATTGGCTATAGTTTCTTCTGGTGTGTTTCCTTTTTGCATGCTGATAGGAACTTCGCCCGCTGTAGCATACATTTGATTATCAGGGCCTCTTGTGTAAGTAAAACTTGCAGCACCTGCTAAGCCGCCACCCGCTGCTTGATGTGCAGCTTCATGAGCTTTTACATTTCTATCGATACTTTGGAGTTCGCGAACTTGAGCTACTTCTTTTTGGCTTAGCTCTACGCCATTAACCATTTGGGTTTGTTCGCCATTTTTTTCTTTATCATCTTTATTTTCACTAAGATTTTTTTCATCTTTTTGAGTGGAATCAGATTGATTTGTTTTATCAAAAGAAGGTTTGCTAGAGTAGTAATCATAAGAGTTATAACTTGAACTAATTTGCATTTATCCTCCTTTTTGTTTTTTAAATTTTAGGAATTTTAACGCATTTTGACTTAAAAATTTGATAAATTTTGTAAAATAATTATAAATACAATTTCAAAGGAATGTAATGATTTATGAAAATGATTTGATTTATATAGAGAAAGAGGAGGCTCAAGTGCCTTGGCTTAAAATTTTTACTAAAGAAATTTATAAAGAATTTAGCGATTGTCCTTTAGAGTTGCAAAAAGAACTTTTTGAAAAAATTTTACTTTGTGAAAAGGCTATGATAGAATTTTACAAACCTGAAAAAATCAATATCGCCTCTTTTGCAAATTATGTGCCAAGGGTGCATTTTCATGTTATGGCAAGATTTAAAGAAGATGCGTTTTTTCCAGAGTGTATGTGGGGAAAACAGCAAAGAGAAGCAATAAAGCTTGATTTGCCTAAATTTGAAGAATTTGTAAAATTTTTAAATAGTAAAATTTTTTAATTTTTATTAATGATTTGTTATGTTTTATCTAATAAAATTTTTATATTGAAAATTACTATAAAAAAGGAAAAAAATGAAAAAAGTTTTATTAAGTTCATTGGTTGCGGTCTCTTTGTTAAGCACAGGTTTGTTTGCTAAAGAATATACTTTAGATAAAGCACATACAGATGTAGGTTTTAAAATCAAACATTTACAAATTAGCAATGTAAAAGGAAATTTCAAAGATTATTCTGCGGTGATTGATTTTGATCCTGCGAGTGCTGAGTTTAAAAAGCTTGATGCAACTATAAAAATCGCATCTGTAAATACAGAAAATCAAACAAGAGATAATCACTTACAACAAGATGATTTTTTCAAAGCAAAAAAATATCCTGATATGACTTTTACAATGAAAAAATATGAAAAAATCGATAATGAAAAAGGCAAAATGACAGGAACTTTAACTATAGCTGGAGTTTCTAAAGATATCGTTTTAGATACTGAAATCGGCGGTGTAGCTAAAGGCAAAGATGGAAAAGAAAAAATAGGTTTTTCTTTAAATGGAAAAATCAAACGCTCTGATTTTAAATTCGCGACAAGTACTTCAACTATTACTTTAAGCGATGATATTAATTTAAATATCGAAGTTGAAGCAAACGAAAAATAATTTTTTAGTCTAAGAGTCTTGCTCTTAGACTTTGTAAATTTTTATCCAAATTTTCTTCGCTTTCTTGCCAAATCAATTTAAAATCTGGTTTAAAATTTTCATTTTCTAAATTAAATTCCGTGTTTTTCAAGGTGGATTCTAAAAAAGCAAGATGATTTAAAGCTTGATTTTTATCATTAAAAATTAAAATAAAATCATTGTCAACGATGAAAATTTTTGCTCTAAAGCGTTTTAAAATTTTTGCAATTTGTTTTAAGATGAGTTTGGCATAGCTTTCTTTAGTGTCTTTTAGTTCATTAAAATGAAGCAAGGCAATGATATAGTTGTTTTTTCCCTTTGTAAAGCGTGTAAGGCTTTTTTCATTAGGTAGTTTTGTTAAGATGTCAAAAAAAGCCAATCTATAAGCGTGATTTAAAAGATAAAAACAAAAAACTAAACTTGCAAATTCAAAATACCTTATTCCTGCTCCTTCTTGAAATAAAAACTGAAAATATGCAGCAAAAAATGCGATAATAAGATAATATTCTTTAGTTTTAAAGGTTTTGATAAAAATGAGTATTAAGCCGACTAAAAAAAATAAAAATCCTAATTCACTCACAGGCTTAAAAAAATCTAATGCAATAAAATGAAATTCTAAACCAGCGCTATTAAAAGTAGTATTTCTAGGTAAAATGATACTTAAAATGCCTATAAAAATAAGGGTTGTAATTGAAGCAATATTTTTTTTATTTAAAATTAAAACATGATGTTTTCCAAGGCAAAATATGGTAAAAACCATAGGTAAAAACAAGGCGACAAATAAATTAGCTTGAAAAAAACTTGTATAAAAATAAGGTAACTTAGCTCCTAATAGCACTAAAGTTAAAAAGAAAATTTTTGAATTTTTAAAGTAAAAGGATAACACAAGTGCTGAAATTTCAAAAATAAAGCTCAATGATATTAAAAAATCTAATAAAAACATTTCAAATCCTTGATTTTAATAAAAGTGATAATTGTATAGAAAAAAGCTTAAAAGCGGGTTTTATTTAAATTTAGCAATTTCATCTTGTATGGTTTGTTCTATATGAAGTAATTCTTCATGAGTTTTTTTGCTATTTTCTAAAAGTTCATCAAATTTAAAGCCAAGCATAACAATACGATATAAATTGGGTTTATATTTTCTCCAATTATATAAAGTGCTAACATCAATGTCTAGTTCATATGCCATATCACGCTTGCTCTTTTTTGTCATTTTTTACCTTAAAAATTTAGCCTTTAAAAAATTTTACATTAAAATTTCTTTATTAAAAACACTTGAAATATTCAATCTTTTATATAAAATATATTTAATATTTAAATATTAATTAAGTTATAGTGTGGAATAATTCGAGAAATTTTTTAATTTTCAAGGAGAAATGTATGGATTTTAATTCAGTTCTTTCTAATATTGGTGATAAGTTACCAAGAGATGGTTTAGCAGCAATTACGCTAAAAGAAAAATTTGAACGCTTAAGCGAAGAAAGAAAAAAAGATGTGTTAAATCGACTTCCTATGCTTAAACTAAAAAGCCCTGCTTTGGTGTTTTGGGTAGGAACTTTTTTATTTGGCCCTTTTGGAGTAGGGCGTTTTATGATAGGTGATATGGTTTTAGGTTTTGTGCGTTTAGCATTTGTGATTATTCCAATAATTTTTAATATTGTTGCAAATGAATCTTTACAGAACATAGCATATATATTAGCACTTATGAATTGGATAGTCAATTGGACTATTTGGTGGATTGTAGATATGTTTTTAGTAGGTAAAAAACTTCGCAAACAAAATTATGAAAAAATTGCAAATATCATACAGTGATGATTATTTTATTTTAAAACTAATGAAAGAATGGAGATGAAAATGAGTGAAAAATATACACCTTTTGAAGTAGAGCCCACTTTACTTTATGAGAAAGATACTTATAAAATTGTTGCAGGAAAAGCATACACAAATAAAGATGAAAAATTTTGCATAGGCTTAAAATCAAATGGTTTTCCAGTAAATTCTTATCTTATATTTCCTCCACAGCTTAACTTAGATTTATTAAAAAGTCTTTTAGGGGAAGATGGTGCTAAAAATGATGAAATCATAGAATTTATTAAAATAATAATGGAGAAATAATGAAAAATATTTTATTAAGCTTGATGTTGGTTTTTTTATTTGCAGGATGTTTTAATAATAAGCCAAAATGCGATGATGAAGATGTTAAGCTTACGCTAAAAAGTATTTTAGATGATGATGAATGGGTTTATGTTGAGTATGGTTTAAATGAACAATCCTTAAGGGCGTTAAGGATAAATTCCAATGGTATGGATATGAGGGATTTAGAGGCTGCATTATCTACTGATACGCTTGGAGTTTTAAGGGCACATTTTAAACCTTTACTTGATTTGAAAGATTATGCTAATGAAGTGGTTTATACTTCTTTTGAAAGTTTTATAACCAAAGATAGCAAGGATAAAAAAACTAGTTTTTGTATGGCTAGTTTAAAATTTACTTATCCACAAATGCCTAATGAAATGCGAGAAAAATATTCAAGAGGTGCTTTAAAAGGAATTTTATTTGATGGAGGGGAATATGAAACTCAAATTTCTTATAGTGCTAGATTTAGCGATGATAAAAAGCAAGTTTTTGTAGAACTTTTGGATTATTAATTTATTTTGACAATGAAATTTTATTTTCATTGTCTATATAAAATTTATACTCAATTAATTTCAAGTCTTTTTTTGATACAATTTCTTAAAAATTTTTATAAGTAAAAAATTTAAGGAAAATCATGGTTGAAGTAAAAAATCTTACTATGCGTTTTGCAAATCAGCTTTTATTTGAAAATGTGAATTTAAAGCTTGTTCGAGGACAAAGATACGGACTTATTGGTGCTAATGGTGCGGGAAAATCGACTTTTTTGAAAATTCTTTCAGGAGAAATTGAGACAAGTAGTGGCGAAATAGTATTTGATGAAGGCTTGAAAATCGCAGTTTTAGGGCAAGATCAATTTGCTTTTGAAAACTACACCATCAAAGATGCAGTGATGTGTGCAAATAAGCGTTTATATGAGGCTTTAAAAGAAAAAGAAAAGCTTTATATGAGCGAGGAATTTACTGATGAGATCAATGAACGCTTAGGTGAGCTTGAGATAATAACGGCCGAAGAAGATCCAAATTATGATTGTGAAACACGTTGTGAAAAAATTTTAAGTTCTTTAAAGATTAAAGATTTTGATGCTTTAATGAGCACCTTACAAAGTGCGGATAAATTTAAAGTCTTACTGGCTCAAGTTTTATTTTTGGGTGCGGATGTGCTTTTTTTAGATGAGCCTACAAATAACCTTGATTTAGAGGCGATTTCTTGGCTTGAAAATGAACTTTTAAGACATGAAGGGACTTTAGTTGTCATCTCTCATGATAGGCATTTTTTAAATAAAATTTGCACAAGAATTTTGGATGTGGATTTTAAACAAATTCGTGATTTTGCGGGAAATTATGATGATTGGTATATGGCCTCAACGCTTTTGGCAAAACAAGCTGAGCTTAAACGCGATAAAACCTTAAAAGAAAGAGAAGAATTAGAAAATTTCATTCGCCGTTTTAGCGCAAATGCTTCTAAGGCAAAACAAGCCACAAGCCGTGCTAAGGCACTTGAAAAACTAGAGCTTGAAGAGATTAAAATTTCAAGCCGTAGAGATCCTAGCATAGTTTTTAGAACCAATCGTGAAATAGGTAATGAAGTTTTAGAATTTAAAGGTATAGGCAAGGCTTATGATAAACAACTATTTTCAAATTTGGAGCTAAAAATAGAAAAAAATGATAAAATCGCTTTGATCGGGGCAAATGGTGTGGGCAAAAGTACTTTGGCAAAAATCATCGCCCATGCTATAAGTCCAGATAGTGGATCCATACATCTTGGGGCAACTATAGAGCTTGGATATTTTCCTCAAGATACAAGTAATTTAATTTGTGAAAATTTGAAACTTTATGAATGGCTTATGAGTGAAAAATTTAAAGATCTAGATGAAATCCGCAAGTGTTTAGGTAGAATGCTTTTTAGTGGCAGTGATCAAGAAAAAATGGCAGCAAGTTTAAGTGGAGGTGAAAAACATCGTTTAATGCTTTCTCGTTTAATGCTAGAGCGTCCGAATTTCTTGCTTTTAGATGAGCCTGATAACCATTTAGATCTTGAAAGTATTATTGCACTAGGTGAGGCTTTGTATAATTTCAAAGGTGTAGTGCTTTGTATCAGCCACGATAGGGAATTAGTTTCTGCTTTTGCTAATAGAATTTGGCATTTAGAAAATGGTAAGCTTACAGATTTTCGTGGAACTTATCAAGAATTTTTAGGAGAAAATGATGGCTAAATTTAGAATTCAATACAGCGCAGGTTTTGGGCATTATACACAAAATCACAAGGGTTTTGGGCCTACGATTTATATAGAAGAAGTGGTAGAGTTTGATAATGGCAAGGATTATTTTGATTATATAGATTTTTATAAAACTTATTCAAAGAGCGATGATACTTATTTTCATATCAGTTTTTTAGAAGATAGACCTCTAAGCGATAAAGAAATCACGATTCGCAATGAATACCGCAAAATGCGTGATGAAAACTGTAAAAAAGCCAAGGAAGAATTTATAGCCAATAATGAGCTTGATGTGGAGCATTTGCCTACTCATCATGATTAAAAAACATTGATTTTACATAAAAAGGAACGCTTTTTGCTTGTATAGTTTTTGCATATTTTGAAAGGAGAAAACTATGCAGGTAAATTATAGAACGATTAGCTCGTATGAATACGATGCTATTAGTGGTCAGTATAAACAGGTGGATAAACAGATTGAAGATTATTCTTCATCTGGAGATTCTGATTTTATGGATATGTTAAATAAGGCGGATGAGAAGTCAAGCGGAGATGCTTTAAATTCTAGCAGTAGTTTTCAAAGCAATGCGCAAAACTCAAATTCAAATTTAAGTAATTATGCTCAAATGTCAAATGTTTACGCTTATCGTTTTAGACAAAATGAAGGCGAGTTGTCTATGAGAGCTCAAAGTGCTAGCATTCACAATGATCTTGCGCAACAAGGTGCAAATGAACAAAGTAAGAATAATGCTTTGTTAAATGATTTATTGAACGCAATTTAATCAAAAGCTCCATTTTGGAGCTTTTGTATTTACTTGCAAGAATTTATAATTTCTCTATTTCAAAAGGTGCAAAATTTTTACAAAAAATTTCAAATTCTTGCTCCTCTTTTTCATTTAATTTGATATGTAATATAGCTTTGCAATCCTTAAAATCTTTTGTGAAATTAAAAGAATAAGTTTTTAAAAAATGTTCAAAACGATTTAAATTTTTTAAATCAATAGCAATGGATATATTTTTTTTCAATTCGAATGAAAGTAAAGAAGAATTATTAATCACGGCATTTGCTGCATCGCTATAAGCTCTTACAAGTCCGCCTGTACCAAGTTTTATACCGCCAAAATATCTTACAGTGATTAAAGCCGCATTGATAAGATCATAGCTTCTTAGAACATTTAAAGTTGGCATTCCAGAAGTTCCTTTAGGCTCTCCATCATCGCTTTTATCTTCTACAATTTGATTAAAATCATTTAAAACACGATAAGCATAGACAAAATGAACAGCTTTTGGATGCTCTTTTTTTAGCGTTTCTATTAAAAATTTAAAATCTTTAAAAGGGCAAAGAAAAGATAAGAAAATAGATTTTTTAATATCGATTTGTGTTTGAAAAATTTGATCAATAGTTTGCATTTTTGCCTTTTTTGTTTAAAATTATACTTATAAAAACTAAAATCAATTTGAGTCTTAGGGGTTATAATATGCCAAAAAAAATCAAAAAATTTCGAGTGATAGAATTTATGATTTTATTTTCAAATCTATTAAAGATGGAAAATTAAAACCTAATGATAGAGTTAAAGAACAAGATTTGGTAGAGCAATCGGGACTTAGCAGAACTTCTATAAGAGAAGCTTTGGGATTGTTGCAAAATGGTGGAATTTTGGTGCAAGATGGTAAAAATGGACTTATTGTTGCAGGACTTGATTTGATTTCTATTACGAAGCTTTATGAGATCAGGGAATTATTAGAGGGTGAAGTTGCTAAACTTGCGACATTACACGCTTCTATGACCGAAATTGAAATTTTGGTCAATATTTTAAAAGTTCAAAAAAATATTAAAGAGCTTAATGAACTTAGGGCTAGTAATATTTTATTTCATCAGACTTTGTATCGTTGCTCAGGAAATCATTATCTTTTTAAAATTATGGAAAATTTGGATCGTTCTTTATTGCTTCTTGGTGATGGTACTTTAGCCAAGGAAAAACGTCCTAAAGAAGCTTACGAGGAGCATTTAGCTGTTGTTAATGCTATTAAAGAGAGAAATGCTTTAGAGGCAGAAAGATTAGCAAAATTTCATATTTAACAAGCTTGTAAAATTCGTTTAGATAATATACTTAAAAAATAATTTACTATTCTTAATTTTTAAATCTACTTAATTAAAAATACATAGATATTGACACTTGCAATCCAAATAAAAAATATTAATTTTTTATTTCAACTTTATGTGTAGTTTTGTAATTTAAAAAATACTTTTGAATACAAAAAATATTTTAGGACTAAAAAATTCCTAAAACTAGTTTATAATGAAAATAAAAAAGGAGGTTATATGGCAAGAAGGTGCAAGGGTGATGCTAAAACCATTTTTAGCGTTGCTAGCGGTAATTTTTTAGAAATGTATGATTTTGCGGTTTATGGTTTTTATGCTGGATTTATTGCTAAAGTGTTTTTTCCTGCTCAAAATGAATTTATTTCTTTGATGCAAAGTTTTATGGCCTTTGGAGTTGGCTTTTTAATGCGTCCTATCGGAGCTATAGTTCTTGGATCTTATATGGATAAGCATGGTAGAAAGAAAGGTCTTGTTGTAACTTTAGGCATTATGGCTTTTGGAAGTTTAACCATAGCCTGTTGTCCTGGCTATGAAAGTATAGGCATTTTAGCTCCTATTATTGTGGTAATTGGAAGGCTTTTGCAAGGTTTTAGTGCTGGAGCTGAAATAGGTGGAGCAAGTATTTATTTAGCAGAAATTGCACCAAAAAACTTACGCGGTTTTTATGTTTCTTGGCAAAGTGGATCTCAGCAAATTGCTACCATATTTGCGGGTGCTTTGGGTATACTTTTGCATTATCTTATAGGTGATGTTATTATGCAAGCTTGGGGCTGGAGAATCCCTTTTATCGTTGGATGTTTGGTTGTACCTTATATTTTTTACATAAGAAGAACTTTGGATGAAACGCCTGAATTTAAGGCTAAAATTCACCAAGCCCCAAAAACCTTTGGAGCTATTTTCAAAAGCATTAGAGAAAATACACCTATAGTAATTTTTGGAATCATGTTTGTAATGATGACGACAGTAACTTTTTATTTTATCACTTCTTACACTCCAACTTTTGCCAATAAAGTTTTGCATTTTAGTAAATTAGAAAGCTTTATGATTACTGCTATTATAGACTTAGCAATACTTTTTGGTTGCCATTTTCTGGCTTTCTTGGAGATAAAATAGGAAGAAAGCCTATTTTATTAACCATGACTTTTTTAGGTGTTGTCAGTGCTTATCCTATGTTAAATTTTTTAACAAATAATATTTCTTTTGCCAATTTGGTTTTAGTGGAATTATGGTTTAGTTTTATTTTTGGTGCTTATAATGGGGCTATGGTGGTTTCTTTATTAGAAATCATGCCTAAAAATGTAAAAGCTTTGGGTTTTTCTTTTTCTTAATTCTATAGCGGTGGCAATTTTTGGAGGATTTACCCCTGCTGTTTCGACTTATTTGATAGAAAAAACTAGCAATCCTGCCTCTCCTGCATTTTGGCTTACCTTTGCAGCCATTTGTTCTTTTGTGGCTTCTTTGATTATTTTTAAAAAAGGTGGAATTTATGAAAGACAACAAAAAGGAGAATGAAATGGAATTTGATATAGTGGTTATAGGCGGGGGCAATGCAGCTCTTTGTGCAGCTATAGCAGCAGCTAGTAAAAAAGAAAATATAAAAATAGCACTTTTAGAAAGCTCTCTAAAAGAATGGAGAGGAGGAAATTCTCAACACACTAGAAATTTGCGTTCTATGTATGATGATCCTACGGATGTCTTGACTCAAAGTTATAGCGAGGATGAGTTTTTTGAAGATGTTTTTAAGGTGACTAAGGGGCAAACTAATGAAGAATACGCTCGTTTTGTCATTTCTCGTACTCCAAAGGCGGTAGAGTTTGCTAAAAAATATGGAGTGCGTTTTCAACCTTCCATGCGAGGAACTTTGCACTTAGGACGCACGAATCTTTTTTCTTAGTGGGTGGAAAATCTTTAGTCAATGCTTATTTTAATGCGATAAAAAATTTATGGGTTGAAATTTTTTGTGAATTTGAAGCTTTGGATTTGATGGTAGAAAATGGATGCTGTAAGGAAATTTTGGTTTTGGATAAAAAACAAAATCAAGAAGTGAAAATTAAAACCAAGGCTGTGATCGTTGCAAGCGGGGGATTTGAGTCAAATTTGGAATGGCTTGAAGAAGCTTGGGGACAAAGGGCTAAAAATTTTATCATCCGTGGAACTCGTTTTAATCAAGGTAAGATGCTAAAGGCTTTAGAGAAAAATCACGCACAAATTATAGGCGATCCCACTCAAGGGCATATGGTTGCTATTGATGCAAGGACTCCAAAATATGATGGAGACATAGCTTCAAGGGTGGATTGTGTGTCTTTGGGTATAGTGGTAAATAAAAAGGCACAAAGATTTTATGATGAGGGTGAGGATTTTTGGCCAAAGCGTTATGCAATTTGGGGGCGTTTGGTGGCAAATGAAGAGGATTAAATTGCTTATTCTATCACTGATTCTAAGGTGCAAAAATGCTACATGCCTTCACTTTTTGAACCCATAGTGGCCAATTCTATTGAAGAATTAGCCTCTAAAATGAACTTAGATCCAAAGGCTTTAAAGATGACTTTAGATGAATACAATCAAAGTGTTGTAGAAGGAGAATTTGATCACACTATACAGGATAATTGTCACACTCAAGGTTTAAAGATAGAAAAAACACATTGGGCTTTGAAAATAGATACTCCACCTTTTTATTGCTATCCTTTGCGTCCAGGTGTGACTTTTACCTACATGGGTGTGAAGGTGGATAAAAATGCAAGGGTATATCAAGAAAATGGAGAACTTTTTAAAAATATATTTGCAGCTGGTGAAATCATGGCAGGAAATATTTTAACCCAAGGCTATGTTGCAGGTTTTGGTATGAGTATAGGAAGCGTTTTTGGGCGTTTGGCTGGAGAAAATGCACTTGAGTTAGTAAAGGATATGAAATGAAAATTACAAAAATTTATGAAGAAGCATGAAAATCTTGCATTATATGCAATTCTTGTCGTTATTGTGAGGGGCTTTGTGCGGTGTTTCCAGCTATGGAAAAAAAGCGTGAATTTTCTTTAAAGGATATGGATTATTTGGCTAATTTATGCCACCAATGTTCTGAATGTTTTTATGATTGTCAATACGCCCAGCCACATGAATTTAATGTTTTGATTCCTAAACAATTTGCAGCTCTTAGGCAATACAGTTATGAAAATACGCTTTTCCTAATTTTTTAGGCTTAGCTTTTAGGAAAAATGCGGTTTTAACCAGTATAGTTTTAATCCTTTGTTTATTTTTTGGATTTTGGAGCGCGAGTGCTTATGAGGGTGAAGATGTTAAAGGGAATTTTTTTGCTATTGTTTCTTATGATTATATGGTGAGTATTTTTGTTACGGTTTCACTTTTGGTGCTTTTAGCCCTTGTGGGCAGTGTGGCAAAATTCTATCATGCTATAGAAATAAAAAATCTCAATTTTACTGTTTTCATAAAAAGTTTAAAAGATGCTTTAAGCCTTAAATATCTAGGCGGACATAAAAATGAGGGTTGTACTTATCCTAATGAAAAGCGTTCTAATATAAGAAAAATATTTCATCATTTTACCGCTTATGGTTTTTTATTTTGTTTTATAGCGACTTCTTTAGGGGCTTTTTATCATCATTTTTTAAATTTAGTAGCCCCTTATGATTTTACCCAACTTCCTAAAATTTTTGGAAGCTTAGGAGGGATTATGCTTTGCATAGGAACTTTGGGACTTTTTGTTTTAAAAAGCGTAGCGGATAAAAACATAGTAGATAATCAAAGTATGGACATGGATTATGTTTTTATTTTCATGCTTTTTTAGTAAGTTTTACAGGGCTTTTACTCATGCTTTTAAAGCAAAGTTCTTTTTTGCCTTATATACTTTGGTTTCATTTAAGTTGTGTTTTGGCTTTTTTTATTATGATGCCTTATTCTAAATTTGTGCACATGTTTTATCGCTTTGTCACACTTTTAAAATACAATAGCGAGGAAGAAATATGATATAATAATGCCCTGTGTTTAAGGTATTATTTAAATTATTTTAAAAACAAAATTATTTTTTTATAAAACCAAAATCTTTTATTGATAAATTTATGATTATCTTTGATAAGATAAAGAAATTTAATCGAAAGTGTTCGTATATATAAAAAAGTTAGCACAAAGAATCAAGATTAAGATATGGAGAATTGCTTCAAGATATGAGTTAAACAGATGGAGATTTGCTTATTTGCAAGATAAATAGTATTTTTTGGTAGTTAGTATTGCTTTATTTTTCTTATCCTATTTTAAGATATAGTAAGTACTCGTATTTATTTTTCTATTGTATTTTTGTTTGCCTTGACTGGTTTAAAATTTTTTCAGTATTTATTAGTATTTATTTTTTATCATTTGATTTGCTTTTTAATATTTATTTTGGTTGATATTTTAAGTTTAATTTTGTAAAATTTTCATTATGGAAAAAATCAAAAATTATAAACTTATCATCATTTTACTTAGTCTTGATTTGTTGGCTTTGCTTTATGGAATTTCAACACTGAGTATTAGTGCTGATGAAGCTGATATTTATTTTGATGAGCAGGGTAAATCGCTTATTTTTTCCCATAGTTTGCTTTATTATATATCTCATTTTGGAACTTTTATTTTTGGGCAAAATGATTTTGGTTTAAGGCTTCCTTTTTTATTTTTTCATTTTTTAAGTTGTTTACTTTTGTATTTACTAGCTTTAAAATATACTAAAACTAAAATCGATGCTTTTTTTTCTTTATTGTTATTTGTTTTATTGCCGGGTACTGTTGCAAGTGCTTTACTGGTTAATGCCGCATCTTTGGTGATTTTTTTAACCCTTGCTATATTATGTGCTTACGAATATGAAAAAAAATGGCTTTTTTATATATTATTGATTATAGTATTATTTGTTGATAAATCTTTTAATATTTTATTTTTAACTTTTTTCTTTTTTGGGATTTATAAAAGAAATGCTATTTTATTTACCTTATCTCTTATTTTGTTTGGAGCGAGTATCAGTTTTTATGGTTTTGATACAGGTGGTCGCCCAAGAGGTTATTTTTTAGATACTTTAGGAATTTTTGCTGCATGTTTTTCTCCTTTGGTTTTTGTGTATTTTTTTTACACTATTTATCGTTTGACTTTTCAGAAATATAAAAATTTATTATGGTTTTTAATGAGCGTAACATTTGTATTTTGTTTGTTGCTTTCTTTAAGACAAAAACTTTTTTTAGATGATTTTTTACCTTTTTGTGTTATTTGTACTCCTTTGCTTATAAAAACTTTAATGCAAAGTTATAGAGTGAGATTGCCAGTTTTTCGATTAAGGTATAAAATCTTTATAGAATGTTCTATAATTTTTTTAATATTTTGTTACTTTTTAATCGTCGCTAATCAATTATTGTATTATTTTATAAACAATCCAAATCGTCATTTTGCCAATAATTATCATTTTGCTAAAGAATTGGCGCTAGAATTAAAAAAACAAGATGTTTTAGAGCTTGCAACAGCCCCAAGTTTGCAAAAAAGATTGCGATTCTATGGAATAAAAAATAGCAATAAGTTTTATTTAAAAGCTTTAAAACAAGCCGATAGGCATGATATGGACAAAAAAATTGTTAAGGTAAAACTTGGAAAATATGAAAAAGTATATCAGATTTTAAACTATGATTAAAGCTTTCAGTTTGTTGGAATTTGTGTTTATAATTCTCATTTTGGGTATAGTTTTTAATTTAGGCAGTCTTTACTTAAAAAAAGACAATCTACTAGAAGGTGCAATACAAATTCTTAATGATATCCAATATACCCAAAGTTTAGCCATGATGCAAGAAGGCATAAGAGTTGATGAGTTGGCTATCGCAAAAAGAGAGTGGTTTAAAAGTAAATGGCAGATTTATTTTATAAAATCAGCTGCCACAGGTTATGATCAAACATATACTATTTTCTTGGATAAAAATGGCGATGGAAATGCTAATTTAGGTAAAACTGAAATCAATATAGATAGAGAAATTGCTGTTGATGTAATCAATCATAACAAATTAATGAATTCAGGTCAAAGTGGAGTTATTAGTAAAGATGATGAAAAAACTACACAAAGATTTAATCTTACAAAAAGATTCGGAATAGAAAAGGTTGAATTCAAAGGATCTTGTTCAGGATTTACTAGATTAGTATTTGATGAAATGGGCAGAGTGTATTCTCCGTTAAAAAATGCCAATTATGCATATGAAAAAACTTTAGCAAAGAATAATTCAGATTGCATTATACGTTTGTTATCAAAAAAGCATGCTCTTTGTATCGTTATAGATACGCTTAGCGGTTATGCTTATATTCCAGATTTTAAAACACTTAAAAGTCAATTTGTTAATATAAAAAATAAAAATTACGAGTGCTCTAAAATATAGCCCCCATTTTTTAACCCACCAAATACTTATATAAATATTTACACAAATATTTATACTATTTAATCCTTTGTTTAATCCCTCTTTAAGTTTAATTGGTTATACTTTCATTTCCTTTTTTGAAAAAAGGACTTAAAATCTTTTAAATTATAAAGTTTCACTAACTGAGTAGATTTTATAAATTAACTTTATTTTAGGTTTTTAAGTTTTTAAATTATTTGAGTTTTTAACTTTCTTAATTTTTTAATTTAAAACTAAAAGCTTTTTTATAAATCTTGTTTTTAATTTAAAAACTTTTCTTTTAAAAATGATTTTTTGTTTTGTTCTTTTAACTTAGTATTGTTATTCAAATCTTATTAGTCAATCTTTGAAATCTAAATAAGTGATCGATTGAGCCAGAAAGATTTAGG
>NZ_RYYM01000169.1:0-229 GCF_004379075.1 Campylobacter sp. US25a
AGCAAATCCAGGAGATATAGTGATATACACCTTCGGAGATAAGGCCAAAGAATACCTTGAACCTGGTTTATTCAGTGCTGGCGATGATCCAACAAAAGGTTGTTGTGAAAAAATTAATGCCATTATAAAACCTCATGTAATGCCTTATTTGCTAAGCTTAAGTGATGAAGAATTTGAAAAAATCATTTCACATGTAAGCGGTTATAACGACATTGATACCACTTTCCTT
>NZ_RYYM01000170.1:0-229 GCF_004379075.1 Campylobacter sp. US25a
TTAAGTGCTTTATCTAGAGCCATTAAACGCAACAAAGCAGGACTTAATGCGGACAATAAACATATAGGAAGCTTTTTGTTTTTAGGGCCAACAGGGGTAGGAAAAACACAATCAGCTAAAGCTTTGGTGAAATTTTTATTTGATGATGAAAAAGAAATGATTCGCTTTGATATGAGTGAATTTATGGAAAAACATAGTGTTTCAAGACTCTTAGGTGCGCCTCCAGGAT
>NZ_RYYM01000171.1:0-220 GCF_004379075.1 Campylobacter sp. US25a
TATCCATCCATATAATGATCAAATTCTTTCCTGCTTTCAGGAGTAGAATCTATATCTCTTGGATCTTTTAATTTGCCTTTTTCAATATCATCATATAAAGCCCAAATAATCCTGCCTTCTTCATCAAGAGCAAATCGATATCGATTTAAATCAATCACCCAATCTACTCCCATAATCTCATCTATAAAAGGAAGCATACCAAATTCATCAGGCTGTATAG
>NZ_RYYM01000172.1:0-219 GCF_004379075.1 Campylobacter sp. US25a
GTGAATTAGAAACTCTTGCAAGTAATTATGGTGGAATTTATATCTTTGATAAAAAAATAAGAGAAGAGATATTGGAATTAGAGAAAAAAAGAGAAGAATTTCGTAGTAAGTATTTAGGGAGTGAAATCAAAGTAGGAAATGAAACTCATTTTGTGAATTTTTCTTATTTGAAGAAAAAATTCCCTCAAGTCCTTTCTAATGGTTGTAAATATTATCGTA
>NZ_RYYM01000173.1:0-215 GCF_004379075.1 Campylobacter sp. US25a
TTTTATGACTTTGATAAAAAAGATCATCAACATAATATAAAAAAATAATATCCTTAATATTTATAAAAATTAAAAAAAGATTTTAAGTCATTCTAAAAATAAAAATTTATACTATTTTTTAAAGGATTTGCTATGCAAAAAAAAATATACAAGATTATATTATTGATGTTCATTCTTGCGATCCCCATTCATCAAATGCTTATAAACAAGATTTA
>NZ_RYYM01000174.1:0-210 GCF_004379075.1 Campylobacter sp. US25a
ACAAGGAAAGATTTAAAGTTTTTGAAGATTTTTTATTTTTTCTAAATACTCGTTTAGAAGAGGATTTTTTGAAAAAAGATATTCATAAGTTTGATAGCTTTGATGTAGTTAGAATTGGAATGTATATTAACACCCTAATTGGCTATAATAGTGGATTTACTAGTATGTATTTGAGTGAATTTTTACAAGATTATATTTGTGATTTAAATA
>NZ_RYYM01000175.1:0-206 GCF_004379075.1 Campylobacter sp. US25a
AGCAATATGTAATTTTATTTCAATATGTGATACACATTAATACAACTTTACTTCAAGTATAGTTTATGTTTATGTAAATTTTTATTTCAACTTAACTACACTTTTACTACAACATAATTACAACTTGAGTTCAACTTTATTACAATTATTTTCAACTTAACTACAATTTGAGTTCAACTTTATTACACTTTCACTACACTTTAACT
>NZ_RYYM01000176.1:0-202 GCF_004379075.1 Campylobacter sp. US25a
CTCAGTTTAATTATCTTTGGTAATCTTATAAAAGATCATACCTTAGTTTAATTAGTTTACTCTCCTACTTGTTAAAATTTCATCCTGATAATTTTAAAATTATTGGGATGGATGTTTTTATTGTATTTATTTTTGTTTTATTATTTAATTTTATAAAAATATAATTATCTTTTTATGCAACTTATAAGATAATATTGGATTT
>NZ_RYYM01000177.1:0-201 GCF_004379075.1 Campylobacter sp. US25a
AATTTCCAAACAAGTTCCAATAGGTTTTTCCTCAGATGTTGCAGCTATATGTAAAAGGGTTTTTCCTGCATCGATATGACTATCTTCATGTTCTGTTTTAATATTTCTCATATTTACATCAGCACCAAATTGTAAAGCCACTTCTAAAGAATTTACAGACTCAGGATCACCAAGCAATATCCAAGAATGCAAAGGGGTGGC
>NZ_RYYM01000178.1:0-201 GCF_004379075.1 Campylobacter sp. US25a
AACTACAAAAATGTGAAAATTTGCATGTTTTTTGAAGTAAAAGTGTAGTTAATATGTAGTTAATGTTATTTTTACTAAAACTTGAGTGCAACTTTATTACAACTTAACTACAAAAAAGAGTTTGTTTAAAATACTATTTTATAGGGTTTTTAATATTAATTTAATTTTTATTGTTGAAAAAAATATACTAAAAAGTGTAAT
>NZ_RYYM01000017.1:0-15505 GCF_004379075.1 Campylobacter sp. US25a
TTAAGAGAACAAGAGATTAAAACCTTAGCTAAGACTTTAAAACCTGATGAATTTGGTATGCTTCCTTTTATAGATGAAATTATGGGAGTAGATTGGGTGATTGATTATAACGAATATCAAATTTCTGAAGATGAATTTGGAGATATATACAAAGCCTTAAGAAGTGATACAGTTGAGGGCAAAATAAAAGATCCAAGAGATATAGATTCTACTTATGAAAGCAGAAGAGAATTTGATCGTTATATGGATGGGTATTCTAATGGTATGATTAATGCTTATGGTTATGATATTCCAAATGATTGGAATGATGCGCAATTAAAAATAGATTCTATGATTTTAACTGCCAAACTAGCAGCCCTAACCCCACCTCAAGGCTATCCTAATGCACCAAGATATTTTACCCCTGAAAAACTAGAATGGTATTATAAAAGACATAAGCTTGACAAACTCCTTGATCCAAGAATCCCTGCTATTTATAGATATAATTTTCCGCAAGAACTTCGAGCTAAAATACTAGCTTATGCTAAAGAGCATAATATAAAAGAGTAAAAATCACTCAAAATCTTTAATATACTTTTCCAATGCTTTGATGGTAAGATTTTCAAAAAGAATCTTATCTTCTTTGATATTGTTTTGTATGGCAGCTTCAATATATTTAATAAACATATTTTCTTCCATTTCTTCAAATATTGGAGTATATAATTCTTTTACGATTAGGCTAAGGGCTAAAATATTGATCAATCTTGTGGATTTGATTAAGGGTATATTATTAATAATACTTTCAAAATCTTTGATACTAATAGAAGAATAATCTTTATTTAATTTAGAGTTTTGTTGTTTTGTTTTAATATCTTTTAAATTTTTTACCAAACTTTTTAAAACATTTTCATATTCTAATGAATTTGGATTTTTTTGAATTATTTCTTTTAAAAAGCTATCATCTGCCTTTTCTTCTTCGATAAATTTATAATCATTATTTTCTAAAATCTCTTTTAACTCTTTGTTTTTGTCAAAATTTATACTTGTTTTTCCTCTAGGTTTAATTTCAATTTCATCAAAATGATTGCGTTTTTCAATATCTTCTAAGTATTTTTTATTTTCTTTAATGCTTGCTTCAATGCTTTTTGCATCCACAAATCTAAATTCTAAATTACCGATTTTAAAAATATCGCCTATGCTGATTATTATTTCATAGCCACTTGGCATTCTAGAAAAGGACTTATTATAATAAATGTCAGAATCTTCAAAAGCCGCAATTGTAAAAGATCCTTCTTCATAAGATACTATGGCATGGGTATTTTTGATTTGTTCTAGTTTATCTTGAATACGAAAAGTGCAATCATCACCGCTTCCTATAGTTCCACCCTTTGTGTTAAATACAAATGTTTTAGAACCACTAATACATTCGTCATAATTCTCAATAGCAATTCCTATCTCTTCTTTTTCTATCATTGTTTATTTACCCCTGTAATATTTTCTACTATTTTAAGATTGTTTAAAATATAAACTATATTATTTAATTCACTAGCACCGTTAATAATTTCAAAGTCAAAATATAAGTTTTTATTATTGTTAAATATAATGCTGTATATAGAATTACTTTTATTATCTTTTATAAACTTATACCATGCCCATTCTCCTTTATATGATTTTGTATAATTTAAATTAGGATTAGAGTAGTTATAGGCTGTAAAATTTAAACTTGTTCCATTATTGAATTTTTCTGCTACAATTTGTAGGGTTTGATTAAGAGTATGATCGTATTGGATATTTTTATTATCATAGCCAAGCTTTATAAAGGAAAAATCCGCACTTAAATCAAGGCTTTGAATAGTAAAATTAACTTTTATATTATCATTACCATTTAGTATGAGACTAGAGAGATTGCCTGCATTGGTGATAAAATCTAAAAATTCTTTAGAGAAATTTAATTTTGAAGCAAATTGAGAATTGACAGAATAGTTATTTTTTCTTTTTACTAAAACACTGTTCAAGTATTTTTTATAAAAACTATTTAATGTCCCATTTCTTCCAAAAAATGTTTTAAAACTATCCATACTAAGATCTGCTACACTCTCATCATTAAAAGGATAATATGGTGCAATATCATTAACAAATGGATTATACACTTCATTAATCCAAGCAGTATTAAATAAAGAAATACCATGATTTTCTATAAAATTCCACGAATAATTAGAAAGCTGACTATAATATCTCTCTAAATCATTAGGTAATTTTTTTATGTTCATTTGAAATACAGCAAAAGGATCATTGGCATCTTTATTGCCTCCAAGAGCATATGAAATTTTTTCTTCAGCGCTTTGGTTATTATTAGAACTAAAATCTATAATTTTATTGGACATATTTGTAATACTTGTATTAAGAATATCTAATATTTTTTCATCATCAGTGCCTTTGCCCACTTCTATATTACCAACACTCAAAAGTGTATTTTTGTTTACTAGCTTATGATATTGTGTGAAAGCATTGCTTACCCCAATAAAATTTGATCTAATTTCCCCAGCATTTAATCCTAAATTGTAGGCTTGAGTTAGTAAAACTGCATCATTTAAATTTGTATTAGAACTAACAATTTTTAACAAAGAATATAAAGGGTTTTCTTTTTTTGATAAGATATTAAGCTCATTAAGCATTGCCTCTTTGGTATTATACCTAACAGGTTGCAATGAAGCGAGTAGATTTTGCCAAGCATTTTGGTATTCACTTAAGTATAATTTTAAAATACCCATAGTCAAAGTGTTTTTATTTTCTTTAAAATTGTTATCTAGCATCCAAGATTCAATATTGATTGCGGTGTCAACTTGTTGATTTAAATCATTTAAAAAGTCCATCATACCAACTTTTGTATATATTTTATCTATAGAAGTTATTTGAGAATTATTTGAAAATACACTATTTGCAGCAAAACCTAAATCCTCTTTTATAAGATATTTTTCTTTAGGTTTATCGCTATTTAAAAAATTAAGAAGAATGTAAATTCTTTGAGTTCTACTTATACTCTCAAGTTTTCTTTTTCCTGTATGTATACTGTTTTCATCTTCTGTAAAAGATTTAAGATTAAATTGTTTAAGCTCATCCACCCCTTCTAGAAAGTCATCTTTAGAGATTGAATACTTACTTAAAGTATTCCAATTCTCGTTAATCCAAATTTTTAGTATTTCTTTATTAAAATATTTTTGTTCAAATAAAGATCTATACATATATAATGTTTTGATTAAATTTTCTTTATTTGTATCGGTAAGTAAAGTATATTCCATTTCTTTTAATAAAGTATTTTTTAACACATCTTCATTCAGTTTATAATAAAGTTGTTTAGCTTCTTTAAATCCTTTGTATGAGAGATTTAGATTTAAATATTGAAATATATTATTATCTTGCCAAAGTTCAGGATAAGTATTTAAAATATTTCTCAATTCAATTAAGAAGTCAGCTTTTTGTTTAATATTTAAATTTTGATAATCTTGATCTTTAAGAAGCAATTGTAAAGATCTTAAGGTATTTTGGCTTTTTTCGAATTCTTTATTGTTTTTACTTATAAAATAAGAAGATATAGCATATGTTCCAAAGCTTATGATTAAAATTATAATTAAAAAAGATAATTTTTTAGAATAAGATTTCATAGCGCTTAAAGAATAATCTGTAAAAATTAAATCTTCGAGCAGTGATTTAACAAAATAGCTTTGTTTATTATGTATAATATTGGATTTTGATAATACTTTTTTGCAGTTATATTTCTCACATATGGCATCGAGTAAGAAATTTCTAGGAATATTTTCTTGATAGGCGCTAACAAAATAAACTCCTCTAAGATAAGAATTATTTTTAAGCTTATTTTCTTCTTGTACTTCCAAAATAAAAGTCTTTGCTAATGCAAATAAATTATCAAATTGTTTTAAAAATAAGTAGCTTTTATTTTTATTTTCCATATTGTAAATATGGGAATTTTTACTCATTAAAGAGCATAATAATGAATCACTTAATTCTTTAAATTCATTATTTAAAAATTCTTCACTTAAGATTTTATCAAAAGATAATCCTAAAATTTTATCCGAAATTTTTTTATCGAAAATATCAAAATACTCTTTCATGCCTTCCATCAAGTCAAGTTTTGAAAAAACTATATAGATGGGCAACTTTAAATTCAAAGTTTTTTCACATTCGTTTACTCTTTTTGTTAGATATCTAATAAGATTTTTGGAATACTCCTTAGGATTATTTAAGAAAAGGACAGTATCAACAACTAAAATAATTCCATTTAGTTTGCTATGAAAAAAATTTTTATTGAGAAAAGTAAGGAATTTTTTCCATATATTTTTTTTAATTAAAAAATCTCTATTTTTATCTATATCATCTTCGGGTATTTCATCGCTACTTGTAGGCTTAAAAAATTCTTCTTGTGAAAAATAGTTTCCTTCTGTATCTAACAAAGCGCCTTTTTTTGATACATAAAGTGCAAAATTTCTAGTAGACTTATGGAATTTTTTATAAGACTCTAAACTATCGCTAAGTGGATATTCGATGTTAGAATAATTGATAAAAGTGCTTTTTCCAGCCCCTTCATTTCCTATGATGATAATTAAGGGTAAATTTTTTGTTTTTAAATCATTCTTCCATGTTTCTTTGGCATCTTTAAGAGATAAAAAGAAGTTTCTTTTAGATTTGTAAATAAACTCATCAGCTTCTTTTTTTAGGTCTTTAAATTTTAATCTTTTTTCACTTTTTAAAGAAGATATAAAATTTATAATAGGCTTTAATAAAAAAAATAAAAAAACAATAAGCCAAATTATCAAGATAATACTAAATCTTAAAAATGAGCTACTAAAAATATATATGTCGTTAAAAGCTATTAAAGGACCCCAAAACCAAAATAAAACACTAAAAAGAAAAATACAACAAAGTAAAAAAGCAGTTATAAATAATCTTGATTTTATAAAATCAAATATTTTTTTAAACATCGTTATTCCTTATTTAAAGTAAAAACAAATAAATATTAATATCAATATACAAATATTTTACAAAAATTTATATAGATTAAGATTAAAATGATACAATTTTGAATGTTAAAAAAAATTAAAGGAGGTTCTTTTTATGGCTGAACCAGCGTTTATAAGAATTGAAGGTTCCACACAAGGTTTGATTTCAAGTGGTGCATCTACTGAAGCGAGTATTGGCAATAGATATAAATCAGGTCATGAAGATGAAATCATGGCGCAAGAGGTATCTCATATCGTAACTGTACCCGTTGATCAGCAAAGTGGGCAACCTTCTGGACAAAGAGTTCATAAGCCCTTTTCTTTTACTTGCTCATTGAATAAGTCCGTGCCTTTGTTATATAATGCACTTACCAAAGGAGAAAGACTTCCAACAGTCGAAGTTCATTGGTTTAGAACTGCAGCAAGTGGCGGATCTGAACATTTTTTTACTACAAAATTGGAAGATGCAATTATTACAAATATTGAATTAATAATGCCAAATGCACAAGAGTCAAGTAATCATGATAAAACCGAGCTTTTAAAAGTTTCAATGAGTTATAGAAAAGTAGTTTGGGAACATACTGCTGCTGGAACTAGCGGAAGTGATGATTGGAGAGAGGGCAAAGCTTAATTATAATTTATCTTAAATAATCCTGACTAAAATACATAATTGTAGTTGGGATTGTATCGTGAATTATATCCATGGCATAATTATGATACGACCTTATACTTATTTGTACTAATAATTTGCATAATTAAAGCTTGTTTTTATATTATTTTTATCCTTTTATAGGTTTTACATTTGATTTTTATTCTAGCAGTAAAACAATTTTTATTTAATTTTACTCATAACAAATAAATTGATATTTAAAAATTTAGTATATTTATTCTATATGTGTTAAATTTTTTATCAATACGGATATATTATTATCCACTTTAAGATTATTAGTTTCTAAATTGAAAATTGAATAGCTTAATACTCCTAATATAATCAATACTGGCACAACGATAATAAGTTTTTTAAAATACAATCTTATAAATTTTTGCCAAATATTTTCTTCTAAACCAATTTTGTATGCTTTATTAAAAGCTAACTCTTCTTCTATCTTATAAACCGGTTTTAAAGATGTGGCAATATTATTGCAAAAATGAATTATTTTTTCATCTCTATCCTTAGTCTCATTATATTTTCCTTTATAACCAAGAATCAAACAAGCATAAATAAATTCCAAAAAATCTTTAAACTTAAAAGGATTATTAATCCAAGATGATGCAATATCATAAAAATTATTTCCACCTAAAGTTTCATCAAATAACCTTACAGTTAGAGTATTGTGAGCCCAAAAATTAATAAAAAGTTCATTTTTCATTAAGCTTTCATCTATAAAGACACAAAGACAATATTTGAATTTAATAATTTCTTTTTCATCATATTCTTTACATATACTTAATTTAGCGGTTATATCTAAAATTTTATTAATCAATGTTTCTCTAAGTTGATTAATATTGCTTGTATCCATAGAGCTTATTTTTGAAAGTCTATAAGAAAGCAAAAGCAACTCCAAAGAATAATCAATAATTTTATTGTTTTTTAAACCATCAAAATCTGAATCAAGAAGTAAGCTTAATGCCTTTTTTTCTTCATTTATTTCTTTCATTGAAATACCGCCCACATTATAATATCAGGGTTTTTTATATTGTTGGTCAAGTACATACTAATGATACTTTCATTTTTAAAATCTTTAAACAGTTGATCTCTTTTATCTAATTTATAATAAACATAACCATTTAAATAAGGAATGCTAGATGGAACATTAGGTACTTGATCTACATTTAAGCCCTCAAGCTGAGTTGCGACTATATTTTTAATTTTACTTTGAGTATGTATCTTGCTTTGAATTTTAAAATTATTAAGTAGATATTCTGTAGTAACATCTGCACGAATTGCGAAATAAATTTCACTTTCTTCTAAAATTCCCGAATTATCAAAAATAAAATCATAAAAACCATTGCCATTAATACTGGTCTTAGCTATAAAATATTTAGGGCTTGTGATTTTAGAAAATAACAATCTTAGATTATTCATCATATTTAAAAAAGTATTATAAAGATTATCGTGTTTATAAGGAATAAAATCTAAAAAAGATTCTTCGTTGCTAAAAGCTGCAAGCTCTCCTTGAAATTCTAAAAATTTTTCGTATAAAAATTCAGGATGTATTTTATCTTTTTTTAATAGATGTGAAAATATTAAATACCATTTTTTTAAAAGATTAAGGGATAAAAAAGTGCTAAAATCCAATGTATTTTTTGTTTGATCGATTCCTTTAAAAACATTAGATAGAACTTTTTTATGTTGATTGATTGAAAAAATAATTTCTTCCAAAAAGGATCTTATGGTAGATATTTTGCTGATATTTAAGCAAGTGGGTATAAAATCACTTTCTAATTCAATTTTTTTATTGATATCAATATTTTTAATTTTTGCAATTGGTAATTCAAGTTCATCAGGAGTTGAATTACCTAAAATGCCAAGTTTTAGTCTTAAACTAGCAAGAAGTAAATCTTTTTTCTCTTGTGTAAAAGTCAGATTTTCAAGTTCGTACTCATCTTCAATTTTGTCCATTGCATTAGATTTTGAATCATCATAATTTCTTAAAGCAATACTATTTCTAAGACATATAAACTTTGAATTTGGAAAAGTATTTCTTAAAGATAAATCAGCAATATCAGTAACTCCGATAGGAATTTTTAATACCACAACTGAATCAATTAAAGATTCATAATTGATTTCAATAGGCTCAGGCAACAAATCTTGCTCAGGTGCATTAAAAATGCTTCCATCTTGTGCGATACCTGAAATTTTAGAAAGTGCAATTTTTCCTTGCAATAACATCTCTTGAGAAAATTCCAAGTCTATTATTCCATATAAATTACTATATATATTTATAGTTTTAAGATCTATATTTCTATTAAAAAATCTTTCTTGCTGCTCAAAATGGGTTTGTCCAATATTAAGTCCATCAAACCAAGCAACTTTTAATTTATTTGCCATATTATTCCTATTTAATTCTTTTGATACCTTCTTTGGATATTTCAAATTTTAAATACTTATTCTTCCCAAACCCATTTGCATCTTCGGTCTTTGCCCATATTTTTGTTGTTTTTTTTGTATTATTTGCAAATAATACAAGAATGCCTACATAAGGAACCTCTTCTTCATCTACTTTAACCGCGATAATATTGTCTTTAGGTGCAATTTGCGTTTTAATAGAATCAAGTTTATCCTTGCCTAGTACCCCCTCTTCTCTAGTAGCCAAATCTATATCACTTGCTTCTTCAAATTTTTTAATATCCTTAAGTTGATATACAATAGCCGTAACAGGAACATCATCATGTCTATTATTAAGATTGGAATTCTCTACATTATTTATCTTAACACTAACAACACTTGAGCAAGCGCAAAAGAATAGTGGCAATAAAAAAAATAAGCTTTTTTTACAAAACATGAAACTAAAGTATCCTTTCTATCTTAGAATATATAATTTATGATTAATTGAGTAAATTTTTTAAAAAATTAACATAATATTTTTTAAAATTTAATTATAATGAGGCAAATTTTTGGAGGAATTAAATGTATTTTTGTGATCAATTGAAAAATAATTTAGATGAACTACAAGAATTTCAGTTACTTGAAGATGAGATGTCAAAATATAAGACTTTAAACCATGAAAATATTTCTTGGGATAAAGTTTATCAATATTCTCAGTTTATATTATTAAATCATTCTTTAGATTTTAAAATTTGCAACTATTTTCTTTTATCGTGTTTTAATTTAAACAATGAAGAATGCTTTGAAAAGCTTTTGCTTCTTTTTCAACATTTAAAAAAACTTATAGATGAAAATAATGCTTATATATTAGCTCAAAAGCGAAAAATTCAAAATTTTATTCAAAATTTTATTCAAGAATACAATAAAACAAAAGTGCTTATATCATCTGAGATTGTTAATCAATTTATTACTTTATTTTCCGAATTTGAAAATTTACTATCTTGCAATTTTGCAAAAATTGAAATTGCTCAAGTTGCACCACAACTTCCAAAATCTCCTGTAACTCAAGTATCTGTAAACATTAGAAGCGATAATATTAACTCTTTAAACGAGAGAGAATATAAAAATTTTTATCAAAAACTTGCATTTGAGCTTTTGGAAGAGGATGAAAATAATCTCAATATCTACGCTTTATTCACCCAAGCAATGTGGGGAAAAATCAGGTGTTTGCCTGAATGTAATAATGAAAAAATTACTAAAATAAGAAAACCTGATGCAGATATAATTCGCATATTACTTTCTGATAAAGAAAATGATATAGAACATATTAAATGTTTTATGCATGAACTTATTTTAAATCCTTTTTGGATAGAGGGTGTACAACTCTTTTGTGATTTTTTAGAAAAAAAGAAAAAAAATAAACAATTAGACATTCTTATAATATTAACAAGTGATTTTATTTCTAAATTTGATACTATTGAACTTCTCCGTTTTCAAAATGGTGATTTTATCTGCAAAGAAGAAGTTTATAAATATTTTGTTAAATCCAAAGAAAATAAAAAAAGTTTTTTTTCAAGTAAAAAAACTGACAAAGAACATACATTACAAGATTTTGAGCAAATGCTGATGAATATTGATAAAGAAAATTTTAATAATTCTATTATGAATAATATTAATTCCTTGCTAGATATGGTAAAAATTTTTGAATCAAAAGGAATGAAAAAGAACTCTAAAATTTTAAATATATACTTAGTAGAGTTAATGGAAAAAACTCTACTAAAAGATTATCTAGCCGAAGAATATGAAAACGCAAAAAATAAAATTAAATGATGCAAGATTAAATTTAGCAAATTTTAATATAATAATTAAGCTAAAATTTTTATTTTTAAGGATTTAAAATGTCAGATGGATCTCATGCTCCAAAGGAACGAATTAATATTACATATAAAGCTAAAACTAATGGACAAAATGAGGATGTGGAGCTGCCGTTAAAATTAATGGTAATGGCAAATTTAAAAGGAAAAAACGAAACCCCCTTAGAAGAAAGAGAAATTTTGCAAATTAACAAGATCAATTTTGATCAAGTTATGAGAAAACTCAATATAACAACGAGTTTTAGCGTAAAAAATACTCTTGGAACAGGAGCTGAAGAGCTTGATGTTAAGCTCAATATTGCTAGTATGAAGGATTTTTCTCCAGATAGCTTAGCTAAACAAATACCTGAGTTAAACAAATTATTGCAGCTAAGAGAAGCTTTAATGGCTTTAAAAGGTCCTATGGGTAATATTCCTGATTTTAGAAAAGCTGTTTTAGAAGCGTTAAAAAATGAAAAAACTAAAGAAAAGTTACTTTTAGAAATTAAACAAGAAGAGCAAGGAAATTAAAATGGCAAATACCAAAGTAATTGATACGCCAATTATTGAACAAATTATGGAGAAAAGCAAATACTCTAAAACTGATGAAAGTTATAGTATTGCCAAAAGAGGTGTTGCTGAATTTATTTCAGAAATTGTAAAAAGCGATAATGCCGAAGAAAAAATCAATAAATTTGTACTTGATGAAATGATAGCCCATATTGACCATTTACTCTCAAAACAAATGGATGAAGTTTTACATAATGAAGAATTTCAAAAACTTGAATCTACTTGGCGTGGACTTAGATTTCTGGTTGAAAGAACTGATTTTAATGAAAATATAAAAATCGACCTATTTGATATAACAAAAGAAGAAGCCTTAGAGGATTTTGAAAACAATCCAGATATAACACAAAGCGTTGTTTATAAAAATATATATTCTTCAGAATATGGACAATTTGGAGGAGAGCCTGTAGGAGCAATCATTGGAGATTATCAACTTGGATCAGCAAGTCCTGATATGACTTTTTTAAATAAAATGGCTAGTATTGCGGCTATGAGTCATTCTCCCTTTTTAACATCTTTTGGACCAAAATTTTTTGGGCTTGATGATTATTCTGAACTTGCGAATATTCAAGATTTGCAAGGTTTGCTAGAAGGTCCTCAATATACAAGGTGGAGAACTTTTAGAGAAAATGAAGACTCTAAATATACAGGCTTACTAGTGACAAGATTTTTAGCAAGAAGCCCTTATGATCCTGAAGAAAACCCTATTAAAAGCTTTAACTATAAAGAAAATGTTCATGCTTCGCATAATCATTTATTGTGGGCTAATTCTTCGTATACTTTTTGCACAAGATTAACAGAAAGCTTTGCTAAATATAGATGGTGTGGAAATATTATAGGACCAAAAAGTGGAGGGACTGTTAAGGATCTGCCTACTTATCTTTATGAAAATTTTGGAACTATACAATCAAAAATACCTACAGAAGTTTTGATTACAGATAGGAGAGAGTATGAACTTGCTGAAGCAGGTTTTATAACTTTAACATTAAGAAGAGATAGTAATAATGCAGCATTTTTTTCAGCAAATTCTCCATTAAAACCAAAGATATTTCAAAATACCCCAGAAGGTAAAGAAGCTGAAACAAATTATAGACTAGGAACTCAGCTTCCATATATCTTTTTAATTTCAAGATTGGCGCACTATTTAAAGGTTTTACAACGAGAAGAAATAGGGAGCTGGAAAGAAAGAAGCGATATCGAAAATGGTCTTAATGAATGGATTAGACAATATATTTCCGATCAAGAAAATCCACCTTCTGAAGTAAGAAGTCGTCGTCCATTCAGAGCAGCACAAGTGAAAGTTGATGATATACCAGGAGAGCCAGGATGGTATAAAATAGGACTAAGCGTCCGACCTCATTTTAAATATATGGGTGGTAATTTTGAACTTTCTTTAGTAGGAAAATTAGATAAAGAATAATGTCTCTACTCGATAAGTTAATACATGAGCTAGATGATCAAAATACTCATGTTCCTTTCTATCAAAATGATTTTGAGGATGTAAAGAATAATATAAAAGTTTTGCTCAACTCTAAGATTAATGACTGTTATACCGCGAAAGATTTAGGGATGCCAAATATGACTGACATTAATCTTAGTTCTAGCGAATTATGCATATCAATGGCTAAGGAAATAAGAAAGTTAATTGATAGTTATGAAAAAAGAATACGAGTTGTTTCTATTACTTATGATAATAGCTTAAGCCCTTGGCAACTTTCTTTTATTGTAAAATGTTTTTTTCAAGAGGATCGTTTTAAGGAATTTAGTATAGAAATTATTTTTAAAAATAATAGATATTGTGAGGTTAAATGAAAGATAATATCTTTTATTATCAAAAAGAGCTTGAATATCTATATGAAACTAGGGAACATTTTGTAAAAAATTATCCAAAACTAGCTCCATTTTTAGCTTACAATAGCAAAGATCCCGATGTAGAAAGAATTATTGAAAATTTAGCCATCCTAAGTTCTAAAATTCACCAAGAACTTGATGAAAATATCCCGCATATTGCAGAATCTTTAATCAATATAGTTTCTCCAAACTATACAAATCCCATACCCTCATTATGTATGCAAGAATTTAAACTTGAACAAAATAGCAAAGAAAATAAACTTACTATTCCAAAAGGAACCGTTGTTAAATCAAAACCTATAGATAAATGCATTTGTGAATTTAAAACTGTTTATGATGTCTATCTTTACCCTATTTCGATAAATGAGGTTTTTGCATCAAGTAAAAACCAAGACTATACTTTTAATTTAAAATTACAAATAGATAAAGCAGAAACAAAAATAAGTGATTTGGGCTTAGAAAAAATTAATTTATATTTAGGTAACGATACTTACATGTCTACTACTTTATTATTATATATACATTCTTATTTGAAAGAATTAAAAATTCAATGTTTGGAAACTGATGAAGAATTTTTTCTTAATACTTACGATATTGAAAAAATAGGATTAAATCCAGATGAAAGTAGTTTATCTTATAATGATTTAGGCTTTGAAGCTTTTTCTTTGTTAAGGGAATATTTTTTTATGCCCCATAAATTTAATTTTCTAAGAATTAATAACTTAGATATTTTAAATAATTGCCAAGGAAGAACAATTAATATTGAATTTAAATTCTCTAAACCATTTCCTGCAAATTGCATATTTAGAAAAGAATTGTTTTCTTTAAGTATGACGCCTATTATCAATATCTTTGCAAAAAGCGCAGAACCTCTTATAAATAATCATAAAAAAGATAGTTATCGAATTTTTGTTGATAGAAGCCAACCTAAAGCTTATGAGATTATACAAACATTGCAAGTTAAAGCACACAATAGCGAAGGGGGTAAAAGATTATTAAAAAACTATAAGAGTTTTGAACGTTTTGAATTTTTAAAAGATAATCAAAAAGACTTTTATAGCATAAATACTAAAAAGAATTCTAAAGGAGAAGTATTTAGCGAAATTTCCTTTTTCTCCTCTTATTTAATGGATGAAACTATAAGCATTGATCTTTTATGCTCCAATGGAGATCTGCCTTCAAGATTAAAAATAGGAGATATTAATAATTGTAATTTAAAAGGTGTTGATACTAAAAATATCGAAATTCCAAGTGAAGCGAGAAGATGCAGCGTTGATGGCAATTTATTGTGGAAACTTGTTTCTGTATTATCTTTTTCTTATCAAACCATATTAAGTAGAAAAGCTTTTTTTGGTGTATTAGAAAGCTATAGTTTTTTAGATAATCAGTTAAATTGGAAATCTTATGAACTTTTAAAAGAATCTATAGTTGATATTCAAAGCAAAAGCACTTATCTAATTGATGAAAATATTACAAAAAAAGGAACAGTGGCTATTTTTAGTATTAAGGATTCTAAGTTTTATACTTTAGGTGAAGTCTATTTACTAGGATTAGTTATATCCAAATTTTTAGCATCTTTTGCTAGCATTAATTCCTTTTGTGAATTAAAGATAAAATGTCTTGATTCAAAAGAAATTCTGCATTATCCTGCTTCTTTTGGAAAAAAAGCTTTAATATGAATGATCCAACTTCATATAGTTTTTTTAAACTTATAAGAAAGCTAGAAAAAAATTATGGGAAAAAAAATATATTTTTAAGAACCAATAAAAGTTTAAAGCATCCAAATAAAGATTTAGAAAAAATTATTTTTTCAGATCAATCATTTATAGAATTATTTGTAAATTTTATGGGCTTACATGGAGTTTCCTCACAACTTCCTTCATTTATGTTAGATAAATTATCCAGAAATGAAGATGGAGAACAAGGTTGGACTTTATTTTTTGATTTTTTTAATCACTATTTACTTTGGATATTTTTCGATGTTATTGGCTTAAAAAATTATCCAAGATCTTTTAATGATAATTTTAAAGACTCTATTTCTCAAATTTTATTTAATATATTAGGAATTAAAGAATACGATATTGCAAAAAAATATTTACCATTTGCACCTTTATTATTGAGCTTAAGACGTCCAAAAACATATATAGAAAGAGTTTTGCAAGTTAATTTTAAACTAAAAGACAAATTATCAATCATTGAAAATTTGCCTCACCAAATTTTAATCTCTGATACTCAAAGAAATAAACTGGGCGTAAAAAATCATGCCTTGGGGAGTAATTTCATACTAGGTGATAAATTTACCTCTTATCAAAACAAAATAGCGATCTATATAAAGGATATTTCATATCAAGAAGCGGTTAAATTTATGCCCAATGGAACCAAACACGATGATTTAAAAAATAGTATAATGTTTTTAACAAATAATGAATTTTGTGTTGATTTATATCTTAAAATCAACTATTCTTCAGAAATGAAGTTTGTGTTAGGAGATGAAAATACTGCCAAACTTGGTTGGGCAAAAATTTTAGGTAATACGCAAAAAAAATATACAATAGTATATATGAAACTATGTGAATAAGCTAACACAAAAATATGTTTAAAAAAATCACAATCTCTCTTCACCCATAAACCATACCCTAAAATAAACTTTATTTTACCCACTTTATGCTAAAATAAATCACATAAGCTTATAGGCTATTAATCATCAACAAACCCAAAAGGATCTTCAATGTCCCTTAATTCTTATATGAGTCTTGATATATCAAATTCTACTTCAAATCCCCTACCCTTTAAAATCACTAAAGCCCTCATCAAAGAAAGTCTTGAAGAACTTTTTTTCTATAGAATGTGAAGGTTTTTTTGAAAGTTTAGAACAAGATTTATTTTCTTTAAATACTTTAACCAATGCTTCATCTCATCTAAGCACCCCTACAACTTTTAATTTTCATCCTAATGTTTTAATCGATCAAGAAGCTATTTTAAGTATCCATAATCCTTATGAGAATAATACCTTAAACTTTGATAACAATGAAGTAAAAAACTATAAGGGAATTATCACTTATATAAAATATCTAGGTATTAATCATGAAAGTGCTTTAAATATTAATGATAGCACTTCAAATACTAAGCAAATAAAATACAAGCATTTTTTTTCTTTTAAGCTTCAATCAGTCTTGATAAGACTTTCTTTA
>NZ_RYYM01000179.1:0-200 GCF_004379075.1 Campylobacter sp. US25a
CTATTGGAACTTGTTTGGAAATTTTGATCAAATATGGAGCTGATGTCAATGCTGCTAATTGCACTATCAATGAAATTAAAGATGATAAAATCAATTATTTTAAACCTAATACTCCATTAGATAAAGCTATTTCTTTTGGGATAAATAAAAATAAAACAATCTTAAAAAAAGCAGGTGCTAAGACTTGGGAACAATTGGTT